>QIIW01000083.1 GCA_003231645.1 Acidimicrobiia bacterium | reverse complement strand
CTCACCACACGCTGGTGTTCGATCTTGTTCCATTTCGAGGTACCCGGCGGGTAGTGACAGACGGTGATCTTCAGGCCGGTCTCGGCGGCCAGGTCGGCGAGATGTTTCTTCCAGGCGCGGACCCGGTAGCCATTGGAGCCGCCGGCATCGGCGGTGATCAGTAGTCGGGTGGCGTTACCGAACCGGGCCCGGCCCATCTGGTTCCACCAGCGTCGGATCGAGTTGACCGCGAACTCCGCGGTGTCGGCGCAGTCGCCCACGTTGACCCATCCTTGGTCGTTGCCGACGTCGTAGACCCCGTAGGGGATGGCTTTCGCGAACTCGCCCAACGCCCGATCAGGGAAATCGTGGTCATTGACTTCTTCGGGCTCGCCCGCGGGCTGCCACTCGCTGCCGCCGTTGGCGTAGCGGCCGATCAGCTCCTTCTTCTTCGTGTCCACGCTGATGACCGGCTCGCCCCCAGCAAGCCGGTCGGTGACCTGATCGTTGAGGTACCGGAACTGGCCGTCACGATCCCGATGGCTGCTGCCCTCGAGCTGTTTCGCCGGTGCCTGCAACGAATACCCCATCTGATGCAACAAGCGACGCACCAGCTCCGCGGAAACCCGATACCCCTGGCCTCTCAGCTCCCGGGCCAGAACATAGGTCGATTTCAACGTCCACCCCAGACCCGACATCGGCGTCCCTAGGTGGCTGGTGTCGAACGGTGAGGGTCATGTCGGCCGGTTTTGGTGGTGGCGGGCTCGGTGTTGGTGTGATGGACGCGGTCGGGTCTGGGCTTTCGGGTGTGTCGTGGGGGGTGTTGGTGGTTTTGTCACACACGGTCGAGGGGTGGCGTTGGGTTCTTGTTAGTTGACGGCCCATCCGTCCGGGCTCAAGTGAAGTCCGAGCACGCCAAGTCGCGCCAGGTTGGCGGCGGCAGCGAGCAGGTTGAAGTCGGCGTCGACTTTGGGTCTGCCTCGAACGCGGGCGCGCCGTCCGCCGTGTCGTCGGCGCATGAGGTGACCGAGTTTGCGTTCGACTTTGGGTCGTGTCGCCCGGTAGTCGTTTTGCCATTCGGGGGCCTGTTGTCGTTGGCGGGCTCGGGCGAGGACGGCTTCGTGGATCCCGACTCGGATGGTCCGCCCGCCGGCCGCTTCGGTGCACGCCTCTCGCAGACCGCAGCCGGTGCAGGCGTCGGCGAAGTAGGCGATGCCGCCGCCGTCGGTGCCGCGGCGGATCTCGACGAGGTGACGGTGTCGGTTTCGAGGTCGATGTCGAAACGGTTCTTGGCGAACCGGCCTTTGGGCGCCGACGGCGGCTGGGTCCGGCACCCGGAATTGATGTCGTTGTCTTCGAGATGCCGTTGGAACTCGCCGGTCCCATACGCGGAGTCGCCATAGACGGTCGCGTTGTCGTCGCCGGCTGGGCTGTCGCGGTTGAGATCCTCGGCCACCGATGCGTCACCGGCGTTGCCCGCGGTGACGGTCGTGTCGGTGATGATCTCCGAATCGGGATCGGCCGCGATGTGTCCCTTGTAGCCGTCGAAGCCCCGAGAGGCGGTCTTGTGGCCGTGGCGGGCATCGGGATCAACCGTGGAAATGACCCGGTCGGGGGCCACCCGGCGGGCGATCCGGAACCGGCCGGTGTCATCGTCTTGTTCGAGGTCCTGGCCGACCACGGTCGCCAACAACTCGGCGATCCGGG
>QIIW01000048.1 GCA_003231645.1 Acidimicrobiia bacterium | reverse complement strand
GAGGATGTCCCATCAGCTGCTGATGTCGCTGCGGGTGGTGGTCCCGTTGGTCATGCAGCGATCGGGTTCTGTTCAGTATCGCATGGGTCTGTGACAATGTCGGATTCGGTCTCGGCGACGCGGGCTGCGTGAGCTCGGAGTTGGGCGATCAGGGCCGGCATCTGCCGGTAGCCCTTCACCCTTCGGAACGACTTCTCGGCTTCGAGCATCCCGGCTGCGCACCAACGCCTGCGCATCTCGCCGTCGCGCCATCGTTTCACGTTGCCACACGTGGTCCGGCCGATCGAGATCATCGACTCGATCGGGTTCGTCGACATCAACGTGCGCAACAAGGTGCCGGTCACGCCGAGGCGGCGAACGGTGAACATCTCTTCGAGTCCTTCTCGGATCGAGCCGGCGGCGTCGGGGTAGGTCTTGTCGAGCTCAGCCGCGAGACGCCGGGCGTTGGCCAGACCTTGGTCGGGGTCGGGGTGGTTGAACGCCTCGGCGAGGCGGCGCCGGACCCGGTCCCGTTCCTTCTTCGGCAAACTGCTTGTGGATCTGACACCGACCGATGACCGCGTAGTCGCCGAACACCTTGCGCACCGCCGCGGCGAGGGCTTTGGCCCCGTCGATGATCACCAACAGGCCCCCGGAGTAGTCCAGGCCCCGGGCGACGAGATCGGCCAGCATCGCGGTCACCAGCGTGGAGTTCTCGGTGTCACCGTGGCGCAACCCGACCGGGACCTTGGTGCCATCGGTTGTGATGATCATGGCTACGACGCAGGTCTCGCCGGCGAAGTCGACGCCATCGACCATCAACACCGCCACCTCCAACTCAGAGAGGTCCCGGCCCAACAGGTCGGCCAGCGCCGTCTTGGTGCCGGTGACGAACCGGCGCGACACCGACGACTTCGACTCCCCGGTAGCCGCCTCGGCGACGTCGTGGCCCATGGGTTCGTTCGCTCGGCGGTACTTGCGAGTCGAGATCCCCGCCAACATTCGCTCCATCGCCACCTGGGCCAACAAGTCCACCGACGACGCCGTCTCGAACGTCTCCAACGGCGGCTCCGCCGATCCGTCCGTTGCCGCGACCCGAGGGCGTCGGATTGGGACCTTGCGACCGCCCAACACGACCGACGTCGCGGTCGATCCTCCCCGCACAAACTCACGCCCCGGAACCTTCGCGTTCACCGGGCCGCACAGAGCCGTTCGTTCGGCCTCCATCATCTCACCCAGCACCGCCAACCCCGCCGTCACCGACAACGCCAACAGCCCCTCACGGGCAACCTCCGCAACGCCAGCTGCACCTCATCAGGCAACCGCGACACCTCCCCGCCGGCCTCGTTGACGCCGTCATCAACGACGCGCAGCTTCTTCTCAGATATGTTCCTTTTCATGGTGGTCCCTCTCCTCGGGATCGATTGGTGCCGATGCCGTGTCGGCCACCAATGCCGGTCACCGCGTCGCCGCCAAAGTGATCGGCCGGCTCGGCCCGACAACACTCGGCTGAGGCCGGCCCGGTCCCAGGACCTGGTCCTGACGAAAACAACCGAGGGAGCCGGCTTTGGCCGACTCCCTCGGATCGCGGTTGCTCAGAGAGTCCGCTCAGCCGGTGAAGTGGCCGAGCTGGCCCTCCTCGTTGATCAGGGTACCCACTGGCGTCCAGGTAGCTGTCTTGGTTGCCGGGTCCCAGGCCAACCTGCTCATCTCGCCGGCCTCGGTGAGGTAAGCGTCCTTGGCGCCATCGGTCTTGGACGTGGCACCGGGCAGACTCGCGGAGAACTCGTAGTTCATCTGCCACACGGCCTGGGCGACAGTGGCCCGGTTCAGGCCCTCGGGCGTTGCCGCGGCCTGACGCAGGGTGGCGTCGAGTACCTGGGCGAACACGTATCCGGTCGCGTAGACGGCGGACCCGGGGTCGATGCCGGCGGCGGTGAGTTGCTTGCGTACCCGTTTGATCCATGGGTCGTCGGCCCAGCGTGGGTCACTGACATCCTTGGTGGTCGTGATCTCGAGGATCCCGTCCGCTGCCGCACCGATCGGCTTCCAGAACAGGCCTATGCTCTGGCAGGTGGCGGAAACCATGATCAAGGTATCCCACTTGACGGCGCGCGCTCCACCGACGGCGCGTGGACAGTTGGCTCCGGTACTGCC
>QIIW01000084.1 GCA_003231645.1 Acidimicrobiia bacterium | reverse complement strand
GTTGCCGATCATCAGGAGGGCGAGCCCGACGAAGAGGGGGCGAACGGACGCGAGGACCCCGCGTTCACTTGTCGAGTTGACGCCCATACCAATAACCGATCTCACGGGTGACGAGCAGGGAGAAGGCTAACGGCCGTTCGGCGGCTCATCGATGCGATCGCCATCCTCTTGCTTGCACCAGCACGGAAGCCGCCGGGATCGGCACAGGCGCTGTCTCGCGTCGTGCCGGCGAGCGGCATCACTGTTGCCGCTGGGTGGCTCCGGTGTCTGAGAACCTCCAGACTTCGGCCCGCAGCGCCGTCGTTACGATGCGGGCGGTGCCGGTGCGAGAGGCCGCCGGTACACACCGTGGAGCTCCAACGACGAGAGACGAGGACGGATCGCCATGAACCATTTCACCGGGAAGCTCGCCGAAGTCGATCCTGAGATCTATGCGGCACTCGAAGCGGAGACCGCCCGCCAACGCAACGGCATCGAGCTGATCGCATCCGAGAACCTCGTCAGCCTGGCGACCCTCGAGGCGATCGGATCGCCGATGGTCAACAAGACCGTCGAGGGGTACCCCGGTGGCCGGTACTACGGCGGTGCAGAGTACGCCGATCGGATCGAGACACTCGCGATCGAACGCGCCAAGGAGCTCTTTGGTGCCGCCTATGCCAACGTGCAGCCGCACTCAGGGTCCCAGGCGAACCTCGCCGTTTTTCTTGCGTTTCTCGCCCCTGGTGACACGGTCCTTTCGATGGATCTGTCGTCGGGTGGCCACCTCAGTCACGGTGCCGGGCCGAACATCTCGGGGAAGTGGTTCGACATCGCCAGCTACGGCGTCGGAGTCGACGGGCTCCTCGACTACGACGCGATGGCAGAGACCGCCAGGGCAAGGTCACCCAAGCTCATCATCGCCGGGGGCTCCGCGTACCCTCGCGCCATCGACTTCGACCGTTTCCGCTCCGTGGCCGACGAGGTCGGGGCGATCCTGCTCGTCGACATGGCACATTGGGCCGGTCTCGTGGCCGCCGGTTTGCACCCCGACCCGGTGCCGCCCGACCCGGTGCCGGTTGCCGACGTCGTCACGGCAACGACGTACAAGAACCTGCGTGGCGTTCGGGGTGGGTTCATCCTGTCGCATCGTGTCGACCTGGATCGCAAGCTGAACTCGGCGGTGTTCCCCGGCGTCCAGGGATCGGTGATCCTCAACGCTGTTGCAGCCAAGGCGGTGGCGTTCCATGAGGCGATGAACCCTGAGTTCGCGACGTACGCACAGGGTGTACTCGACAACGCACGGGCCCTGGCCGCAGCGCTGGTCGAACGCGACGTCACGGTGTTGACCGGTGGCACCGACACGCCGCTCCTGCTCGTTGATCTGCGACCACTCGGCCTGACGGGTGCAGCTGCATCCGACGTGCTGGAGCGTTCCGGACTGACCGCGAACAAGAACGGTGTCCCCGACGATCCCGAGTCGCCGAGGGTCACGTCCGGCATGCGTCTCGGTTCATCGGCAGGGACCGCACGCGGACTGGGTGTTGCCGAGTTCACGCAG
>QIIW01000063.1 GCA_003231645.1 Acidimicrobiia bacterium | reverse complement strand
CGCGGAGCTGGTTGCCTTGCATCTTGCGGTCACAGATCGAGCAGCGGACCATGCCTTTGAGCAGGTACGGGTTCGGTGTTCTGCGGTTGCCTGTGCTCGGGCGGGTGGCGGAGCCGATGATGTTCTGGGCTTGGTCGAAAAGCTCGGCGGAGATGAGCGGGGTGTGGGTGGGTTCGGCGCTGTGGATCCAGTCGGCTCGGGCGTTCCAGCGGAGTTTGGTCGTGTGGCCGAGGGCGACGTTGTGTTCGTCGAGGAGGACTTCGTCGCGGCGTTGTTTGGCCCATGTTTCGTGGCCGGTGTATCGGGGGTTCTGCAGGATGGCCTTGATGGCGGACTTGGCCCAGGCGCCGCCGGAGGAGGCGCGGTGGCGGTTGCGTTCTGGGTCGTGCGCGGAGGGGGAGAGGATGCCTTGCTCGGTGAGTTCTTGGGCGAGGCGGGCGTAGCCGGACCCGGCGACGAACTCTTCGAAGATGCGCTTGACGGTCGGGGCGGTGACGGGGTCGGGTTCGAGGCGGTGCAGTCGTTGACCGACTCGGGCTTTCTCGGGGTTGGGGTGTTCGCCTGCGTCGGCGAGTTGGTAGCCGTAGGGCGGGCGGCCTCCGAGGAAACGGCCTTCTCGTGCTTGGACTTTCATGGCGGTGCGGACGCGGGTTCTGATGCGGTTGCGTTCGCCTTTGCTCATCCCGCCGAAAAGGGTCATGACGAGGTCGTGGGCTTCGGAGTCGGGGTCGATGGCCCCGCCGATCTCGGGCACCCACAGTTCGACTTCGTGGTGAACGAACAGCGGGAATGTGAGTCCGAATTGGTTGCCGCTGAACGCTCGGTGAGGTTCGCCGATGACCACGCCGGTGAAGCCGCGGCGCTGGTCGGTCAAGGCGGTGAGTAGCCGTGCTGCTTCGGGTCGGCGTTGCCAGGGTAGGGAGCGGGATTGGCCGATGTCGAAGATCGTTGGATCGGCTGAGTTGCCAGGCTCGACTTGATCGCGGGTCTTGGCGGTCTTCGGTACTGACCCGGCCGTAGAACGCGAAGCTCTTCACGGTCATGAGGCTATAACAGGCCTGTGACACGAACCGGCGACCGGGTCAGCCGCTGCCTCTTCTTGAAGCGCTGAGTTGTTGATGGCCGTGAGCAGCGCGTTCGCGAGGGCGGGTGTCAGCGTCGGAGTTGGCGGTAGCTCGAAGGCCAGTTCGCTCTTCGCGGCGGTGCTGGGGGAGCGGCTCATCGGGCTATCTGCAACCCGATTTCTGGTGTTGTTCGATCTGGCGGTGGGTCTGTTTCCAGAACCGAAGCCTGATTTGGATGTCGGGTTGGGGGCCGATGGCGGCCGTGAGTCCTTCACCGGGCAAGGCGCCGTGCTTGGGCGTGTAGCCGAGGTGGTGGTGTCGGTAGGTTTCGATCTGGCCTGCGGCTGTGTCCCAGCGGCGGGCGTCGACGTCTTTGCTGGGTCGTTTGCCGAGGGTGTCGACGATGTAGTCCGCGGGTCGCCGAACGGCCGCTGCGATGTGGCGATCGATCGACCGGTCGGCCGCGGCGACGCGGGCCTCTGCGATGACGTTGCCGATGTTGTTGCCGTGGGCTCTTTCCAGTCGCCGCGTGGCACGGTCCAGGACCGTTTCGGCCTTGGTAGCGGCCTGGGTGGCGGCGACCAGGTTGTGTCGTGCGGTCTCGATGGCGCTGCGATCCCGATGCCGAGGTCGGCCGCTCACTTGGAACATTTCACTTGAGTGCTGGGCCGAATCGAGCTGCACTTGTGTGTCGGTCAGGTCGTGCTCGGCACCAACGAGGCGGTCCTTGGCCTGCTCCAACCTGCGGCTCGGACCATCGGTGAGCGAGGTCTTGGCTTCGTGGCGCTCTCTCAGCACGTCGCCGAATGACTTGCCGGCGAACTGTTGGGCGTCAGCGGCCGCGATGGCGGCCCGGACCTGGTCGTAGTGGTCATGGCGTTGAGGGCCGTCGCCTGCCCTTGCCGGTTGGACCGATCCTGCGAGGGTGACCGTGTTCGTGTCGTAGCGAACTCGGTAGAGGGCGGTCTGGCTGACGGCGTGATCCCAAACCTGGCGATGCGCCCCGGCCGGGGGTCGTGGCCCGAGCGCGGCGACGGTGACCGGGTCCGGGTGGTAGGTCGCTCCACCCGAGATCCGCATCTCGGCGAGGCTGAGAGCGCGGCCACTGATATCGCCAAGCGGACGCGCCGCCTCAACACCGATCCCGGCCGCGTTCGGATCAACGACGGTCGCGAGATCGGCACCGCGGTTCTTCGAGAGCGCCCGACTCAAGGCTTCGAGAGCGGCGCGGTCATCGGCCACGACCGGTAGCTCTGAGCGTTCTTGGAGAAGAGCGGCAGGGTCGATGGTGTAGGTGCGCTGGTTGTTGCGGCCCCGGGTGAGGGCCACGTACATTCCCTCGGTGTTGACCGCGCCTGGGGCGGCGAGGTTGCGGCCTGCCCCGTAGGTCTGGCCTTCAGCCTTGAACGACGTCACCGCGTAGCCCGGCGTCAGTCCACCGCCACGCCCGGGCCCGACCTCGGCGGCGATGAACTCGTGCGGGAGCCGGATCACGCCGAGCCCGTCGAAGTCGACCAGTAGACTCGGAGCCCGGTGGGTGCCCTTGACAGCGATCACGGTGCCCTGCGAACCGTTGATCACATGATCACGCCGCGACCCATCTCGCGGCCGGAGATCGCGGTTCGT
>QIIW01000080.1 GCA_003231645.1 Acidimicrobiia bacterium | reverse complement strand
ATGCCATGGCGGCTTCGTCAACAGTAATGGTCGATCCGGCAGGGAGGTCGTAGCGGTGATCGGGCGGCCGATCTGCATTGTGTTCGTACAGCAGCTTGTCGATGGTGTCGGCCACCACGCCGGTCTCTGTTGAGAGCACATCCGCAGCGGCGGCTGATGGGGCGAGACCGAATACCGGCCGCCCGTCGGCTTGTAGTTGGGCGACAGCTGGGGTGAGGGCGGTTGTTTTGCCGGTGCCGGCGGGGCCGACCACGAGGACCAGGTCGGCGTCGCCTGCGACGGCGGCGGCGGTCTCGGCTTGGGGTCCGGTCAACTCGACTGGTGAGCGGTGTACGGCTTGGGGGGATTCGGTGGGGTCGTGGGCCATTCTGCGTTCGGCCCACGCCAGCAGCCGTTGTTCTTGGGCGAGGATGGCTGGGGTGGTGAGCGCCCGATCGGCAACTGATTCGGTCACCGGTCGGCCGTCTCGACGTAGGAGTGCGCCGTCGGTGATGGGGCGGGAGATGTCGACGCAGTGCTCGTTGGTCGGTCATCAGATTCAACAGTTCGACCATGGCATCTGGGTGGAAGGTGTTGTGGGTGGGTATGGCGGCGGCGATCTCTCGGGTCACCTCGGCGGGTCGCCATGTCGATTGTTTCTCCGACAGCGCTCCGATCGCATCGCGACAGGCTTTGAACAGGACCGGGCCGTCGATCTGGTGGGGTGTCACCCAGCCGACGGCCTGATCCACGACTTGGTGGGGGTCGAGGCCGAGTGCTTCGACCTGGCTGCGCCAACCGTCATGAAGTGCGGTGGCGTCGATGTCGTGGGCTTTGGGTGGGCGGGAGTCGATGACGGCTTCGCGTTCGAGACGCCACCGTTCGCGTGGTGTCGGGTCGCGGTCGAAGGTGTCGATGAACCGGTCCAGCTTCTGATCGATGCGGCGCTGCACCCCGGCGGTGCGGGCCGAGAACTCCTCGAGCACCGCGTCGTTCATGCCGGCGATTTCGGCGATGCCGTTCACCACCGGTTGCCAATCGACCCCGAGGCGGGTGGTCAGCTCCGAGCGCAAGGTCAGATGGTAGATGCCTGACAGGGTCCGCTGATCAAGTTTGAGGGTGCGGGCATCGAGGGCCAACCAACGCCGGTCATCGGACCGGACCCGGTTCGCTATCACGACATGGGTATGGAGCTGCGGATCTAGTGCCCGCGACGTGTGTTGCCGAAACGTCGCCGCGATGATCCCCTCCGCGTCAACGACGGCGACCTGGCCGTCGATGCGGTATCGGGTATGGGCGTGGGCTTCGACCCATTCGAGCATCACGCCAACGGCGGTGTCGTGCGCGGCCAGAACGTGCTGTCGGGTGTCGCCATCGCCGATGGCGAACATCGTGGACACCGACTTCGGCGCCGACGCGGTGATATCGAACCCTCGCACCGACTTCTCCCCATACGAACGGCCGAGCAGAACATCACCACGCATTCGGGGGTGGACGCCGGCCATGATCTTGAGGAACTCGCCGTCAATGATCTCGCCTTCAAGCCCCAGCAGTTCGGCGCCCTTGCCATGCCAGACGCCAACTGGTTCGCCGGAGTCAAGGTAGTAGTTCGGCAACTCCTCGACGTAGTAGGCGCCCGCGTCAGCGCCCTTGAGCGTCGTGACGCGGGCCGTCACGCCAGCCACCTCCCAGCAGCTCGACACGACCTACTCGCACACCTGTGCACTCGTCTGTCTCAATTGGGGTAGGTCGTCGGGTGGTGGCTGATCGGTGCATGGGCGGTGTCAGTCGAATGGGAGTGTGAGCTGGTTGGCGTTGATGCTTCGCTTCGCGGTGCGTCGCTTTGCTCGTGTTGGTTTCGCTGTGTTCGGCGCGGGCTTCGCTACCGAGGTGGTTGGTAGAAGTTCGAGCTCTTCTTGCGCGGGTTCAGGTAGCGGCGTTGGCTCGGACGCTCGCTCTGCCGTGAGAGCGGCTCCGGCAACGTCCCGCGCTTTCCCGTGTCCGGGCCGTTGCGGGATCGAGCGGAGCGGAGCACCGAGCTGTTCTTCGATCCACACGCGCGGGACACGGAGCTGCCCACCGAACTCTCGGACCTTGATTCCCGAACGGCCGTCGGTGACGCGCCACTCCTGACCCATGGCGTAGGCCTTGGTGCGGCCAA
>QIIW01000093.1 GCA_003231645.1 Acidimicrobiia bacterium | reverse complement strand
CCGAAACGGTCTTCGCGCAGGTCGAGGCTCTGGACGACCTCACGCCGGAATGCCTTGAAGCAGGTCTCCATGTCGGTGAGGTTGAGGTCGGTGAACATGTTGGACAGCAACGTGAGCATGTGATTTCCGACAGAGTGCCAGAAGTAGAGGACGCGACGAGGCCGGCCCGATTGGAACCTCGATCCGAAGACCACATCGGCGTCACCCGACAGCAACGGCTCGAGCATCAGGCCGTAGTCGACCGGGTCGTACTCCAGATCGGCGTCCTGGACGATCACGAAATCGGCGGTGGCCTCGGCGAATCCTCGACGTATCGCGGCTCCCTTTCCCTGGTTCCGGGGTTGCAACAGCACTCGAACCCTCGGGTCGCTGAAGCGGGCGAGGCGATCGCGGGTGCCGTCGCGCGAACCGTCGTCGACGATCAGCAACTCGCGGGTGAAGGGACTGGCCAGGACCTTGGTGACGATCTCGTCGATGGTCGAGGCCTCGTCGAAGCACGGCATCACCACGCTGAGGCAGGGATCGTGTGCGGCGGCCATAGAGAGCGCCGAGGCTACCAGCGCCGTCCCCGGTCATCTCGACGGCACGTGGGATGGGGTTCGTCCACGGGGTACGGCAGGAGCCACACCGTGGAGATGGGGCTAGCATCGATCGGGATGCCTTGCTGCGGTTCCCGGTTCTCAACATGACGGAGACCCGGCTGCACACCACGGAATCTGCGGTCAACCGTCCTCCGGGCCGGGTGGCGATCGTCATTCCGTGCCTCAACGAGGCGTCGACGATTCTCGAGGTCGTCGACGGGTTTCGAAAGGCGGTACCCGGGGCGGTCGTCGTGGTCGCCGACAACGGATCCGACGACGACACGGCCGCCATCGCCGAGGCCGCCGGGGCGCGTGTGCTCAGCGAACCACGTACCGGCAAGGGCTTCGCGGTGCGTCGTCTTTTCGCCGACATCGATGCCGACTGCTACGTGATGGTCGATGGCGACGCCACCTACGATCCGTCGAGCGCGCCGCAACTGATATCACACGTACTCGAGCGGGGTGTCGACATGGTCGTCGGCCGACGGGTCGGTGCCGATGGGGCGTTTCGTCCCGGACACCAATGGGGCAACCGGCTGCTGTCGTGGTCATTTCGGCGCCTCTTCCGGATCGGGCTCGACGACACGTTGAGCGGATACCGGGCCTTCAGCCGCCGGTTCGTGAAGACATTTCCGATCCTGACCCAGGGTTTTGAACTCGAGACCGACCTCAACGCCCATGCCGCCAGTCTCGGCCTGTCCTACCAGGAGATCGACACCGCCTATCGGAGCCGCCCAGACGGTTCACAGTCGAAGTTGGCCACCTGGCGCGACGGTCTGAGGATCATGCGTCGCCTCCTTCGACTGTTTCGCGACTGGCGCCCGTTGCTCAGTTTCTCGGTCGTCGGGCTGGCGTTGATGCTGGTGGCCACGGTTGCGACCGTTCCGGTCGTGGTCGAATATGCCCGCACCGGACTGGTGGCGCGCCTGCCGACGCTGGTTGCCGCGACCGCCGCGTATCTCGCCGGTGGAGGGTTGGTCGGTGCCGGGATGATTCTGGAACGAGTGGCGCGCGTCCGCCTCGAGGTGACGCGCCTTCTCTACCTGTCGAATCCGGCGCCGCGTTTCGATGCGG
>QIIW01000112.1 GCA_003231645.1 Acidimicrobiia bacterium | reverse complement strand
GTGCCGTCGCCGCCGCGATGGGCCCCGGCGCCACCCGAACCCCGCCGGATACGGAACGACTCGAGCAGCACCGGGAATCGCCACTCGAGCACCTCGGGGTCGGTGAGACGGGAGTTGGTCATGTGGGTGTGGACGGCGTCGCAGCCGTCGTGGCCGGCGGTGGCGCCCGCTCCCCCGCAGATCGTCTCGTAGTACTGGTAGCGGTCGTTGCCCCAGAACACGTTGTTCATCGTGCCCTGGGCCGCGCCGGCCACCCCCACCGCGCCGAACAGCGTGTCGACGATGAGCTGCGATGTCTCGACGTTGCCGGCGATCACCGCCGACGGATACTCGGGGCTGATGATGCTGGGCGACGGGATGATCACGTCGATCGGTTTCATGCAACCGGCGTTGAGCGGGATGTCGTCGTCGACCAGGCAACGGAAGACGTAGAGCACCGCCGCCCGGCACACCGCCGCCGGGGCGTTGTAGTTGCCGGGGTGTGGCCCGCTGGTGCCGGTGAAGTCGACGACCGCCGACCGGGCGACGTGATCCACCCTGATGGCCACCCTGATCGTCCAGCCGTCGTCGGTTGAGTAGGCGAACCGACTGTCGGTGAGAGCGTCGATTACCCGGCGCACCGATTCTTCGGCGTTGTCCTTCACGTGGCCCATGTAGGCGTGCACGACGTTGAGCCCGTAGTGGTCGATCACCCGTGACAGTTCGATCGTGCCCTTCTCGCAGGCTGCCACCTGAGCCTTCAGGTCGGCCACGTTGTGGTCGGGGTTGCGGGCCGGCCAGCGGCCCGAGCCGAGCAGCTCGCGGATCTCCTGCTCGCGGAACCGTCCGTCGCTGACCAGCAGGAAATTGTCGATCAGCACGCCTTCCTCGTCGACGCTGGTCGAGTCGGCCGGCGCCGAACCTGGCACGCTCCCACCGACGTCGGCGTGGTGGCCCCGCGACGCCACGTAGAAAACGATGTCGGTGTCGTCATCGTCGAACACCGGCTTGATCACGGTGATGTCGGGGAGATGCGTGCCGCCGTTGTAGGGGGCGTTCATCACGTAGACGTCGCCGGGCGACATCCGGGGGTTGGCGGCGATGATCGACTTGATCGACTCCCCCATCGAGCCGAGATGCACCGGCATGTGGGGGGCGTTGGCGATGAGATCGCCGGCCGGGTCGAACACCGCGCACGAAAAGTCGAGGCGCTCCTTGATGTTGACCGAAGCGGCGGTGTTCTCGAGTACCAGCCCCATCTGCTCGGCGATGTTCATGAACAGGTTGTTGAAGATCTCGAGTTGCACCGGGTCGACGTCGGTGCCGACCGACGTCTCGTGGACCAAGGCTTCGACCCGATCGAGCACCAGGTCTCCGGCTGGGGTGACGGTGGCGGTCCAGCCCGGGTCGACCACAGTCGTGGCGGTCGACTCGACGATCACCACCGGCCCCGAGATCGGTAGGCCGGCGGCCAGACGCTCGCGGGCCAGGAACGGTGTGTCGCGCCATTTCCCGGCAACCACGGTGGGGAACACACCGAGAGGATCGCCGTCAATGTCGGGTACCGGAGTCGAGATGTCGACCCGGGGCGCCGGCCCGATCGCCTCGACCTGCATCGACTCGACGATGATCGCCTTGTCGGGCGACACGAAGCCGAAGCGAGCCCGGTGGACCTCCTCGAAACG
>QIIW01000127.1 GCA_003231645.1 Acidimicrobiia bacterium | reverse complement strand
GTCGTGATCGGTATTCCCGCCAGTGCAGGAACCTATGAAGGTCCAGCGCGGCTTATCCTGTCCACTGAGGATCTCATGGCCTTGCAGCCGGGAGAGATCGTGGTGGCCCCCGCGACCGGGGAGGCCTTCAACGCCGTGTTGCATCTCATCGGCGGAATCGTTACCGACCACGGGAGCTTCGCGTCTCATGCCGGGATCGTGGCCCGCGAAATGGGCTTCCCGGCGGTTGTAGGCACGGTCAACGCGACGGAGCGGATCAAGACCGGAGACATCATCCGACTCGACGGAACCGCCGCTGAGGTGTCCATCATCGGATGACGGAACCTGGATCGTCAGCGGCGGCGCCGCCGCCGCTGACGAGACCGGGGGTGATCGGGGTCGCGGCAGCGGCCGGGCTGGTGCCTCTCAACTCGACGATGATTGCCGTGGCGCTTCCGTCGATCGCGGACGAATTCGACATCTCGGTTGGCCGGGTGAGCGTTCTCGTCACGGTGTATCTGATCGCGATGCTCTTGGGGCAGCCTCTTGCGGGCCGACTGAGCGACCGCATCGGGGCGCGACGATCAGTCAACGTCGCCCTGATCGGCTTCGCGGCGTTTTCGGTAATGTGCGCCGTGTCGGGGAGTTTTGGAATGTTGGTGGCGGCACGGGCCGGTCAGGCTGCGTTCGCCTCGGCCTTGGCCCCGAGCGTCCAGTCACTCTTGACTACTAGCACCTCCGCGGCCGAGCGGGGCCGCATGTTTGGGATTCTCGGCTCCGTTCTCGGGATCGGGGCGGCGAGCGGTCCGGTTATCGGCGGTGGCCTCACCGAACTTTTCGGATGGCAAGCGATTTTTCTCGTGAATCTGCCGGTCGTGGCGGTTGCCTTCCTGGTCTCGATGAGAGTCCAAGCGGGGAGCAAGAGTGAGCGCACCCAATCCAAGAGATCTGACCAACGACCGTCGACGGCCCGGATTGCCAATCGCGTGTTTGTTGCTTCGTTCTCGGCGCAGGCATTGTCGACGCAGGCCCAGTACACATTGCTCCTGCTGACGCCGATCATCCTCACCGCACGCGGATGGGAGTCCGGTTCGGTTGGCCTTGTCCTGTCGGCTCTCACCGTCGGCATGATCACCTTCGGGCCGGCGGGCGGACGAGCGGGCGATCGGCTTGGGCGTCGCCTTCCCGTTCTGGCCGGTCTGGCCGTCGCCCTTGCAGCAATGGTGGCGCTCCTTATTGCAGGCACCGACGTCGCACCCCTCGTCCTCGTGTCGGCCCTCATGGCGTTCGGAATCGGCCTGGGGGTCGCCGTCCCCAACTTCATGACGGCGGCGTTGGAGTCGGTGCCCGAAACGCGGGTCGGTTCGGCGGCGGGGATCCTTTCGATGAGCCGCTACGTGGGCAGCATCGTCACGAGCCTTGCCGTAACTGCGTTCGTCGCCACCGACGCGGGTGGATCGCGGGTACTGTTTGCCATCGCAGTCGCAAGCATGAGCCTTGCCGTGCTGGTCGCTATGCGGTTACCGACTCGAACAGACGTCGACTAGGCCCGCCCTGCGGCCGTTTCGTCAGCCCGAGTGCGGCCGGCAAGGCGGATGAGATCTTCGTGGAGTTCGAACCACACGCCATGAAAGCTGTCGACGATCGGCGATGCGAAGTAGCGATGATCGCCATGTCGGATCTGCTCCATGGCGGTGCGGAGTC
>QIIW01000078.1 GCA_003231645.1 Acidimicrobiia bacterium | reverse complement strand
CGTCGACGTCGGCGCCCGCCGCGACCGCAGCCTCGACGTAGGCAAAACCATTGGCGAGGGTGAAGGCGAGTTCCTGAGCGGCGGTGCTGCCCGCCTCGCGGATGTGGTAACCCGAGATTGAGATCGGATGGAACTTGGGCATCTCCGCGGAGGTGTAACCGATCATGTCGGTCACGATTCGCACCGACGGGCGCGGCGGGTAGATGTATTCCTTCTGGGCTTGGTACTCCTTGAAGATGTCGTTCTGGATGGTGCCTGCAAGCTGGCTCGGCGCCCACCCGTTCTTCTCGGCGACCGCCACGTACATGGCAAGGATGACCACGGCGGGGCCGTTGATGGTCATCGACGTTGAGACGGCCGAGAGATCGATGTCGGCGAACAGGTCCTCCATGTCGGCGAGCGTGTCTATCGCCACGCCGGCCCTACCGACCTCGCCCAGTGCCCATGAGCTATCGGAGTCGCGGCCCATGAGCGTGGGCATGTCGAACGCGGTCGACAAGCCGGTTCCGCCGTTTCGCAGGATCTCCTTGAACCGACCGTTGGTGTCTTCGGCCGTGCCGAAACCGGCGAACATGCGCATGGTCCAGAGGCGGCTGCGATACATCGACGAATAGACGCCGCGGGTGTAGGGGTACTGGCCGGGGTACGGGCCGTCGCCGTAGACCGGCTCGACCGGGATGCCCGACATCGTCTCGAATGGCACGTCACGAAGGGTCGACTCGTCGTACCGAGCGCGCCAGGCGTCGTAGTCGGGTCGGCCCGGGGTGTTAGGGGCCTCGGGTTCGTTGGGTTCGTTGGTCATGATTGCACTCCTGGTATCAGCGCAGGAACTGAACCGTCGACGTTGTCGCCGGCGGACGCACGGACATGGGCCAAGGAAAGTGTGAGTGCGGTCAGCTCGTCGGCGGGAATTTCGCCCATACCCCAACGGATCGTTTCGAGGGCGGCGGTTGCCTTATCGAGGGTGCGGCGGCCGCGTTTGGTGAGCGTGGCGAGCGTGGCGCGGCGATCATCGGGATGCGGACGGCGGCGGACGAGGCGGTCGCGTTCGAGACGGTCGACCGTACTCGTAACACTGGTGGGGTGGACCTGAAGACGTTCACCCATACGGGCCATCGCCATCGACTCGTTGCGGGCGAAACTGAGGAGCGCCAACGCTTCGTAGCGGCTGAACGTGAGTGAGAAGGGCACCAGGGCCTGGTTTACCCTGCCGAGCATTACTTGCTGTGCGCGGGCCAGCGAGGTGGCCGACACCATGGCGTCGACTTCGTGCAGGCCGCGGTCGGTCCAATTGCGCCGAGTCTCGGCGATCAGATCCATTTCCGAGGGGCTGTCGTTTTGCATGTGTCCTCCTCACTCGTTCCGATGTGGAGATTGCCGCTCGTCGGTTACTTGCCTTGCCAGTTGGGGGCCCGTTTCTCGGCGAAAGCCCGTGCACCCTCAGCACCGTCGGCGCTCTTGAAGATCGCCCGCATGTGGTCGGCTTGGTACTCCCAGAACTCGGCCTCGGTTCTGCCCTGTCCTTCGCGGATCAGCTCCTTGGAGGCGATCAGCGCCAGCGGTGCGTTCTTGGCGATCTGCTCGGCGAGTGCGACCGCCACGTCGAGTGCGTCGCCTGGCTCGGCGAGTTCCACGACCATGCCTGCAGCGTGTGCTTCCTCGGCTGTAATCGGCTTGGCGGTAAGCGCCATCTTCATCGCCATCCCGT
>QIIW01000111.1 GCA_003231645.1 Acidimicrobiia bacterium | reverse complement strand
GAGGACGAGTTCGCCTACCTCACCGCTCGTATGCCCAATCCCTTCGCTTCGGTCTGCGGGCGGGTGTGTGCCGCGCCGTGCGAGGACGCCTGCCGCCGGGGCGAGATCGATCGACCCATCGCCATCCGCGCCCTCAAGCGCTTCGTGACCGAGCAGTTCGGCACCGAAACCGGTCGCTATGACAAGGTCTGGGAGAAGGTCGCGGCGCCGCCGACAGTCGAGCGGGCCGAGAGCATCGGTGTCGTCGGCGGCGGACCGGCCGGCATGGCGTGTGCCCACGATCTCCGCCGGCTCGGTTACAAGGTCACCGTCTACGAGGCCACCGAGAAGCTCGGTGGCGCCATGTGGCTCGGTATCCCCGAGTATCGCCTCGATCGCCACGTCCTGCAGGCCGATATCGATGCCATCGTCGGGCTTGGCGTCGAGGTCCAGTGCAATACAAAACTCGGCGTCGACGTGACTTTCGATCAACTGCGTCAACGCCACGATGCGGTTTTCTTGGCCATCGGTGCCACGCTCGGTCGAGGCCTCGACATCGAGGGTGGCCAGGCTGATGGCGTGTTCAAGGCCATCGAGTTCCTGATCAATATGAACCGCGGCTTCCGGGTTGACATCGGTGAACGGGTCATCGTGGTCGGTGGCGGGGATGTGGCGATGGATGCGGCCCGCACCGCTTCACGAGCCGCTGACTACGACTCGATGCGTGCCGGGAACGGCAATGGTGGCGGGTCATCCCAGGTCGCCTGGGAGGCAGAGGGCCACGCGATCACCGAAGCGATCGACGTTGCCCGGTCGGCCTCACGTGCCGGGGCGCGCCATGTCACGGTGATGTCACTCGAATCGCGCGAGCAGATGCCGGCCCATGAGTTCGAGTTCGAGGAGGCCAGGCAGGAGGGGATCGAATTCCTTCCCAGCCGCGGCCCCAACCGTATTCTCACCGCCGACGGCAAAGTCACCGGACTCGAGACCAAGGGCGTCAAGTCGCTGTTCGACGAGCAGCACCGCTTCGCCCCGGTGTTCGACGATGACGATGTCACGTCGCTCGAAGCCGACACGATCATCCTGGCCATCGGGCAGGCTATCGATCTCGACTCGCTGGGCGACAACGGACCCGAGACGACTCCTCGGCGCTCGATTCAGGCCGATCCGATAACCGGCGAGACCTCGCTTCCGGGTGTCTGGTCCGGCGGCGACGCCGCCAAGGGTCCGCGAACTCTGATCGACGCCATCGCCGACGGCCGCCGCTCGGCCACGTCCATCCACCGCCACTTCGGCGGTGAGGTGGCGGAGGACAAGCCGGGTCGCATGATCGAGCTCGTGCAGTTCCACCGGCTCGGCGACCTCTACGACCGACTTGACCGGGTGGCGGTCCCCACGCTCGAGACCGGGCGGAGGATGGGGCTGGCCGAGGTCGAGACCGGGTTCACCCCTGAGCAGGCGCGGTGCGAGGCCAGTCGCTGCCTGCGTTGTTTTGCCAACATTCTGCTCGATGTCGACAAGTGTGTTCTGTGCGCCCTGTGTGTAGACGTGTGCCCGGTCGATGTCATCTCGATCGTGACATCAGAAGAAGTCGATTCCGACTACAACGGTGGCTCTGCCCTCTTGCTCGATGAGACCAAGTGCATCCGTTGTGCTCTTTGTATCGAACGGTGTCCACCAGACGCCTTGTCCATGGGGTTGTGGTCCGGATTGGGAGTTCCAGCATGAGTGTCAGTACAGA
>QIIW01000043.1 GCA_003231645.1 Acidimicrobiia bacterium | reverse complement strand
GATCACCGGCGACAACGCCCGCACCGCCGCGGCGATCGCCCGCCAGGTCGGCGTGGAACGGGTCCTCGCCGAAGTCCTCCCCGAACACAAGTCCCTCGAAGTCCGTCGGCTCCAAGACGAAGGTGACGTGGTCGCCATGGTCGGCGACGGCATCAACGACGCCCCCGCCCTCGCCCAAGCCGACGTCGGGTTCGCCATCGGAACCGGCACCGACGTCGCCATCGAATCCTCTGACATCACACTCATCTCCGGCGCCCTCGACGGCGTGGTCACCGCGATCACCCTCAGCCGGTCAACAATGCGCAACATCCGCCAGAACCTGGTCCTGGCCTTCCTCTACAACGGTCTCGGTATACCGGTCGCCGCCGGCGTCCTCTACCCCTTCATCGGCGTTCAACTCAGCCCGATGATCGCCGCCGCAGCAATGGCTGCCTCAAGCCTATCCGTCGTGACCAACGCCAGCCGGCTCCGGCGCTGGCACCCACATTCCATCGACACCAGCTCCCTCCCGGCCGTGGATGAACCCACCGTCGAGGTCGGTGCCGACGAGCCAACGACCGACAAGCCGGACACGGTCACCGACCCGGTCTGCGGTATGAGCATCGACCCCGACGCCTCGGCTGCCCACACTGAACACGAGGGAGTCACCTATCACTTCTGCTCGACCACCTGCCACGACACGTTCGATACCGAACCGGCCACCTACGCCGCAGGCCCACCAAGCCACGTCCACCACTGAACCGTTCTGGACCCGCGTGGACAGACGGCCAAAACGCTCACCAGAATGCACCACCACCTGAGCGCACTCGTGCGCAGCGGCGCCGACACGACACCCACTTAACGACGCGGCGCCCGAGACCGATAGGTCCCCATCGACGTACCTCGACACTTCCCACGATAAGGTACCCCCTACCCCTATGGCTGGATACTCCTACACCAAAGACGAATACTCGGCCCGACTCAAGCGCATCGAGGGCCAGGTCCGCGGCCTGCAACGCATGATCGACGAAGACACCTACTGCATCGACGTCCTAACCCAGATCAGCTCGGTCACCAAAGCCCTCCAAGGCGTCGGCATGGGCCTCGTCGACGAACACCTCCGCCACTGTGTCCGAGAGGCAGCAGTCGAGAGCGAAGAAACCGGCAACGCCAAGATCAACGAGGCCACCGCGGCAATCGCTCGCCTGCTGCGGTCCTGACCCAGGTTCGCGTGTCAAGTCGACACCCGCACGCCTCAAGGGAGACTCCCGACATGACCAGCGACCCGCCCACCGTCTGCACCTACACCGTTCCCGGCATGAGCTGTGACCACTGCAAACAGACCAGCTGAAACAAGATCGAGCTGCTCGACGTTGTCGGAAGTCGACGTCACCACGAGCGTTCTCAGTTAGTGGAACGTGGCCTGTGCAGCCTTTCATTGACCTCGCTGCGCCAGCTTGCTCAGATTCTCTAGGTGGGCACGCTCAGCCACACCAGGCTGAGTCGGAAATGCGACACAAGCGGGAACCGCGGGCAGTCGGAGAACGTCCAACAACCATGACCAACCTTTCGCATATATCCGTCCATTTGCGTAGGCCCCTGTTCGCTGCCAGTGTAGTCGCTCTGACACTCGCTGCATGTGGGTCCAACGCAGAGACACAGCCCGGCAACTTGCCGAGCGCATCAAGTTCGCCAATCGGCTCGCTGCCTTCTGCAACGATCACCCCGCCGGTAAGCGACACCCAACCTGCTCAACAACCGAATTTGACAACGACAAGCCTCA
>QIIW01000116.1 GCA_003231645.1 Acidimicrobiia bacterium | reverse complement strand
TCGCCCGCTTCGTCCTGCTGCCGCGGCCCCGAGGCGTCGTCGCTTGCCGAGGTGGGTTTCGATGGCCTCGCGTGTCAGCTCGGAGATGGTGATGCCGCGTCGTTGGGCTTCGTGGCGGAGCTTCGCGTCGACGTCGTCAGGAAGCTTGATCGTCGTCCGGTTCATGTATGCCAGCATACACGTCCAGATGTGAACGGCACCCAACCCATCCAGTATTCACCCGCCGACCGATGCAACATCCGACAATATGCCCTCTGAGCAGGTGAAATTCCTAAGCCTCACCGATCAGCTTCGGCTGGGTTGGGGTCGCGGCGAGGTAGGCCGCTGGTCGCTGGTCCGGGCATGAGATGGAGACGCTGGGCCGTGGCTTTGTCGTCTTCTGCGTCTCGGGTCCGAGTTCCTCTGGCCAGCGGCCCCCTATCGAACGGTGTTCATCGACGGCAAACTCCAAGAAAGGACCCCCAACCAGACCGACACCAACACCACCCAGGAGGACGCCGCCGCCTGATCTCAGATCCCCAATCCACAACTCTTGACAATTGCTCTTGGCGAGGGCGATGGTGGCCCAGGTGTGGCGGCGGGCGTTCTTGCGCTGCCGTCGGATGGTGCCGGCAACGGAGTGGCGGGTGATGCCCTCGGCACTTGTATGGCCTTCAGCCCGAAGCCGCTCGGCGATGGCGGCTGCGGACCATCGGGCGTCGTCGAGTTCGAGCATGCGGGCGATGGTGACGGGTGGGTGCAGCCGGCTGGTGGCCGGCGGGAGCTTCGGGCGTAGAGCTTGTTGAGGTCCATCGGCGTGAGCTGCTGGGGAGCGGTGGCGCCGATGTGGGGGATGACGTGGAGGCGGATCTTCTGTTCGTAGCTGCGCCACACAGGTGGACGCTTCGAGGTCGGTGCGGCGGACCGGGAGCCATTCGTTGGTGAGGTAGTCGGCGACGGTGATGGGGTCGGGGGTGACGTAGTTGCCTTGGCCGAGGTCGGTGAGTCGTCTGATGCGGTCGGCTTCTGCTTCGGCGATGGTGCGGAAGCCGCCGCGGCTGATCTGGCGGCGTTTGCCGTTGCCGCCAGATGTAGGCGAATCAGGTGTAGGTGTCGCCTCGGCGGCGGATGTTGGGTTTGCTGGTCTTGGGGCCGGCGGTCACGTGAGGTTCCCCCGATTTGGTGATGGTCGCTCTTGGCTGTCACATGGTCTGCGTAGTGTTCGGCGCATGGGATCACATGCCTGTAGTTTGTGCTCGGAGCCGGTCCGATGAGCCGGGCCTGTCAGATGACCTTGATGGATGTTGCGAAGCAGATGCCGAGTTGGACGCCTGATCCCGACGGTGAGCACGGAGAGGTGTTCACCCGCCGATGGGTGGTCGACCTGATCCTCGACCTGGCCGGCTACCGCGCCGAAGAAGATCTAGGTGCCTCGGTGATCGTAGAGCCATCGTGTGGATGCGGCGCGTTCATCCTGCCCATCGTGGAACGTCTGGCCGAGTCATGCGAGCAGCATGGCCGAGACCTCGCCGACATGGCCGATGCGATCCACGGCTTCGATCTTCTCGAACACAACGCCGAGATCACCCGCAAGGCAGTGGCGGCAAAGTTGCTGGAACTCGGCCAGACAGTCGAAACCGCCGAGCGGTTATCAGCGGCCTGGGTCACCACCGGTGACTTCCTCCTGGCCGATCACGGTGAGCGCCAGGCCAACTTCGTTGTCGGGAACCCGCCCTACATCCGGCTTGAAGACGTGCCAACCGAGGTAAGCGACGCCTACCGGCGCGAATGCGCCACGATGCGGGGCCGGGCCGACATCTTCGTCGG
>QIIW01000047.1 GCA_003231645.1 Acidimicrobiia bacterium | reverse complement strand
TGCAAACACATCGCCGCCACCCTGTACGTCTTCGCCGACCGCCTCGACACCGACCCGTGGTTGTTGTTGGAGTGGCGGGGCCGCACCCGCGAGCAGATCCTCGGTCCTCTCCTGTCGCGATCTTTCGGCGACACTGCGGTGGACCCGGAGCGAGAACTCGCCGACGAGGTCGCTCCGTGGTGGCCCCTCGACCCGCAGCGGTCGTGGCCCAGGCCGATCAGTGTCGGCGACGCCGACGGCTTGCTCACCGTGGATCCGCCCGAAGTCCCCGACCTCGTGCTGGCCCGCCTCGACCCGCTCGACGTCGAAATCGGCGGCTCGCCGATCACCGATGCATTCGGCGACGCCTACCGCGTCGCGACGTCCACCGAGCTGTCAGCACGGCGGTAGGTTTCGGTGCCGGTCGTGATGACGGCAGCATCGAGCAGGCCGTCTCCGATGCGGTTCGACAGCCAGTGGAGGTGTCGTACGTCGTGGTCGTTCGCCGGCTCGGGTTCGCAGGTGAGCGACTCGGGCTTGGTTGGCCGGCGCGTGGGTTCGCACTGACACGGTGACGAGCGACCCGAAGAGGGCTCCGAGCCCCGTCGTCAGCTCGTCCGCCTCGCGATCGCCGATTCTCGGCGAAATACTCTGTCGCAATCCGGCACTACCGGTCGGACGGCCTGTGAGCCACTTATCGGACGGCGTTTGTCGATGTAGTGTGGCCGCGGCGCTTTCTCGGAGTTGGCGGCTTGATGCATCGAGGCCCGGCAGGCGCCGAGCAGCGCGTCGGCCTCGTCGATGGGGATGCTCGGCTCGTGTAGGTCCGTCGGATTCGCACCGTCGACTCCGGCTGATCGGGGCAAAGCCGCCACCCGGGATGGCCAGCCGAGGTTCAGGTCCATAGGTCGGCGATGGGTAGACCGACGAGGCGATCGCCGAGGCTGACGCGTCGGTTACCGGTGTGGAAGACGATGCCGACGGCGAAGTCTTCGCCGACGCGGTCCAGTCGGTTTCGTAGTGTGGCCATTGGTTTGGCGTCGGCGGTCCGGGGGACGGTCGTGGACTTGATCTCGATGGCGACGATCCGACCGTCGGTTGTTTCGATGACGGCGTCGATCTCGAGTCCGTCGCGGTCGCGGAAGTGATGGAGCCGCCCGGGGGCGTTCGACCAGGTGAGTTGTTTGGCGAGCTCGGTGATGACGAACGATTCGATGAGCGGCCCCACCGACGGGTCGTTGAGTCGGGCGAGCGCTGCAGGGTCTTTCCCGATTATGGCGGCGGCGAGACCGGTGTCGCAGGCATGGAGTTTGGGACGGTGCACGATCTTGGATGCAACCTTGCGGCTCCAGGCCGGGAGACGGTGCACGAGGAAGGCCGTCTCGATCCATGGTTCATATGTCTCGGCTGTGGCGGAATTGATTCCTACTCGCTCGGCCAGGCGCGACATCACAAGTTCTGATCCGGTGGTGGCGAGTAGTAGCCGGGCCATGGCGACGAGCGCGTCGAAGCGACGCAAGTCGGTTGCTGTCTCGACTTCGCGCCGCAACACTGTTTCGAGGTAGCGCTCGAACCATCGGCGTCGGTTCCGGCTGTCGAGGCGCTGCGGCTCGGGATAGCCGCCGGCGCATACGAGATGCAGGTAGTCGCTGCGGTTGGGGGTTGCGCCTTGGTGCCGGACCAGGCCGGTTGGGTCGTCAAAAGCCCGATCGATGAGGTCGTCGGGGCCATTGTGGATCTCTCCCATCGACAGTGGCCACAGGGTCATCAGGTCGATGCGGCCGGCAAGGCTCTCGGAGATGGCAGGAGTGGTGAGAAAGTTCGTGGACCCGGTGAG
>QIIW01000133.1 GCA_003231645.1 Acidimicrobiia bacterium | reverse complement strand
AGGAATGCGGCGGCGATGATCAGGAAGACGGCGAAGGCCCCGTTGATCATGAAGAAGAAGAACTGCGCCTGCTGAGCGGCCGGACCGGCCGGGCCCTCTCCATGTCTCCCGGAGCGAACCATTGCCGGCCGGCCGCCCTGGCATCACCACGTTCGACGAGATAGATGCCGATCAGACCCATGAACGCCACGGCGGCTGCCGCGCTGGCGAACATCGACCCGACGATCACGGTACGGGGTCGTACGAGACGTGGCGCCGGGACCACCGCGGTCGAGTCGGACATCAGGTGATCTCCTCGTGCTCGTCACGCTGATCGAGCAGGAGGGCCTCCGAGCCAACCTCGGCCAAGGGTTCGGTGAAGTTGCCTGCCGCCGGTGGTGAGGTGGTGGTCCACTCGAGCGTGTGACCGTCCCAAGGATCATCGCCGACATCGGCCGCGCCCGACCGGAGCGCACCGAGCAACCCACCGACGATGCCGAGTGCGCCGAGCACCACCATGATTGCCCCGATGGCCGAGACCAGGTCGAGGGCGTCGGCAGCGGAACTGACCGGATGGGCCAACAGGAGATCCGGGGTCTCGGGGAACCCGCCACCACGTCGGTGATGCCGACGATCAGCGCGCCGACCACCAGCGCGACAACGACGAGCCTGCCGATGCCATCCGACATCTGATACCCGGTGATCTTGGGCGTCCAGAACCACAGACCGGCGACCGCCGCCAGAACTGCGGCCACCATCGCCAGATTGAACACGCCCGTGGTGGTCGAACGTGCTATCAGGTGAAACGGCTCGATGACCCGCAGGGCACCGCTCACCACACCGATGAGAAGAACCACGGAGGCACCGACAGCCGCCAGCAGATGGGTGTCGGTGAGTCGGGCACGTCGGCCGCGACCGAGAGTGACGGCGGCGGCACACGGCACAGCAACACGGCCGTCGGACGCGTGCGTTGTGACCGGCATGGAGTCGGTCATTGGCATCGTTGGCGTGATCCTCCGACAGCCCGCGGGAAGCGGACCGGGCAAGTTGCTGAATCCAGATGAGAGCGCGCCACCCCTCGGAGGGCGCCGTATTGACGGGTGATCCTACACATCGAACGACTCGAGGTTGGATGGGCAGTTCGGCGATCAGGTCCTCAATGCGTGCGGGATCGATGTTCACATCAGACTCCGGTGCGCATGATCTGGTCAATGGCGATGGCCGCGAACAGCAACACCGGATAGGTGATCGACCAGCCGAACAACCGCATGGCCTGGGCCGGCTCCGGGTTGCGCATCACCCTCATCGCAGACCATGTGAAGATCGCTCCCAACGCCGCCGCCGACGCCGTGTAGAACCATCCCATTCCGGCGACCGGAGCGAAGACCAGGGTCAGGGCCCACAGCACCAGGGTGTAGGCGAGAATCTTGCCGGTGACGACCTTCAGGCTCGCAACCGCCGGCAACATCGGAACCTCGGCCGCCTGATAGTCCTCACGGTGACGGATCGCCAGTGCCCAGAAATACGGCGGAGTCCAGTAAAAGACCACGAGGAACAGGACCACCGGCGGCCACGCCAGAGAGTCGGTGACCGCCGACCAGCACCGGCACCGCCCCGGCCGCGCCACCGATGACGATGTTTCGAGTCGAAGTCCGCTTCAGCCAGAGGGTGTAGACAAAAACATAGAAGAGCGTGGCGCACACTGCGAGCACCGCCGAGAGCAGGTTGACGAGCTGCCAGAGCCAGACGAACGCCACCACCTCGACGACGAAGGCGAAAACGAGTGCCTCGGCCGGGCTGATCTCACCGGTGACCGGAGGCCGACCCTTGGTGCGATCCATCAAGCGATCGATGTCTCGGTCGAGATACATGTTGAACGTGTTGGCCCCGCCCGCCGCGAGTGTGCCACCGAGAACGGTTGCGACTATCAACCACAGTGACGGCACTCCCTTGTCGGCCACCACCATCACCGGCACGGTCTCGACGGGCAGCAGTTCGATGATCCGGGGCTTGGTCAGTGCAAGGAAAGCCGCGGCGCGTGGCCGGCTCTTGACCTGGGAGAGGGCAGTCACGGCAGCGAGGAT
>QIIW01000044.1 GCA_003231645.1 Acidimicrobiia bacterium | reverse complement strand
TCGAACCGTGGGACGATCCTCGTTACACCACGTCTCCGGCCCCACTCCTGAAACCGTCGGTTCAGCGGGCGTTACAGCCGGACTGAGCCATCAGCGTCGCGAGGAGATCCGGCGAAGGGGTGGGGTCGATCGTGATAAGGCCGAGGTCGCAGTCGGCGGCCCACGTTCCAGCGAGATCATAGGAGCCCGTGTACTCGAGATCCAGCGAGACCGTGTACCAGATTTCGTTGAACACCCCGGCGGCCGAGGCGGTGCGGTTGGCCGGATGATCGAATCCTACGTCGTTCATTCTCAACTCCTGCATGAGAAGGTTGAGCAGCTCGGCGGCGGCGCTGTACCGTCCGAACCCAAGGTCGACGCCTTCGCAATCGGCCTGGATAAGGGCCGCGGCTTCTACGTAGTCGGTGCGCAGGTCCAAACCGCCCCCTCCGCAAGCCTCATCGGTCGGGGAAGCGGAGGTGACCGGCCGTACGAAGGCTGTTTCCGGGATCACCCACGCATCGCCAGTTTCGAGATCGACAGCGATCGGAGCCAGAGGTGTGCGTTCAAACGACGATCCGCTGGGCTCGGCCGAGCGGGAGATCACCGCGGTGCCGTCGAGGAGAAAGAGGTTTTCGGGGTACCAGAATCCGTTGTCCCACGGGAAGGAAGCGATGACGTCGACCTCAGCTGTTTCCGGGTCGAATCGAGAGAGAGCCATACGATCGACCAAACCCAGATCTTCGTTCCACAGCGTGCCCACGCCCAGGATCCATCCCTCGTGTAACGCGGCTACCTCGAAACCGCGACAGATACCCGACCCGTCGAAGCATTCGAGCCCGGCGTCGTAGGTGTCGTAAAGCTTTTGACCGGTGGCGAGATCGATGATCGTCATCCCTTCTTGGCCCTCGGCCATCCACCTGCTGACAGCGGTGCGCCCCGAAATGCTGGAGAACGCACTGATCGATTCCCACCCGCCTGTCACTGTCACGAGGCTGCCCGATTCGTCGCCGACGTTGAACCGGAGAAGTGTTGCTTCGGTCGTCTCAGGTGAGCCGGTGCGGTGCACCAGTTGATACAGGACTACCCGGTCCGGCCCGGTGCCGACTACTCCTTCGAGGGTGAGAAACTGTCGCTCTTCACTGGTTTCAACAATTTTACGGGGTTCGGTCTCGCCGGCCGGAAGCCACCACAGTAGGCCATCGTCCTCGTCTCGTTGGAAGACGACTCCGCCGGCGCCGTCGTCGGCGATTTCGAATACAGGCCCCGAGACGATCAGCTCCTCAGAAGCATCGGTGCCTATGCGCCTCGCGCCCGTCGAGTCGAATGCAATCATTGCGCCCGGTGTCTCGCCGAGCGGAGGATCGGCCTCCATGGCCACGGGGACGGCCGTGTCCGGCGCAGTGGTCGCTGGAGCCATGGTGGTCGAGGTCGAAGAACTAGAGGTAGTCGAACTCGACTGCTCGGAGGACGAACCCGGCTGCTCGGAGGAAATTTCAAGACCGTCGCGCTCGGTGCACGCAGTGGCGACCAGTAGAAAGCAGCAGACGATCCGACCGGGCCGCATACTCAGATTGTGACATCGGCATACCCGATTAGCCAGTCACGGATCCTCGTCGCACCCCGCGCTATCGGTTTGCCAGATCAGAGAGCAGGACGCGGGGTGCGAACTCGCCAATATCGCCGGTTGGCCCAGCCGAATCGAGTAGCGACCCGTCGACGTACGCGACGTTCTGTGACCAGCCTCGGGTCAGGCTCACCTGACGCTCATCTAGAACGGTCAGCGTGTTGATGTCGAACCGTAGGACCCTGCCTGGCTCTTCGGTACAGACGGCGTACACCCACACTACATTGTCGATCGTAAGCGGCTTTGCGTGACCCTCACAGCTTGGTAGCGGCAGGTCGCCTCCCTGTTCCCACACATTACGGCCAGGATGGAACCGGAACAATGTGTGTTGCCCCTCACCCGACCACACAATCAGCG
>QIIW01000118.1 GCA_003231645.1 Acidimicrobiia bacterium | reverse complement strand
ACGATATTGGTATCCCTACCGACCTCGATGCAGGTCGTGAGTCACTCGAGACAAACGGGCGGACCACGATGATCGTCAGGCGCGGTGATCAATTCCTAGGTGTGCTAGGGGTGATGGACACCCCGCGGGTCGAGGCGAAGGACACGATTGTTGAACTGCGTGCTCTGGGGATCGAGGAGATCGTCATGCTGTCCGGCGACAACCAGCGGGTCGCCGACGCTGTGGGAGCGCAGGTCGGGATCGACCGGGCGTGGGGTGGATTGCTGCCGGTCGACAAAGTCGAGGCGGTGAACGAGCTAGCCAGCGATGGCGGCGTGGCGATGGTTGGTGACGGGGTCAACGATGCACCGGCAATGGCGGCCGCCAATGTCGGAATCGCGATGGGGGCCGCCGGGAGCGACGTGGCTCTTGAGACCGCCGACATCGCGCTGATGTCCGATCAGATCGCTCAACTTCCAATCGCGGTCGGGATCTCGCGGCGCGCCAGCCGCACCATCAAACAGAACCTGTTCTTCAGCCTCGGCGTCGTCGCCGCGCTGATCCCGATGACGATCCTCGGCGTAGGCATCAGTGTCGCCGTGATCGCCCACGAGGGCAGCACGCTCGTCGTAGTTGCCAACGCACTGCTCCTGCTCAACTACAAGCGCAACACCTGACTCCCGCCGGGCGCACCACAGCTGCACCACCGAGTCAGCCGGTGCCGTAGACCTCGATCTCTACTGCGCCGGTGTTGCCACCGGTCGTCTGCTGTGCTTCGAACCGGAGTATCTCGCCAGTGACCGGCTCGTCCAAAATAGCCGGCTCGGGGCCCGCCTCGGACGGTGAAGGTCTCTGTGATGGCCGTGCCATCGGTCATCTCACGGGTCTTGAATGCGATCGCGGTGATCTCTGCGGGCTCGGGCAAGCTGATCTCGATCCACGCGTCGTCGCCATCGCCGGCGCTCGACCACTCTGTTGCGAGGTCACCGTCGATCGCCATCTCCGGGGCGAACGAATCTGAGAACGACGAACTGGCTCCGGTGACGGAGGCATCCAGAGCGAGATTGTCACCCAGCGCGTTGTCGGCGGCGGGCGGTGTGCGAAATGTCATCACCGCGCTGCGGTAGATCGAACCAGCGGCATCCGACCCCTGTAGTACATACTGGTACTCGGTATCGGGGACCAGCCCGGTCAACAGAGGCCCGTGGTCCTCGTGGGCACCGCCCTGCATGTCGTTGTCGACGGCGAGCAGCCCGAACGCGTCGCTTGTGCCGTAGATGACGGCACAAGCAACTGGAATGTTCGTGTCGACGGAAAAGGTCGCAGAGGTGCCCGAGGGATCAGTGACGATCTCGATTTCACTGTCGAGGATCGGCTCGATCGGCTTGACCTCGATGCTCGCGTCACCGCCGTTCGAATCACCACTGCTTGAGCATGCTGAGAGCGCAAGAAGTGCCGCGGTGGACAGGATTGTTATGTGCTTGATCATGCTGTTGTTCCGAGCAAAGTAGTCGTCCTTGGTGCGTGAGTATCTAGCCGTAGGGTACAAAATACGATGCCCCTCGTAGGCGCGGGTGTCGGTAGGGCGACGTCGAGTTAGCGTCCTGTTCCTGCAACCGAGTCGGAGGTCATGAGTGTCGATGGATGGAGAATCGGGTGATACCGCGACCACTGTGATGTTTGTCGACCTCGTGCGGTTCACATCGCTCACCGATGTACACGGCGATGTCGTTGGCGCTGACATCGCCAGCGCATTGCGGTCGATCGTGGAATCCTCGCTCGTGGATGGAACGCGGATGATCAAGACACTCGGTGACGGGGTGCTGTTGACTGCGTCGAATCCGGTGGTCGGAGTGAGGATGGTGTTCGGCATCGTCGAAGGTCTGCACGACCTCGGCATCGGTATCGACGCTCGGAGTGGCGTCGACCACGGCCCGGTCGTCGAACGCGATGGCGATGTGTTCGGATCTACGGTCAATCTGGCGTCGCGGGCGTCGTCTCTGGCCCAGCCTGGGCACCTCGTCGTGACGAGGGCGGTGGCTGAAGCAGTCGGCGTCCTGGACATCGCCGTGAAACCGATGGGAATACAGCCGGTGACCGGTTTCGTCGATCCTGTCGAATTGTTCGAGATCGATCTCTGCGCGCACGACGGCGACTGGTTGTCCGACCCCGTGTGTGGGATGCGGGTGCTCATCGAAGACGCGGTTGGACGGCAAGTCCACAACGGCGACGCGCTCGGGTTCTGTTCCATTCGCTGCGCGGAGATCTTCAGTCGTGCACCACAACGTTTCGCCTGATCGGGCCGGCGATAGTTACCAACGATTCTGGGATCGGCGGCGACAATCCGCAGGGCGGCAATGACGCAGTGCCGCCGGTCTTTGATTGGGGGCGTGAGGATAGTGACGTTGGGCCCTGTCGGTTCGTCCCCGAATCAGACACAATAGAGAGGAACTCAAGTGATTCTGCCCATGCTGGCGAAGGAGATTTTGATGAATGTAGTAACTGCACAGTTGGTTAACGCCCGATTCGATGGAGACCACATGGGTGGCTGGGGCGGCGGTTGGATGTGGTTCTCGGGGGTGGCCATGATGGCGCTCTTCGTGGTGCTGATCGTGTGGCTCGTCAGGGCCAGTTCTGGGCCGGTATCCCCCGGAGCTGCACCGAGAAACCCCAGTGACAGTGGTCAGGAGATACTCGCCGAACGGTACGCCAATGGTGAATTGACGACCGCGGAGTATCGGGAGCGGCTCAACGAAATGCAGTGACGGCAGCTCCGGGCTGCCCACCTCATCTTCGTTTCTTTCGAGAACCTCGACGTGTTCCATAGAAGAGGTATCTC
>QIIW01000130.1 GCA_003231645.1 Acidimicrobiia bacterium | reverse complement strand
ACCTCGAAGCCGTCCGGCGCGATGGTCGGGTCATCCGCGCGACCGACGACCTGGTCCTCGAAGCCGACGACCAACTCACCGTCATCGGCCCTGCCGCGTCGCTTCCCACAGCCGACGAACTAGCCGCACTTCTGCTGTAGCGCGGCCCTTCCGCAGTGAGAGATATTTCGCTCTGAGTGGTGGCTGGATGCTAGATGCCCGCAGAATCAACAGACCGCACGTGACACGTCACCAAATCGGTGTCAGACACCAAACCGATAAAGGGTGTCAGACACCGGGGGTTTCGTCTGCGAGCGAGGGACGGCCGAGCGGTGCCAGTGCGGCTTCGATCGCGGCACCTACGCGGAGCACGGTTGTTTCGTCCCAGCGGCGGCCGACGATCTGCGCGCCCACTGGCATCTGGTCGGCGTCGAATCCGCACGGCACGGTAACCACGGGGCAGGGCGAGATCAGATTGAAGATCGCGGTCATGTCGGGCGAATGACACCGACCGTCATCTGGTGGAGTCGGCGCCTCGAAGCCGTCGAGTGAGGCGGGCAGCGGGCCTTGGGCCATCGTCGGGCAGAGCAATACGTGATGATCGGCCAGAATCGGGGCGATTCGTTTCCACATGGCGGTGCGGTCGAACTCGATCCGCTTGTACTCAACCGCCGACATGGCCTCGCCCCGTTCGATCAGACCCAGAACGTTCGGATCCATCCGCTCGCGGAACTCGGCAACGAGATGCCCGTAGTAGGTCGCCATGAAGACCTCCCAGAGCCTGTCCCAAGCCTCTTCCTCGTGGCCGGTCAGGCCCGGGTCGACCTCGGTGACGATCGCCCCGGCGTCGGCGAGCGCAGCGGCCGCACCGCGCACCGCCGCCTCGATCGATGGGTCGACGGCCCAGGCGCCCAAGTCCACGCTGAGTGCGACTCGTATACCGGCCACGTCGTCATGCAACGGCGCAGAAAGGTCGAGCGGGCTGGTAACCGACAGGATGTCGGCGTCGCTCGGGCCCTGTGTGACCGCAAGAAATAGTCGAGCTTCGTCGACCGTACGGGCCAGCGGACCGTGATGACTGATGTTGTCGAAGAGCGCGGGCAACACGTCCATCGGGATTCGGCCAAGACCTGGTTTCAGCCCGACAACACCGCACCACGCGGCCGGAATCCGCACCGAACCACCCATGTCGGAGCCCTCGGCCAACGACACACAGCCGCTGGCCACCGCGGCTCCCGAACCACCGGACGAGCCGCCCGGGGTGCGATCGAGGTTCCACGGATTCCTGGTCACGCCCCACAAGGGACTCTCGGTTACATACAAATGAGCGAACTCGGGTGAGGTGGTCTTCCCCACAACGATCGCGCCGGCAGCTTCGAGGGCGACGGCGATTGCCGCGTTGGTGTCGGGCACCCAGTTCTCGTGGGTGAATGAGCCGAGCGTGGTCGTGTGGCCCTTGGTGGGCGTGGTGTCCTTCAGCGCGATCGGCACACCGTGAAGCGCACCCAACCGAGCGCCGGCTGAGACCGCGTCGGCCGCCCGCCTCGCGGCCGCCCGCGCTTCGTCGGCCCACACGAAAGCAAAACAGTTCAACGCCGGGTCGACATCGGCGATTCGGTCGAGTGCGTTGTCGATCAGCTCGACCGGTGAAAGATCCCCCGAGGCGACCAGCTTCGCCTGTTCGGTCGCCGGCATGAAGGCAAGATCCAGGTCAGCCATGATCACCCCAACTCGTCGGTCTCACCTCGTTACAACCGAGAAGCTACCACGAGCCCGCTCGCGGCTCGGAGTGCAATAATCGTCCTGGCCCGTCTACGACTGGAGGGAACTTCATGACCGTCGATCTTCTCGTAAGAGATGCTGAGCTGGTCGCGACCTGCAACACGAACAGCGATGAGCTGTCAGGCGGCTGGATCGCGGTCGAGTCGGGTTTGATCGCGGCAATCGGCGGCGACGGGGACCCGATTCCTGATGCCGGACGCACGATCTCGGCGACCGGGTGCCTGGTGACGCCGGGCCTGATCAACACCCACCATCACCTGTTC
>QIIW01000054.1 GCA_003231645.1 Acidimicrobiia bacterium | reverse complement strand
AACTCGACCGCGTCGAGATAGACCGGTGTGCCGTAGACCTTGGTCCGCCACCAGTCGGGGTTGCGTACGAACTTGGTGCTCTGATTGAGTACCCGGCTCTTGAAGATGAACGGCCCGGTGCCGATCGGATGCTGATTGAGTGACTTGTCGGCCTTCGCCGCGGCGAGCCACTTCGGGGACCCCATCAAGCCGAGCTGATCAGACAGCGTGGTCGCAAACTCCAAATTTGGTATCGAGAGATTGAACCTGACCGACAGGTTGTCGATCTTCTCGATCGGGTTCTTGAGATCAAGACCGGGGCGTATGGCCAGCGAGATGATCGGGTCGGCCAACTGCCCCTTGAAGTTGGCGATCACCGCGTCGGCGTCGAATGGTGCGCCGTCGGTGAACGTGATGCCCGACCGCAGATGGATGGTGAAGCTCAAACCGTCGGCCGAGGTCTCGTAGGTCTTGACCAGATAGGGCGTCGGCTCACTGTTTGTGTCCCAGGTGAACAGTGGCTCGAGCACCGCTCCGGCCATATCCAGACCGGACACCGCGAGGTTGTTGGCCGTCGGGTTGAGGCCATCGGACTCGGCCTCGACCGCGATGCGCAACGTGCCACCGCTCTTGGCCCCCTCGATGGTGCGGGTCAGAGCGACCTGGTTCGACTCGGCGGCCGAACTCCCCTTGACGGTGGTCGTGGTGGCCGGGGCGGTGGTGGTCGACGCGCCGGTGGCCGCCGTGGTGGTGGAGGGGGACAGGCCGGTGGTGGTCGAGGCGACCGTGGTCGTGGTCGACAACGAGCCGGCCGCAGTGGATGAGCCCGAGTTGGAGCTACCGCAGGCCGCGGCCACCAGCGACATGGCCAGCAAGCCGGCAACCAGCTTCAACCCCGGGACACGTTTCGATCTCTTGGCCATCACTCGACCCCTCACGGAAGCGGACTTTGACACCCGCGACCGACGCCACAGGCTACCGAACACTGACTCTCGAAGCCGGGCCGTTGCAAGTCACCCCACAACGAGAATGGGAATCGTTGTCGAGTCGACACCGGATCGAACCAGGTAGCCCGGCCGCTCACCCCTGATCGATCCACATCTGGGCGGTGAACATCCCACCATTGTTGGTACACAGCAGCGCCACACCGTCGGGGGTGGTCGCTCCGCACTGGTTCCGGACCTTGGCGTCGAAAGCATTCAGCCACAACGCGTGGGTGAAGAAAACGTAGGTGTAGGCATCATGGATGTTCTGCTGGATCTCTTTCCACAGCTCGACCCGCTTGGCGAGATCGGTGGTGTCCTCTTGTTCGTTCAGGAGTTTCTCGCGCGCCTTGGAGCAATAGCGAGGCCAGTTGAGCGACACCAACCCGATCGCGTCACACGCCAGCCACACGCGGTCGGCGGCCGGGTCGGGGGCGCCGAACTGGCGCCAGGTGACGATCTGGTAGCGGCCGAGCGCCACATTGGTGATGATGTCTTCCTGCAACACGACCTTGCGGTTCACATTGAAGGAACCGCTCCAGCCCTCGGAGAGAATGGATGCTATCTGGTCCTGACCCACCGACGGGCCCCAGTATTCCAGGTTGATGTTGACCCGGCCCTTCGTGCAGTTGGCAGGAAAGTCGGCGCAGTAGGCCTTGATCAGCGGAACGGCCTTGTCGGGCGTATCGCCCTGCTGCTTGATGGCGGTGTTGTCCCAGATCTGATCCGGCGTGAACATCGTGTCGGCCGCCTGCAGTATTCCGGATCCGGCGAACTCGATGTAGTTCTTGCGTGGGGTGGCGAAGGTGAGGGCCTGGCGGACACGGATGTCATCGAAGGGCGCCGCGGCCGTGTTCATCATGGCGAACGACTCTTCGCCTTGCCCGTTCTCGATGCGAGTGTAGGCGTCTCCTTTGTCGCGAACGGTGAGAATGGCGTTGACGTTGGTCGTGCCGATCGAGTCGAGATCACCACCGATCAAGCCGGCGACCGCGCTCGACGCGTCGGTGATCGGGAAGAACTCGACCGCGTCGAGATAGACCGGTGTGCCGTAGACCTTGG
>QIIW01000120.1 GCA_003231645.1 Acidimicrobiia bacterium | reverse complement strand
CGGATACACCAGGTGATGCGGTCAGGCCAGCTTAGACAGTGATATCATCTGATACCAACGAGTTGAAAGAGTGAACGATGAGCGACATCCTGATCCGAGATGTGCCCGACGATGTTCTGGCAGCGATCGACGCCAAGGCGCAGCGTGCCGGCCTGTCTCGCACCGAGTACCTGCGACGGACCCTGGCACGCGAGCGAAGTGAAACGCTCATCGACATCACCATCGACGACCTCGCAGCGTTCGCCGAAACGTTCGCCGATCTGGGCGATGACAGTGTCATGGATCGCGCCTGGCGGTGACCACCTGGCTGATTGACAAGTCCGCTCTGGTGCGACTCGCCGCTAGCTCCGACGCTGCAACCTGGGCAACCCGAATCGAGCGTGGGCTCGTTCGTATCAGCACTCTCACCAGGCTTGAGGTCGGCTTCTCTGCGAGGTCGGCGAATGAACTTCGACGGGGTGCGGCGAAGCCGCCGCTCGCGTCGATGCCTGTGGAGTACATCACCCCGCGGATCGAGGACCGAGCGGTCGCAGTCCAACTCGCACTAGCGGACCTTGGCCAGCATCGCGCGCCATCGATCCCGGACCTCCTTATCGCGGCGACCGCCGAATCGGCCGGGCTCTCCGTGCTGCATCTCGACAAGGACTTTGAGGTCATCGCCGAGGTCACCGGTCAACCCATCGAGCTACTCGCCATCGCTGCCAATACCTGACCACCGTTCATCTCACCCGCCCGGGACACTGGAGCACAAGTGCCACACGAGGACGATGGAGTCGACCATCCCCGACGCATGAGCTGATTTCGGTCCCAGCCGATCCCGCCGGATAGCCGGGGCACCGGGCCAGTCTTGTTCTGCACCGTCGAGATCAGCGGAACGGATCCCGACCGTTCCATGCGACGAGGCGGTCGATGGCGGGGGCGTCGTCGGGGATCGGGACGGCCTCAGCGAACGGGACGGCGACCTCGTCGAGCCCCAACGCTGTCGAGATCTCCTCGTAGAGGGCTCGGCGGTTCTCGGCTGGGAGGATCTGGCGTGCCTCGAGCGCCGCTGCGACGACCGTGTCGTCCCAGTCGGGCTGCTGACCGGTCGCCGTCGCGAGATCCCAGGTGTGGACGGTCAGCTCGGAGAAGTAGGACGTCAGCACCTCCGCGCCGCTGCCTTCGATCCACGGCAGTGCCATGGGTCGTTCGAGCACGGCGTCGTCGCTCCAGGCATCCGCGGCTCGGCTTCCTGACTCCTTCCACGCATCGACCCAGCGATCGTCGGGGACAGGTGTCTCGATGACTGCAAAAGGATCCTCGCCGTTGCCGAGCGCAGAAACGCGGTCGAGCACGCCGACGAGGTGGGCAAGCATTGCTCGCACGTTCATTTCCGTGCATGGCGTCGGGTCCGTGAGCTGCTCTGGCCGGACGCCGGCCATGACGACCCCGCCGATGGCGATGGCACGATCGAGGATTGGCCGGGGATCCATGAGGTGGTCCGTGTAGGAATTGTTCGGTGTGATCATGACGCCATCATGCCGGCCCAAACCGGTCACCTAGTGACCGGTTTGATGTGGCAGTGTGGTTGGGTGCGAGCTGACCGTCTGATAGCCATCCTCCTGCTGCTGCAACAGCGCGAGCAGGTCACCGCATCCGAGGTCGCCCTGGAGTTGGAGGTCTCCGAGCGCACCGCCCGCCGCGACCTCCAAGCGTTGGCCATGGCCGGGGTGCCCGTGTACTCCATGCAGGGCCGCGGGGGCGGGTGGCGCCTCTTGGGCGGCGCTCGCACCGACCTCTCAGGGCTGACCGCAAGCGAAGCTCGCGCCCTGTTCTTGGTAGCTGGACCGGCCTCGACCGCAACCCCGGCCGTGAAGGCTGCTCTGCGCAAGCTCGTACGCGCGCTGCCCGAGCCCTTCCGGGAGCAGGCCGAGGCAGCCGCGACATCAGTCGTCGTAGACCCACGACTCTGGGGATCCAGCCAGCCCGAGCCCCGACCACCGCGGTTTCTCGACGAACTCCAAGAGGCGGTGATCCGCGGCGTCCAGGTGCGGCTTGGATACGTCGACCGCAAAGGCTCCGAGACCGAACGGACCGTCCACCCACTAGGCATCGTGGCCAAGAGCCCGACGTGGTACCTGGTCTCCAGTACCGA
>QIIW01000007.1 GCA_003231645.1 Acidimicrobiia bacterium | reverse complement strand
CCCGACATGGTGGCATTGGTCCGCTTCACCGTCTCGACGATCTTCTTCGTCGACTGATCGATGATCTCGTGATCGTAGGCCTTGAGTCGAATCCTGATCTTCTGCCCGGTAGCCATGGCCAGCCTTACTTGGTGATCTTGGTGACGGAACCGGCGCCCACGGTGCGCCCACCCTCACGGATGGCGAACCGCAGACCCTCGTCCATGGCGATGGGGTGAATGAGCTCCACCTGCATGGTGGTGTTGTCGCCGGGCATGCACATCTCGGTGCCCTCGGGCAGTGTGATGCTGCCGGTGATGTCGGTGGTCCGGAAGTAGAACTGCGGGCGGTAGTTCGAGAAGAACGGCTTGTGACGGCCACCCTCCTCCTTGCTCAGCACGTAGACCTGGGCATCGAAGTTGGTGTGGGGGGTGATGCTCCCGGGCTTGGCGAGCACCTGGCCACGCTGGACCTCGTTCTTGTCGATGCCACGCAGCAGGGCACCGATATTGTCACCGGCCCGGCCCTCGTCGAGCAGCTTGCGGAACATCTCGACCCCGGTGCAGGTGGTCTTGCTGGTCTCCTTGATGCCCACGATCTCGAGCTCGTCGCCGGTGTGGACGACGCCCTGCTCGACCCGGCCGGTCACCACGGTGCCGCGACCGGTGATCGAGAACACATCCTCGATCGGCATGAGGAAGGGCTTGTCGACATTACGCTCGGGCGTCGGGATGTAGGTGTCGACCTGCTCCATCAGCTCGAGAATGCCGGCGGCGGCGTCGGGGTCGCCCTCGAGAGCCTTGAGGGCCGAAACGCGCACGATCGGGGTGTCGTCACCCGGGAAGTCGTACTCGTCGAGCAGCTCACGAACCTCCATGTCGACCAGCTCGAGGAGCTCCTCGTCGTCCGTCGACCATGTCGACCTTGTTGAGAGCCACCACGATCTTGGGCACGCCGACCTGACGGGCCAGCAGAACGTGCTCACGGGTCTGGGGCATCGGGCCGTCGGCCGCCGACACCACAAGAATCGCACCGTCGACCTGAGCCGCACCGGTGATCATGTTCTTGATGTAGTCGGCGTGACCGGGCATGTCGACGTGGGCGTAATGGCGATTGGGCGTCTCGTACTCGACGTGCGAGACGTTGATCGTGATACCGCGTTCGCGCTCTTCGGGCGCGTTGTCGATATTGGCGAAATCGGTGAACTTCGTGCCTTCGACGTGTTCCGCGAGCACCTTGGTGATGGCGGCGGTCAGTGTGGTCTTGCCGTGGTCGATGTGGCCCATCGTTCCCACGTTTACGTGGGGCTTGGACCGATCGAACGTCTCCTTGGCCATGACTATTCCTCGTTAGCTTCTTGGGTGGGACCGTAGGACGATCATTCGCCGCGCACGCGGGCGACGATCTCTGTCTGAACATTTGCCGGGGTGGGCTGGTACGAATCGAACTGCATCGTGTATGTGGCCCGTCCCTGTGTGCGTGAACGCAGATCGGTACTGTATCCGAACATCTCCGATAGTGGCACCAACGCCTCGACGACCTGGTTGTTGCCACGCTGTTCGGTGCCCTGCACCTGGCCTCGACGCGAGTTGATGTCGCCGACGACATCACCCAGGTGATTGTCGGGGGTGACGACCTCGACCGCCATCACCGGCTCGAGCAGAATCGGCCTGGCCTTGGGGGCCACATCACGGAACCACGCGCTGCCGGCGATCTTGAACGCCATCTCCGAAGAGTCGACGTCGTGGGTCTTGCCGTCGGTGAGAGTGACCTTGACGTCGACCGTCGGGAAACCGGCGAGAACACCGTTGCTCATCGCCTCCCTGATCCCCTCGTCGACCGGCTTGATGTATTCCTTGGGAACCGAACCACCGGTGATCTTGCTCTCGAACTCATACGACTTACCCGGGTTGGGTTCGAGGGTGGCCGAGATCACCGCGAACTGGCCGGTGCCGCCGGTCTGCTTCTTGTGGGTGTAGGTGTATTCCTCGACCGTCCGACTGATGGTCTCGCGGTAGGCGACCTGGGGTTTGCCGACCGTGGCCTCGACCTTGAACTCGCGTTTCATGCGATCGACCAGCACCTCGAGATGAAGTTCGCCCATACCGGCGATGATGGTCTGGGCGGTCTCCTCGTCGGTACGGACCTGGAAGGTGGGGTCCTCCTCGGCCAGACGCATCAGGGCGACGCCCATCTTCTCCTGGTCGGATTTGGTCTTCGGCTCGACCGCCACGTGGATCACCGGGTCGGGGAACTCGAGGTTCTCCAGTGTGATCGGTTTGGAGGGATCACACAGCGTGTCGCCGGTGCGGGTGTTCTTGATACCGATACCGGCGGCGATGTCACCGGTGTAGACCGAGTCCTTGTCGACGCGGTCGTTGGCGTGCATCTCGAGGATGCGGCCCATGCGATCCTTGTTGAAGGTGCGGGTATTGAGAACCGGACTGCCCTTGTCGAGATGGCCGCTGTAGACACGGAAAAACGTGAGGCGCCCGACGTGGGGGTCGGTGGCGATCTTGAAAGCCAACGCCGCGAAAGGCTCACTGTCATCGGCCTTGCGTTCGAGCTCGGCGCCGGTCTTCGGATCGACGCCCTTGACCGGCGGGACATCGAGCGGCGACGGCAGGAAATCGACCACGGCATCGAGCAACGGCTGGACACCCTTGTTCTTGAAGGCGCTGCCGTTGAGAATGGGAACCAGCCCGCCGGTGAGCGTGCCCTTGCGAATGGCCGCCTTGACCTCTTCCTCGGTGACTTCCTCGTCTTCGAGCACCTTCATCATGAGGTCCTCGTCGAAGTCGGCCGCCACCTCGAGGAGTTCCTGACGGTAGAGCTCGGCTTCGTCGACCAACTCGGCCGGAATGTCGATCTCGTCCCAGGTCGCACCCAGGTCCTCGCTGTGCCAGACCAGGGCCTTCATCTTCACCAGGTCGACGACCCCCTGGTATTCGGCTTCGGCACCGATCGGAAGCTGGAGAACGGCAACCTTGTCGGTGAGGCGATCCTTGATGGTGTCGAGAACGAAATGAAAGTCGGCGCCGGTGCGGTCCATCTTGTTGATGAAGCACATGCGGGGCACGTTGTAATGGTC
>QIIW01000023.1 GCA_003231645.1 Acidimicrobiia bacterium | reverse complement strand
CAACCCATCACCGCCTCGGTGCCGGAGTTGACGAATCGGATCATCTCCAGTGCGTCGCTGCGGCCACACATGTGTTCGGCGAATTGGACTTCGGCCTCGGTCGCCAGCGTAAACGCAGTGCCCTTCGCGATCTGCTCGGAAGCCGCCGCGACGACGGGCGCAAACGCGTGCCCATGGATGAGTGAGGTCATGTTGTTCGAGAAGTCGACCCTGGTGACGCCGTCGATGTCGGTCACGCGGAAACCTTCGGCCCGGTCGACATAGGTCGGATAGGGGCGGCGAAGCACCGTGTTCCGGCTCACCCCGCCGGGCAGAACCTTCTGGGCTCTCTCGTAGAGCAACTCACTCTTGCTGAACGTGTGGGATTGGCGTTTCATCGATCCGGACTCCTCGAGTCATCCACCCATCGGCACCAGGTTGGCGTCGGTGCGCTCGCGTACGTATTCAAAGCCGATCCCCGGAGCAAGTTCGACAAGCTGAAATCCACCAGTGCCGATGTCGATCACCGCCAGATCTGTATAGATCCGCTTGACTACCGCCCGGCCGGTCAGTGGGTACGAACAGGCCTCCACCAGTTTGGGGCGGCCGTCCTTGGTGCAGTGCTGAGTTATGACGTAGACGGTACGAACTCCGGCGACAAGATCCATGGCGCCGCCGACCGCGGGGACCGCATCCGGGTCACCGGTCGACCAGTTGGCCAGGTCACCCGTCCGGGAGACCTGCATGGCCCCCAGGATGCAGATGTCGATGTGGCCCCCGCGGATCATCACGAAGCTGTCGGCGTGGTGGAAGTAGGCAGCGCCCGGTATCGCGGTGACCTGACGCTTGCCGGCATTGATCAACTCGGGATCCCCGTGTTCTGACGTCGGTGACGGACCCATGCCGAGCAGTCCGTTCTCAGTGTGGTAGACGACCTCGCGATCCGTGGGGACGCACTTCGCCACTTTCTCGGGAATGCCGATACCGAGATTCACGTACGAGCCACCCGGAATGTCGAGCGCGGCCCGTTCTGCCATCTCCTCGCGGCTCCAGCCGATGGACCGATCCGTTGATGTCATGGATACGTCTCCCCCCGGGCGATCAGCTCCGACTCATGAGCGGGGTTCTCGACCTTCACGACACGATCCACAAAGATTCCTGGTGTGACGACAGCCTCCGGATCCAACTCGCCGGCCTCGACAATGTCCGCGGCTTGCACGATCGTGGTGGCCGCCGCCGTCGCCATCACAGGACCGAAGTTCCTGGCGGTCTTGTTGTAGACCAAGTTGCCGTAACGGTCGGCCCTCAGACACTTGATCAGGGCGAAGTCGGCGGTGAGGCCATGCTCCAGGACATAGTCCCGTCCACCGAAGGTGCGTCGTTCTTTTCCCTCCTCGAGCGGAGTTCCCACCGTAGTGGGCGTGTAGAACGCGGGAATCCCGGCTCCACCGGCTCTGATGCGTTCGGCGAGGCTCCCCTGGGGAACCAACTCAAGAGAAATCCGGCCGCTCCTGTACAAGTCGGGGAATACACTCGAACCCGCGGTTCTGGGAAATGAACAGATCAGCTTGGCGACCCGGCCCGCCTTCAGCAATGCCGCCAATCCCACCTCACCACTTCCGGCGTTGTTGTTGACCACGGTGAGATCCGTGGCACCTTGATCGATGAGCGCATGGATGAGTTCAATCGGACTGCCGGCTTCGCCGAATCCGCCGATCATGACCGTGGCGCCGTCGGCGACGTCGGCTACAGCTTGGCCGAGAGTCGAAATCTCCTTGTCGATCACCTTGTCGCCCTCCCGGAAGAATACCGTCAGTCGTTGCCGACGGCGCTCAGCAGGTACTTGCCGACGGCGGGCTCCGATCGGGAGTAGTCGAACAGCCCCGCCTCGTCATAGATCACCCTGTCGGCATATCCGTCGAACCAGATCGCGTCAGGATTGCGCCCGACCATGCAGACCTTTCCACGGTCCCGTGCGTCGGCCGAGTTTCGCAGAATCTTGAATATCACGACTCCGTGTTCGGCACCCGGGACACCTGGGATCGGATCGTTGGTTACCGCCGCCACCTCGGTCTTGCCTTTGTAGTGGGTAATCGAGAGCCGGGCGTGGGTCTCGACGCCCGACAGCCCCTTCTGTGACTCATTGAGTATGTGCCATGCCGTCTCGATCGGCACGTTGAACACCCCGTGAGCAACAATGTCGCGTCCACGGTTCTCGACTCCCACCCGCTTGAGGGCACGTTGCATGACCCGCAGGGCGTCGGGGTTGTCGTTGATCCCCTTGATGATAGGCGCCTGGTTTTCGACGCTGATCCAGCCCCTGGACACAAGACTATCCATGGCCAGACGTGTCCGTTCGTTCCACTTCAGTGAGCCGTTTGGATTCTGGAGATAGCTTCCGTCGTCATTTGTTTGCAGGAATTCGTCGGGATGGTCAAAGTGCAACATGAGTCTGAGGCCGACCTCGGGATACACGCGGTGGAACTCGTCGAGCATCGAAAGGAACGCCTGATCGAAGCGATCCGGATAGAACGCCATCTCCTTGGTTCCGATCCGAATGGCTTCTATTCCCGCTTCGGCGAGGGCGGCGAGCCATCCCGCGATCTTGGTGTTGGGCAGCACCATCGGGTCGCCGCCGGAGAGGAGCATCTCACGCAACTTCTCCCGGCCGGTGTCGGGGTGACGGCCGCCATTCTCCGTAACTGCCTGGTTGTGGGCTTTGATGTAGCCGGTCACCTCACCGATCTGCGCCAATCCCTTTGGAGCAACAGTTCCATCCGCTCTCTCTATGCCCTTCCTCGCGATGAGTTCCTCGCGATAGCAGAAGCGGCAGTGGGCCGAACAAGTCGAAATGACATACATCAAGCCCATCTCGTACTTGTG
>QIIW01000075.1 GCA_003231645.1 Acidimicrobiia bacterium | reverse complement strand
CCAAGGTCTACGGCACACCGGTCTATCTCGACGCGGTCGAGTTCTTCCCGATCACCGACGCGTCGAGCGCGGTCGCCGGCTTGATCGGTGGCGATCTCGACTCGGTCGGCACGACCAACGTCAACGCCATTCTTACCGTGCGTGACAAGGGAGCCGCCTACACTCGCATCGAGAACGATCAGGGCGACGAGTCGTTCGCCATGATGAACACGGCCGCGGCGCCTTTCGACGACATTCGTGTCCGTCAGGCCCTCACCTTCGCCACCCCGCGTAAGAACTACATAGAGTTCGCCGGAGCCGGAATCTTGCAGGCGGCCGACACCATGTTCACGCCGGATCAAATCTGGGACAACACCGCCATCAAGCAGCAGGGCGACACGCCCGACAAGGCCGCCCCGCTGATCAAGGCCTACTGCGCCGACGTTCCGGCCAACTGCACCAACGGTCGCGTGAACATCGACTACGAATACGCGGGTCCGTCGGTGGATCAGGATCAGATAGCCGACATCCTCACCGGCGGCTGGGGCAAGTACTTCAACGTCAACCGTAAGGTCGTGTTGCAGGAGGACCTCATCACCAATGTGGCGCTCGGCCGCTACCAGGTCGTGGCCTGGCGCCAGTTCGGTGAACCCGATCCGGCCGCCGACCGGGTGTGGCTGGCGTGTGACGCGATCGGGTTGGTGTCGCTCAACTGGCCTCGCTATTGCTCCAAGACTCGCGAAAAGCTCCTGAACGAGGCCCAGGACACCACCGATCTCGCCACGCGGGCCGAACTGTGGAAAGAGATCCAGCAGAACGTGCACGACGCCTACACCTACGTTTTCTTCACCCACACGCTGTGGATGAATGCGTTCGATGCCAAGGTCAGGAACCAGTGCGGGGCGACCTCCCCCGACGGCGTGGCGCTGTTGTGTACCACCAATGGTGGGATGTTCACCGCCCAGATGTGGATCGATCAGGGGTGAGTGGCCGGGCTGCGTGGTTCGACGCGAGGTCGGTTCGACAACGATTCCGATATTTATCGGCAGCTGACTTGCCACGACCCCCCGTTCGCGAATCATTCTTCAGTCGTCTGTGACGCTGGTCGCAGGTACCGAAGTCTGTCTTCCTGAGGGGGGTTCAGCAATGGCCAAAAGATCGAAACGCGTCCTGGGGTTGAAGCTCGTCGCCGGCCTGCTGGCCATGTCGCTGGTGGCCGCGGCCTGCGGTAGTTCCAACCCGGGATCGTCGACTGCTGTCGGCGCGTCGAGTACGACCACGGTCGCTTCGACCACCAGCGGCTCGAACGCCGGCACCACGGCCACTACGACCACCGCCAAGGACAATTCGCCGGCCGAGTCGACCCAGGTCGACCTGACCCGCACCATCAAGGGGGCCAAGAGCGGCGGCACGCTGCGTTTGGGTCTCGAAGCCGAGGCCGATGGTCTCAACCCCACGGTCAACCGCTTCGCGGCTGCCGCCTACCAGATGGGCTACACGGTGTTCGAGCCGCTGTTCGCCTGGGGCGCCAACGGTGAACCCACGCCGTATCTCGCCGAGAGCGGCACGCCATCCGATGACGGCATGAGCTACACCGTCAGGCTTCGGCCCAACATCACCTTCACCGACGGCACCCCCCTCAACGCCGATGCCATCATCACCAACTTCGAGGCCCAGATCGCCGACCCGGTCATCTCGCTGGCCATCAAGCCGGTGCTGAATCTCGACAAGCCGATCGAGAAGATCGACGATCTCACCGTCCAGCTCAACATGTCGATGCCCAACAAACAGTTCAATACGGCCCTGATCGGTCAGCTCGGCATGCCGGCGTCACCGAAGTGGCTCGCCGCGGCCAAGGACGACCAGAGTCTCAACCAGTTGCCGGTCGGCACCGGGCCGTTCATGATCAAGAGCCGTACCCAGGACAGCGTCACCAAGTTCGTGCGCAACCCCGACTGGTGGCAGACACGCGACAACGGCACACAGGTGTACCTCGATGCCATCGAGTTCTACCCCAACACCGACTCGCAGACAAGCGCCGGCCAGTTGATCGGCGGTGACCTCGATGGTTTCCACACCACCAACCCCGATGCCATCGCCACCATCCGTGACGAGGGCGACGCCTTCATCCGGATCGAGGATGATCAGGGCGACGAGTCGTTCGCCATGATGAACACCGCCAAGCCGCCCTTCGACGACATCCGTGTCCGTCAGGCCATCACCTTCGCCACGCCACGCCAGAACTACATCAAGTTCGCCGGGGCCGGCATCCTGCGCGAGGCCGACACCATGTTCACGCCGGAATCCCCGTGGGACAACACCAGCA
>QIIW01000052.1 GCA_003231645.1 Acidimicrobiia bacterium | reverse complement strand
GTCGCATCACGGTCGACGTGCGCCTGAGCCTGCGCGTCGACCTGGTGATCTCGCCGGCACTGCCGGGCGACATACGCAGCACCACGATCACCCGAACCGGCCGGGTCACCGTGATCGATTGACACGGCGAAGGGCCGCGTTCAGAAGTAGATGATCTCCTTGGTCCGCTTCGTCACCTCGTCGAGATCATCGGTCCAGAGCCTGGTCGACAGGTACTTCCAGCCTCCGTCGCACACGATGAACACGATGGTGCCGGATTCGATGCGTTCAGCCGTGTGCACCGCCCCGGCCAGGGCCGCGCCGGCCGAGATCCCGCTGAAGATGCCGACCTCGGCCAGTCGGCGGGTGTATTCGAGGGACTCTCGCGGCCGCACGATGCGCTTGCCGTCGAGCAGTTCGGGTCCACCCCACTTGTCGTAGACCGGTGGGATGAATCCCTCGTCGAGGTTGCGCAGCCCCTCGACCTGCTCGCCGAGCGGGGGCTCCACGGCCAAGATTTTCACGTCGGGATTCTGTTCCTTGAGAAATGTGCCCACGCCCATCAGTGTGCCGCTGGTGCCGAGACCAGCGACGAAATGAGTGATCTCCGGTACGTCGGCCCAGATCTCGGGGCCGGTGGTGTCGTAGTGAGCCTGCGGGTTGGCCTGGTTGGCGTACTGGTAGAGGAACACCCATTCAGGATGCTCGTCGGCCAGAGCCTGGGCCCGGCGGATGGCTCCGTTCGATCCCTCGGCACCGGGCGAGTCGATTATCTCGGCACCGAACACCTCGAGCATCTGGCGGCGCTCCGGCGACACGTTGGTGGGAAGCACGATCTTGATCGGATAACCCTTCATCCGGGCGATCATCGCCAGAGCGATGCCGGTGTTCCCCGACGACGGTTCGATGATCGTCTTGCCGGGGCGAAGGGTGCCGTCGGATTCGGCATCGGCGATCATGGCCTTGGCGATTCGGTCCTTCACCGATCCCGCCGGATTCTGACTCTCAATCTTCGCGATGATGCGAACATCGGGGTTGGGGCTGAGTTCGCTCACGTCGACCATCGGGGTGTTGCCAACAAGATCGAGTGCTGAATGGAGAACGGTCATCGTCTGGTGCAACCCTCGGACGTTTCGGCTAATTCCGACTTCTTCGATCGGAATTATAGCTATTTCGTTTCCCATCGCCTACGGCCCGCCTCCTCGCAACGATTCGGGGCGGATCAGCCGACCCGAATCTGCTCCTCGGTGACCTCGCCGTCGACGATCCGATACGACCGCAACGACGGGTCGGGATGCTTCAGAGACACGATCACGAATCGCCACGACCCGAACGGGTCGAACCGCGCCGCGTCGGCCACATCGGTGGGCGACGGATAGTTGGTGGTGCGGGTGTGGGAGTGCATCACCCCGATGATCGCCAGTCCGCTCTCGTCGATCTCACGCTCGATCGTCATCATCTCCAGCCCGTCGAGTTCATAGACACGGCTCGACTCGGCGATGTTGCGCATCGGCAGGAACCTCTCTATTCGATCGCCCCCGAATTCACCGGCGAAAAGCCCACACGCCTCGTCGGGAAGACCCCGCACGGCATGACCGATCATCTCCGTGTGCAAGCCCCGTGACATCTCCAACACCACAACAACCTATCCATTCGGCTGCCGGGTGGATTGTGGGGCGGGTGGGCCCCTGGTCGATACCGTGACTCGCCATGGCCAGATCGCAGAAGCGGCGTGACGTGCCCGAGGGCGCGACCACCGTCGCCACCAACCGCGTCGCTCACCGCGACTACGAGATTCTCGACACACTCGAGGTCGGAATGGTTCTGCGCGGTAGCGAGGTCAAGTCGCTGCGCGAGAGCAAGGTGCAACTCGGCGAGTCATACGCGATCTTCTACCAGGGCGAACTCTGGCTGGTCGGGTTGCGTATCGCGGCCTACTCCCACTCGGGCACGGCCTTCGCCCACGACCCCGATCGTCGTCGGAAGCTTCTCGCTCATCGCGATCAGATCCAACGGTGGTCTTCGAGGGCCGATCGCAGCCACTTGGCGATGATCCCGCTGGCGATCTACTTCGTCGGGGGACGAGCGAAGATCACCCTGGCTCTGGCTCGCGGCAAGAGTAGGACCGACCGCCGCCAGGACATCGCCAAGCGTGACGCCCAACGCGAGACCCAACGGGCGGTCGCCAGGGCACGCCGACGGGATTGATCGGCCTGAGGGTCCGATCGTGGTGGCACCGGTGACGATGTTCGCGCGTCACGCCGGTCCTGTATAATGGCGGCGCTCCTCACAGGGCCCGTTACTTGACATGCGACGGCACACGGGGCTGATCGGTTTCGACGTTGGGACCAGGAAGCTACGGCGTGCGACCGGAGTTGCTCAGACTC
>QIIW01000012.1 GCA_003231645.1 Acidimicrobiia bacterium | reverse complement strand
ACCCGCGATCGTTTCGACGGTCTCTTCCGTGACGCGATTCTCCGACAGCCGGAGGCCTGATGCGCGTCGATCTCCAACGCCTGCTCGAGCCGGTCGATGCCACCGCCCTGAAGTCGGTGCTGATGGGCCGCGACCGGATGCGCACCGAGCCGACCGGCGTCACCGTCGATCTCGGTCCCACCCTGGCCACCGTCGATGCTCTCGACCACCACGGCCGACGGCGGGACTGGGACCGTGCTGTTGTTGTGCCCCTACGGGCGGCGGTCGCCCACGTTCCCCGGCGTCTGCTTGTCGACATTCGCTGCTGGCGGTTCCTTGCGGTCGGCCCGTTGCGCGGCTACGTGCTCGAACGTTGGATGCCTGAGTGGTCGCCTGAAACCGGGGCGCTCACACTTGCTCAGGTGCAACGGTTTCTGGGCAGCCAGTCCAACCAGGGGTTTGCCCGCAACGCCGTGGCCCGGCTGTGGCGGATGGTCGATGCCCTCGGCGACCCGGTTCTGGTCGACCGGGCGCTCGATGACCAGAGGCTCATCAACACCGTGTTCCAGCGCGATCTCGGCAACCATCGTCCGACGGCACGGGCCTGCGTCTCGGTGCTCGCCGGACTGAGTGAGGACGAGATGTTTCATGCCACCCAGGAACTCAACATTCTCGGCTCCACCGTGTGTCTCGAGGCGCTCGATCAGCCGGCCATTGAAGCGCACCTCCATGCCATCCTCGACGACCGCTGACCGGCAACACCGGTGTCGGGGTCGCCGGGTTCACGGCCGCGGTCGAGAGGTCGGATCCGGTCGATCGGACCCGACCGTGATCAGTAGTCGTACAACGCGTAGGGGTTGAGGAATTGACGGCCCCACAGCCGCTCCCGGTCGACGGCCGACAGAGCGGCACGGTCACACGCCTCCGTCCACTCGTCGTTGATCACCGCGATCTGATGGTCCACGATCTCCTTGGCCTCGACCGCGCTCAGGTGGTACGTGGACGCGTGGGCGACACAACGAACGACCTGACTCATCCGATCGTTGTCCTCGCCGAATGCCATGGCCTGAGCAGCTTCTCCGCCCGTCCGGGCCTGCGGGCAGATGTCGTAGGCAGCGGTGAGGGTGAGTTCATCACCATTCCAGAACGCAGCGTGGTTGCGGGCATGATCGTCGGTGTTGCCCACGAGGATGTTGAAAGTGATACGCGAGAAAAGTTCGCGGAGAGTCGCGTCGGCCTGAGTGAACCGGGCACGAACATGGAACGCAAGGTCCGTGTAGGTCGCGTACCTGCCCGCCATCGCGTCGGCACCGTGCAGCTCGAGGATCGTGAGCGCCGACACCATTATCCGGCGGCCCCCATCAGGGGTGCGGTCGAAACGATCGACGAGCAGCACGTCCTTCCCGAGCACTTCGCGAATGTCGACGCCGGCCACCGCGAGGCCGGCACGCCGGGCCAGCTCCATGGCCACGTACTCGGCCTTCACCACCGGATAGGAGTCCGCCCCCGACGAGAACTTGGCGATCATCGGGCGGGACCGATCGGCGAGGAGGGCCTTTGGTCGGGCACCACCAACGGAACTGCCGTGTAGCAGCGCACGATCGAGAGCGGGCGTCAGTCGCATGCCGTTCTCGACTCGTTCGGCGGCCTCCGCCAGATCAGCGAGCGTCGCCTGACCGGACACACGTGGGCGGTACTCGTCGGGGGAGTCTTGGAAGTCGAGGGCACCGATGCGGTCGGAACCGGATTCGAGCAGGTATCCGAGGATTCCGACATCGGTGGCCTCTCGGGCACGGTGGTGTTCGATGACGCGCCTGCCCCACGCATCGGGTCCGGCGTCGGCGATACAGCCGGCGACCCGGCCTGAGATCGGATTGATCTCCCCTCGTTTCAACGGCAACTCCGGCAGGTACAAGGCGACAGCGTCAGGCCGGCTGAGATAGCTGCGTCCGTAGGTGAACGATGCGACGGGACCTCGATCGTCGAGTCTCCCGGCCACCACGGGTGCACTCTCACCCGGCAGCCACACCCACACGTAGGCCGTCTTCTTCGCTTCGGTTCCCATGTCAGAAGTCGTCATCGACCGCGCCGGAGCGGACGGCAGCGGGAAGCACAGCGAGTCGGGCCGCGACGTGCTGTGCCTCAAGTGCACGGCGCGCCGGGTCGTCGTCGAACAGTGTGACGCCGACGAGAGCGGCGGCCTCGAAAGCTGTGCCAAGGGCAACAGTGAGATCGCCTCTCTCCACCTTGCGGAGGGTCACGGGGGAAACCCCCACCCGTCCGGCGAGTTCCTCGACCGTGCGTTCCCGGCGCCCCAGCCGGACACGCTGACCGAGCAGTTGTGCGGCGTGTCTCGTAACCGGAGCGTACGTTCTTGGATTCTTCATAATCGACAGTATAACTTCGTTAAGAAGCTTTCAAAGCCATTATTCTGTCACCTCAAAGTATACGGTCGGGCCCGGCCCGCGGTTCGATCATCGTTCGGGGGCCGTAAGGACCATGGCTCAGCCCCGGGTTCGCCGGTATTCCCAACCCGCTGTTCGCGGCCGGCAGGTGGCGGCCGGATATCGGGTGGTTCCACCCGCCAGTGGCCGGCCGGTGAGCGAACGAGTCGCCATCGGTGGTCGTGGACCAGGTGATGGTGGTGGCTGCAG
>QIIW01000162.1 GCA_003231645.1 Acidimicrobiia bacterium | reverse complement strand
GCCGAGTTTCTCGACGAGGTGCTCCACGATGAATCCCACGACGTGTTGATCATCCTCGGTTCGGCCCGCGAGATCGCCACGCTCGGCGTCGCCGTCGGCGCCTGAATGATGGTGACCCGTTTCCCGACCGGTGCCTGCGATACCCACATCCACTTCTACGACCACCGGCGACCGGTCGCTCCGGACGCGATTCTGCGTCCGCCCGATACCACCGTCGCCGACTACCGGCAGGTCCAGCAGACGCTCGGGCTCAGTCGAGTGGTGGTGGTCCAGCCGACGACCTACGGCCTCGACAACACCTGCCAACTCGCGGCGATGGCCGAACTCGGCCCCGACGCCCGTGGGGTGATGGTGGTCGACACCGCCACGACCGACACCGAACTCGAACGACTCGCCGGGCTGGGCGTGAGGGGCGCCCGGTTCCACATGCTGCCCGGAGGTGCAGTGCCGTGGGGGGCGCTTGCCCGGGTGGCGGCCAGGGTCGACGAATTCGGCTGGCATGTCCAGCTTCAACTCAATGGGCGTGAGCTGGCCGGCCGGCTCGGCGACCTGGCGGCCCTACCGTGCGATCTGGTGGTCGACCATGTGGGCCGGTTCATGGCGCCGGTCAAGGTCGACCACCCGTCGTTCGCGGCGCTGCAGACGTTGGTGGACGGCGGGCGCTGCTGGGTGAAGCTCTCGGCGCCCTACGAGTCGTCGGTCGATGGCCCACCCGACTATCCCGACGTGGCCCCGCTTGCCCGTACCCTGGTCACCCAGGCCCCCGAGCGGATGTTGTGGGCGAGCAACTGGCCTCATCCCGGTCAATCCGATCCGCCCGGTCCCGGCTCCCTGGCAACTCTCGTGGCGGCATGGGCCGGTGACGAGGTGACCCTGCACCGGATCCTCGTCGACAACCCGACCGAACTCTACGGATTCTGAGGTTGAGGACGTGATGGCAGGATCCGGTCCGGAGATCGCACTGCGGTCGCCTGCCGATTCGGCGGGTTCGGCGACCCTCTGACTACGGTGACGGGATCAGCGCGACCCACGAACCCGAACTCACCGAGCCGGTGGACCTGTGCTCGCCCGACGGTCGTCGACTCAACCCCGCCGCTCTCGGGTGGTCGCGCCGTCCGCTCCACACGACGAACCTGCGAGGCGTGTGGGGAAGAACGAAACGGTGGGACTACTGGGCTGTCCAATCCGGCGAGTTCGCAGTGTCGGCCACTCTGGCCGACATCGACCTCATCGGCCTGGCCGGCGTCGAATGGATCGATCTCGGATCACATGAATCCGGCGGCCGATCTGTCACCACACCGCTGGCGAGGGGCATCGACTTGCCCGACCGGGTGTGTGAGGGCGAGGTCGGATACCACGGCGACGAGCTGGACATCGACATCGAATACGGCCCGGGGATGACCGAGATCCACGGCCGCTGGGTTGAACCCGACGGGTCGACAGGGAGCCTCGACGTCGAAGTTGCGAAGCCGGCGGGGTACGAGTGCCTCAACGTCGTGATCCCGTGGTCGCAGAAGCGGTTCCAGTTCACGTCGAAGCATCAGGGCAGACGTGCGACCGGTCGAGCCGTCCTGGGTGGTCGTCCGGTCGAGTTCGGCGGAGAGTCGGGAGATGCGTGGGGCATCCTCGATGTTGGCCGTGGTCGCTGGCCCTACCGCACCAACTGGAACTGGGGTGGGGGAGCGGGCCGCAGCGCGGACGGGCGCCACATCGCCCTGCAGTTCGGGGCCAAGTGGACCGACGGAACCGGGTTCACCGAGAACGGCGTGTTCGTCGACGGTCGGCTTCACAAGATCGGTGAGGAACTCGACTGGCGGTACCGATGGGACGACCCGATGCAACCATGGCGGGTGCGATCCGGGAGCGGGGATCTCGATGTCACACTGATTCCGGTCCACGATCGCCACGGGCGGACCAACATCGGCATCGTCATGAACGAGGTCCACCAGGTGTTCGGCCGGTGGGAAGGAACTGTGCCCGATGGTGAGGGTTCGACCCTGGTCATCGCGGGGGCTCTCGGCTTCGCGGAAGAGGCCCGCGCCCGCTGGTGACGCGGGTCCACAGCGCCGTCGTCGTTGCCTTCGACCTCAGGCGCAGCCCTCGACCCATTCCACCTGGGGTGTCTTGCCGGCCCGGTAGCGAGTCACGACCCGGCCGTCGGTCTCGAACACGACCCGGAAGTCGGCAAGGCTGGCGTCGGTGGGTGTGAGCGTCAGGTAGTTGCCGTTGATGAGCTGGTTCGGACTGACCGTGATCAGGCCGGGGAAGAGGTCTTTGATCTCCTGTTCGGTGCTTCCGATCCTGGCCCCTGAGGCCGTGGCGGTCGGGCCGGAGTCGACGTCGACTCGCGTGATCACACCGTCGATGAGCATGAAGCCGACCCCTTCGAAGCCGTCGGCTCGGGCAAACCCGCATCCGGGGCCGGCCGCGGAT
>QIIW01000087.1 GCA_003231645.1 Acidimicrobiia bacterium | reverse complement strand
AGTGCCTTTGTGCCCGACACCTGGGCGACACGCCAGGCCGAACGCGCTGTGTTTCTCAATCGTCGTGGTGGGCGAATCTCCCGTCAGGGGATCTGGGGAATCGTGCGAAAGCATGGTCTCACAGCGGGCATCGCCGACCGACTTACCCCTCATGTTCTGCGCCACAGCTGTGCCACCCACATGATCGACCACGGTGCCGACATCCGAACCGTGCAGGAATTGTTGGGCCACGCCTCGGTTTCGACCACGCAGCTCTACACGAAGGTCTCGACCGAACTCTTGGTGCGCCAGTACCGCGCGGCGCATCCGCGGGCGAGCACCGCCGCAGATGATTCACAGCGCGCGGATCTTCGATGAGCGCCGCGCATCTGACGCGTCGTTTCTTTGGTTCGCTCATTCCCTTTGGGCCGCCCGCAGCCGACGACACATGGGCGCGCGATCACATGCTCGACGGCGAGCAGGAGCTGTGGCTTCGCATGAGCCGTCAGGATCGTCGCCACGCCATCGGTGTTGCGCGCCGAGTCGAGCAAGCACTCGACTCGCCCGACCGTCCGGTGATCGCCGCGGCGCTGCTGCACGATGTCGGCAAGATCGACAGTGATCTCGGCACCCTGCTGCGGGTGGTGGCAACTCTCTCAGGTGCCATCGCGGGGCGCGACACAGCCGAGTTGTGGGTAAAGAGCAGCGGGGTAACCCGCCGGATCGGCCTGTACCTGAAACACGCCGAGATCGGCGCCGACCTACTCCAGATGGCAGGCTCGGATTCACTCACGATCACCTGGGCCCGCGAGCATCACCTACCCGCCGACCGCTGGACGATCAAACGCTCAACGGGCGAAGCCCTAGCGGCCGCAGACGACGATTGAGTCAGGCAACCGTTACAACTTGGGGGGTCGTCGAGTCCGACAACAGTCCGACTGTGACCGTGAGGGTGACCGAGTAGGAACCGCCCACCGCGTAGGTATGACTAGGACTCTGAGCGGTCGAGGTCATACCGTCCCCAAATTCCCAGAGGTACGTGGCGCCCGTTGGCGGTGTTGAAGTGTTCGTGAAGGCGGCCGTGAGTGGCGGGAGTGGCAGGCCGGTATCCGAGTCAAAGCTGGCAGCCGGTCCAACGACGGTGACTGAGATCGGAAAGCTCGCCGACGTGCCGTTGGCATTGGTGGCTGTGACCGTGCCCGATTTTGGCCCGGCGGTCGCGAACGTGAACGTCGGTGTCGCAGTAGTTCCACCTGACACAAGGGTGCCGGTCGGGATCGACCACGACCAAGACGTCGGCGAGTTCGTGGCGCTGCCGGCGAGCGTCACCGTGCCACCGGAATTGGGGGGCGAATTGACCTGGGTGACGGTCGGGACGATCCCGGTCACGACGACGGAGAAGGCGAACGCCGGCGACGTACCGTCGGCGTTCGTCGCCGTTACGGTGCCGTTGTAGGTGGCGTTCACGGTGAAGTTGAAGGTCGGGCTCTGCCCGGTTGCAGTGCTCGGCGACGCACCGGGGAGGCTCCAATCCCAACTGGTCGGTGAATTCGTGGCCACGCCGCTAACCGAGACGCTTGGCCCGATGCCGGTCTGGTTCACCGATGTCACCACCGGCGGCAGCGAAACGTTGACGGGCACGACGATGAACGCGGTCGGTGAGGATCCGACGGCGTTCATCGCCACGACCTCGATAGTCTTCATGCCATCGCTCGAATAGGTGGTCGTGAAGCTTTGGGTCGACCCGGTGGCCGGTGAACCGTCGGGAGGAGCCGACCAACTCCACCCCGTCGGAGAATTGCTGGCGGTGGCCGACACTGTGACCGTTCCGTTCACGTTCGAGTCGAGCTCGATGATCGGTTGCCCTGGCGGTTGGGGGACTGTGACGGACACGTTATTAGTAGTCGAGTCGGGCGCACCGGACGCGTTCAACACCGTGAGCGTTATCGGAAAGGTACCCGACGCGAGAAAGATGAACGCCGGAGTGGCTGTGCCCTGCCCGCTGATTGGCTGCACTGCATCGGGAGCAACCCAAGAGTAGGAGACCTCATTGCTCGAGATCGCGCCGTTGCAGCTAACGCCACCGCCAACGATAACGTCGCAGGTGAAGGCGGCAACCGGCGGAGCGTGATCGACAACGACGGTGCGGGTACGAGGTGGGGCGCCCTGACCCGCGGCGTTCGTGACGGTGAGCGTGACCGTGTAAGTACCGGGCGCGGCATAGTTGTGAGTGGGACTCTGGATCGCGACCGTTGTGGTGTCGCCGAAGTCCCACATCCACCCCGTCGGAACGTTCGTGCTCGCATCGGCGAAGTTCACCTCAAGGCCGGTGCCACCGAACGTAAAGTCAGCGGCGGGCAGTGAGGCGACGGAGATCGATGTTGGGAAAGGGATCGAGGAACCGGCCGCGTTCGACACGGTGAGCGACACTACGTAAGTACCGGGGGCGAAGGTGTGTTCCGGGTTCTGGCCGGTGAGGATCGTGC
>QIIW01000076.1 GCA_003231645.1 Acidimicrobiia bacterium | reverse complement strand
AGAAGGAACAGGCAAACTACGGCAAAGGTGTTTTTCATCATCGTATCCGAGAGGCGCACAGTCGGATCCGGGGCCCCGTGCGCGGAAAGTCATTGCTGGGAAGGTGCGGCGCTCCCCCAACGGAGCCGCAAGGCAGATCCTAGCAACAAAAGGGACTCTCCGTCCCTTGGGGCAAAGGTGGACAGCCAATACCCCCCCAGCACAGACGACCCGACCGCAAAGAAAGGTCTCCCGCGCCAGGGGGACGAAAGCGACCGACTCAAGGGGAGTAGAGCCGGTCACATTCTCTGAACGTTCGGCTACTCGCGCACCTCCGCCCAGCGGCGGCGCATCCGAAGCACCGCCGTGGCGGCCAGCAGTAGGGCCATCAGGATCAGTCCCCACTCAGACAGGGTCGGGATCTCCGCCGGTGAGAGCGGCAGACTGAAGACCGTCGGGTCGCTGTTGTTGCCGGGATCACCGTTGCCGTCCGGGTCGGGATCGTCGCCGTCTTGCGAGGTGTCCGAGACCGGAGCGCCGGTCGGGCTCATCGCGGTGGCGATAGACGAACACACATAGGGACCACCGAAACCACCCGGGGTGAGGACTACGGTGAGGGTCACCACGCCGACCTCGCCCGTGTCCAGCACGTCTGTTCCGGCCAGGAGATCCATGTCGGTGTCGCCGTTGAAGGCCGGGTTTGGAGTTACTCCCACCGCCGTCACCGAAGCGACCACGAAGCCCGTTGCGTCGACGAAGGCTGTCGCCAGGTCGGCCTGTGTCTGCACGTTGGAGAGTTGCACGTTGCCAGGGTTGGTCACCGTCAGCTCGAAGACCAACTGGAATTCGCCGCCGCCGATCGGGTCGACCGAGAGGAGTTGTTTGGCCAGACCGATAATCGGGTCCTCGGTGCCAATGCCCACGGAATGATCCTCGATCTCACCGTCCGGCGCGAGCCCGGTCGGGGTCAGACCTGCCTGCGAGCTGATGCGGAAGCGGGCGCACGTCGTGCTGCGCACCGCCGCGGCCGGAGCCGCCACCGCTAGAACGGTGGTGCTCCCGCCCGCTACGGCAAGGTCGGTGGCGATCTGCTCGCCGGCATCGTTCCAATCGCCGTCGGCATTGAAGTCGATCCAAGCGTTGAGCAAACCACCGGTGGGCCCGGCTGTCACGGTGATGTCCACCGGCGCGCCGCCCTGCACCATCGGGGCGGAGAAGGTCACACCGTCTTCGTCGTCCGGTACGCCGGCCAGGTCGTCACCCATGTGGTTGGCGTTGGGCTGACCGTCCGCCTCGGTGTCGACGTTCGCCCCCAGGGTGGGGTTGAGGTTCGGCAAGACGACATGACGGGCGCCGTCGTCCACCAAGAGGGTGGGATAACCGGTCGGAGCGTCGCCGTAGTCGAGCCCCTTGAGCAGGAAGGCGTAGTCTTCGACCTCACCGTCGAGCACCGGACCGGCCCCCGCGTCGTTGGGCGGTAGACCACCCACCGAACTCAAGCGGAAACGTGCGGCACTGGCGCCCGGGACCACATCGCAAGGGATGTCGTAGGGAACGGAGTTAACCCCCACCACCAACGGCGTACTGGTGCCACCGAAGAGGTGCTCGGTCGGATGGTCGAAGAGGCCGTTGCGGTTGAAGTCAATCCAGCCGTCGAGCAGGGCCAGGGCCACACCCGCCGTGTTGATCAACTCCACACTTACCGTGGTCGAGTCGCAGGCGAAGGCCATCGGCATGCCTCCGGCGAAGCCCACACCGTCTTCGTCGTCGCCGTCCGCGTCCGTGTCGTCACCATCGGCACCGGTGGTCGGTTGACCGTCCGGCTCGGTGTCGTTGGCCGCGCCCAGCTGGAAGCCAGGAACGATGGTGTGAGAAGGCCCCCCCGCCACCAGAGTGGTGGCGTAGCTATCGACGGCGTCGCCGAAGTCAACACCCTTGAGCTGGATCACGTAGTCCTCCACCTCACCGTCCGCCGCGGCACCATCGGGCGGCAAGCTGCCCGCGGAACTCAGACGGAAGCGAGCGAAGCTCAACAGTTGGGGCACCGCGTTGCAGGGCACGGCGTAGGTCAACGCATTGGCGCCGATCACCAGCGCCTGGCTGATGCCCCCGAAGAGATGCTCGGCCGGATGATCGAAGGCACCGTTGCCGTTGAAATCGATCCAGCCGTCGAATAGCGAAGTCGCAACGCCGGCCGTGTTGTCGAGCGTCACGCCGAGGGTGTTGCCCACGGTGCAGGCTCCGGCCATCGCCATCCCGCCAGCGATCACCACGCCGTCCTCGTCGTCGCCTTCGATGTCCGTATCGTCACCGTCCGCCATCGGCGTCGGCTGGCCATCCGGCTCGGTGTCGTTGGCGGCACCCAGTTGATAGCCGGGAATTCGTGGCATAGGTATCGGGTGCGTCACCCAAGTCGATGCCCTTGACCTCGAAGGCGTAGTCCTCGACTTCACCGTCGGTCGCGGGGCCGCCAGCCGCGTCGGTCGGCGTCAAGCCGCCAGTCGAACTCAAACGGAACCGGGCCATGCCGCCATTGGGCACCACCACGCAGGGCACGTCGTAGGTCAGGTTGTTGACGCCCACCGCGAGCGGCGCGCTGGTGCCGCCGAAAAGGTGCTCGGCCGGGTGGTCGAAGGCGCCGTTGCCGTCGAAGTCGATCCATGCGTCGAGCAGGGCGGTACCGACCCCGGCCGTGTCGGTGAGCGTCACGGATAGGGGATTGCCGGTCGAACAGGCGGCCGCCATCGGGCCGCCGACTCCGAAGTCGATGCCGTCCTCGTCGTCGCCGTCGGCGTCGGTGTCGTCACCGTCGGCGGCCGGAGTCGGCTGGCCGTCGGGGTCGGTGTCGTTGGCCGAACCGAGCTGGTAACCCGGCACGATGATGTGGGCCGGGCCCATCGCCGCCATGGTGGTGCCGAAGGTGTCGGGAGCGTCGCCCCAGTCGACACCCTTGAGCAGGAAGGCATAGTCCTCCACCTCACCATCGGAGCTGCCGCCGGTCGGGTTCAGGCCGCCGGCTGAGCTCAAGCGGAAGCGGGCGTAGCTGGCGCCAGCCACCAGGTCGCAAG
>QIIW01000103.1 GCA_003231645.1 Acidimicrobiia bacterium | reverse complement strand
GCTGCGATGCGGGGACGGGTGCCCGGAGCCGGCGACGGTCATGTCGGCAGCCGACCCGCCCCCAGACCCGGCCACCCCGAAAACCGAACGGTGAATCGGGCCCTCAGCCGGTACCATGTCTCGTCCCTCTGGGAAAGCATCGCGTTCGGTAGGGCTGATCGCCATTCACAGGCGAGGTTTCGATGCAATCGCGACGGCGAGGGCGACTGGGATACCGACCAGCCAGCCGTAGAGGAAGACCAGTGCCGAGGTTGAGGAGTCGCTCGCGGCAAAGAGCCACCACATCACCAAAGTGCCACCGGCGATCAGCAGATGAACACTCAGTAGAGCCCGATCCGTGAGCTCAGCAGCGGCGACGAGTAGCACGGCAGGCCCCAAGCTGAGCGTTCCAAGATAGAACGCTTCCGACGGTCCGGCGTCCACGTAGTTGTGGTACACGTGATTGAACAGCGACCCGACAAACGAGGCCAGTCCGAGGGTTGCGCCGTATCCCACCAAGCGGCGCGGATACGTTCCGGCCAGAGTCCCCCGCTTGACCACCTCCATGGTTCTTGCCTCTCTTCCGGTCGGGCCGGAGCCGATCGGCACCTCCGTCGGGTTCTGTTCATACGCCGGCTTTGGGTTCGCTGTCGTTGCCGCCGGCGGGCTGCGGCAGACGGTCACGCCCATCAGTCCCGCGTCGTAGTCGCGCATCGTAGTCCCGAGTGGCAGTTCCGTATGGCCGTGCGGATCGGCAACCCGGCCAGATGCCTGAGGTGGGCTGGGGGCTATCTCAGGTCGAGCACGGTGAGCAGCGCCTCGTCGACGCCCCACTGCTCTTCCGGGTCGAGGTGCCCGACGAGATCCCCGAGCCTGGTGGCGTCGACCGCTCCGGTCTGTTCGACGAGCACTCGTGCGGGTGTTCCGTTGATTTTGATCTCCGGGCGAAAGGAGGCCGCTCTGGCGCTGGTCGATGTCGGCGCGACGAGTACCACGGATCTGGGAAGCAGTGCGTCCGATTGCACGATCACGCCGAACCGGTTGCCGTGCTGCTCGTGGCCGCTGCCTCGCCGGAGTTGCAGTCCGAAGACGTCACCGCGGTGCACGCATTTGCTCCATCAGGTCGGCCACCTCGAGCATTTCAGCCCGGTCGATTTCGTCTGCTTCGAGCGCTGCGACCTCCGCGGCGAGAGCCTGCTTGTCGCGCATCCTGTCGGCAGCGTCGACCAGGGCGCGGCGGATGGCTTCTGACCGACTGAGCCCGGTGGCCTCCAGTTTCGTGAGCGCACCGAGTGCGTCGTCGTCCAGGCGAACCGATATTGCTCGAGTCATGACCGGAAGCGTATCACCAAATGTGATACATACTGGTCGCCATGGCGTGGCGGTTACCGGTCGGTGGCCCCGGTCACCGCGGCGACCCTCTTCTCAGGAGGGAGGTCCATGTGGGCAGCCGCGGCCGGGTCGGGTTTCGTCGAAGCGAACAGGGTGACAAGTCGTCGAGTGTGGCACCGTCGAGTTGCCTGGTTGCGGGGTTGGAAACTTCGGGGCCGACGCTCATCACCCCGTTCACCACGGGAGTCACGGTGGAGAAGCTGAGCGGGGCCCATCCGCCGCCCAACGGCACCAGCGGAATCACGTACGTCCGGCCGACCTCGAGCCTCGGGCCATTGCCGGAACCGAACTCGACTCGTTTGTTGTCCTTGACCAGCCGCTCTGTGACGCGGTCGAGTTCCCCCCCCTCCCTGTGATGCGCATGCTGTGATCACGACAGTGAAGGCGATCAGCAATGAGAAACTGCGGAACAGATTCGAGGCTCGGGTCGACATCGTGGCCGCCTCGTCAGAACGCCCGCGTTGACGGTACGCCCCCGAATGATGTCAAGGCCGTTCGGGTTGATCCTCGACGGCTCGCCCAACCACCCCGTATGTCTCGTATTCGCCGGCCGGCAGCTGTCATGGATACGCCGCTGGATCATCGGCGATAGGTCTGGCCAACGGATTGTGACACATATGAGGTGATGGTCACGCCCGTTCGGCGGGCGGCGGATTGAAGCCTGATCCAGTTGTCGTCGGTCACCCCCGCGCGGATGAATCGTGTCGCGTGGACGTTGTCGGTCTGGACGCCGGGTTGGTGGCGATCCATCCCCACCTCACCGCCTGGGCGAGAGCGGTGCGCAACACGGCGTGGATGCGCTTGACGGAATTCGGGGCCGGCGGCCTACCGCCCCTGCCGCCCGGCGGCGAAGCTCGGAGTGCCAGGCATCGAGATCGGCGACCACTCGAGTTCACCCCGGTTGTGCCCCAGCTCGACGGGTTCACCGACCGTTCCGGCGTTGGCGGTGAGCCCCCCGTCATCGACCCGGCCACCGCTCCAGCGCACCACGATCCGACCGCCACGATCCGACGGCTGGGCGGGCAATCTCGCCTGGGCAACACCGTGGCTTCGATCTCGGGGCTCACCTCCTCTGAACTGGTCTCTCATGGCGTCCCCGGCAGGACTCGAACCTGCGCTCACGTTTCAGGAATCGCCCAAGAACGGTGTCGGGGGGTGTGCTCGTGTTCGTTTGGGCTGGTCAGAGCACATGTGGTCGGCCCGCCGGTCGTCTGATATCGGCTCGTGTCGCCCAGTGGATGGGCAAATGGATGGGCAATCCGTGTTGGTTGCCGGTTGGTCAGTCAATCGGGAGGTCACGGATGCTGAGCCTCGTGGGGCTGAGCGACACGATGGCCCCCGTATCGAGCGCTTCCTCGATGGACGGCAAGTTCGC
>QIIW01000159.1 GCA_003231645.1 Acidimicrobiia bacterium | reverse complement strand
CGGCCGGTCCGGCCGCTCAGCAGGCGCAGTTCTTCTTCTTCATGATCAACGGGGCCTTCGCCGTCTTCCTGATCATCGCCGCCGCATTCCTCTTTCTCACCTTCGTACGGGCGTTGGCCGGGCAATACAGCCCGTTGCGGAGCGACGGAATCGCCGCCGTAGCGATGCTCTGGAACACCGTGGCCGCCATGTGGGCGATCACCTGGTACATCGTCTACGTCACGAAGTAGGACTGATGTTCACAACGGGATTCAAGTTCTACTTCGGAGTCGGCCTGGCGCTGATGACCGCCGCCTTCGCCTATGGTTACACGACCGGCGGCAATTCGTTGCCCGATCCGGTGGTGGTGGTGACCGAGCATCGCGCCGAGCGGTACCGCTGTAGATGTGGGTGCGAGACGACCGCCGAGTTCCCCTCGGAAGCGCCCGCGCCCGCGTGTTACGGGCCGTCGATCAAAGCCCACGCCCTCTATTTGATGTGCGCTCAGCATCTGCCCCGCGAACGCTGCGCATTGGCCCTGACCGACCTGTTCGGGGTTGACGTGTCGACGGGGACCTTGGACAACTGGATGAGCCAGGCCGCCGGGGCCCTGGACGGCTTCGTCGCCACCGTCAGCGACCAGCTCGGGTCGGCCCCGGTTGTGCACGCCGATGAAACCCGGTGCGTTCGGCCAAGGCCTCGCTGTGGGTGCACGTGTGTTGCACCGCCGCGTTGACGCTGCTTCGTGTCGGTCGACGCGACAAGGCCACCATCGAAGCCGGCCCGCTCGGCACCTACACCGGCACGGTCGTGAATGACCGACTCCCGGTCTACTTCAACTACGGCACCAGCCACGTGTTGTGCAACGCCCACATCCTATGATCCCTCAATGAGATCCTCGTCAACCACCGGCGTCTGGCTACCCACCCCCACCTGACTGGTTACCACGTGTCGTACTTCCTGCTCGGCATGCTGATGTGGTTCCCGGTTCTCGGGCCGCTGAAGGAACTCCAGATGTCGGAGATGGGGAAGATGATCTACCTCTTCCTGATGTCGATCATCCCCACCGTTCCGGCCGGCTGGTTGGCGTTCGCCGGCGATGCGGTCTACCGCTCGTATGACATTCCGTATCGGATGTGGGGCATGAGTGTGCAGCAGGATCAACAGATCGCCGCAGCGATCTGGAGCACCGCCGCACCAACACGCCCGGCCACTTGATCACCTACGCCGACGTCGGGCGCGAGTTCGAGAGGGCGGGTCCGCCGCCGGTCGAAATACCCCCCGAAAGAGCCTGAGGTCGCGCTACGGTCGAGCCATGCTCGACATTCGACGGATCCGCACCGAGCCGGAGGTCGTGAAGGCGGCCATCGCCCGCCGAGGCGACGGCACCGAGCCGCTCGACCGGGTGATTGCGCTCGACACCCGTCGACGTGAACTCGGGGCCGAGCGTGACGACATCCGGGCCCGTGTCAATGCCATTTCGAAACAGGTGGGGTCACTGCGACGAGACGCCAAGTCGGCCGAGACCGAGCAGCTACAGGACGAGAGTCGTCGACTCGGCCAACGTGAGCATGAGCTCAACGCCGAGGTGGAGGACCTGTCGGGGCGGGTCCGTGAGATTCTTCTCACTGTCGGCAACATCCCGGCCGACGAATGCCCCGACGGCGCCGGCGAGCAGGACAACGTGATCATCCGCGTCGAGGGCTACGACCCCGACGCCTACGCCGAGCACCAGCGTGTGGCTCACTGGGACATCGGCACCGAACTCGGCATCCTCGACGTCGACCGTGCCGTGCGCATGTCGGGCGCCATGTTCGTGATGTATCGAGGGATGGGGGCACGTCTCGTGCGGGCCCTGATCAATTTCGCGCTCGATCGCAACCGAGATGCCTACGAGGAGATCCGCCCTCCCACCGTCGTGAAGACCGAGACCATGATCAGCACCGGTCACCTGCCGAAGTTCGCCGACGATGCTTACCACCTCGAACGCGACGACCTGTGGGCGATTCCCACCGCCGAGGTACCGCTCACCTCTCTGGGGCGTGACGAGGTGCTCGACGAGGCCGATCTTCCCATGAAGTTCATGGCCCACACGTCGTGTTTCCGCCGCGAGGCCGGGTCGGCCGGCCGCGACACCCGTGGATTGTTGCGGGTCCATGAGTTCGACAAGGTCGAGTTGCTCTCCTACGCCACGCCTGAGCAGTCGCCGACGGTCCACGCCGACATCCTGGCCCGGGCCGAAGGAGCGATACGTGATCTGGGCCTTGCCTACCGGATCCTTGATTTATGCACCGGCGACATCGGGAACTCTTCGGCGCGCACCTTCGACATCGAGGCCTACGCGCCGGGTGCCGATCGCTGGCTCGAGGTCTCGTCGGTGTCGTGGTTCAGCGACTACCAGGCCCGGCGGGCCAACATCCGATACCACCCGTCCGATGCCAAGGGCACCAGGGTCGTCAACACCCTCAACGGTTCCGGTCTTGCCGTGCCGCGTGTGTGGGCGGCCCTCGTCGAGACCCATCGTCGCCCCGATGGTTCGATCGGCATTCCCGAACCGCTGCGGCCCTACATGGGCGGTCTCGACGAGATTCCGGCGCCGGCCTGACATGGCCGGAACGGTGACCCACCTCGATCCGGTGGTTCCGTATCGTGAACTCGGAGCCCACAATGTCGACCATCCGATGAGGGTGGTGACCCGCGAGGCGGCAGAACACAACGACTGGAGCCCCGAGAAGGCCTCCAACGTGAGCGCCGTGTTCGATGAGCTCGCCCCGGACTGGCACCACAGCCACAATGATCCGGAACGCACAGCGAGTCTCGTTGATGCCCTGGAGCGGGGCGGCGTGCGCGACGGTCGTCTCGTGGAACTCGGCTGCGGCACCGGTGTGGGCACGGCGTTGCTGGCATCGCGCCGTGAGGTGAGCGCCGCGGTCGACCTGTCGCCCGGGATGTTGGCGGAGGCCGACGCGTCGTGCGCCCCGTTGGTTCGCGCCGACGCATCAACGCTGCCCCTGCCCGACGG
>QIIW01000059.1 GCA_003231645.1 Acidimicrobiia bacterium | reverse complement strand
TTCCGTGGGTTCGGCGACCGGACTCGCCTGGCGATCCTCGTCGAAATCGCCGATGGCGAACAACGAGTCACCGATCTCGTCGAGAGGTTGGGTCGTTCACAGTCCACTATCTCGACCCATGTTGCCTGCCTGCGCGATTGTGGGCTCGTCGATTCACGTATCGAGGGTCGGCAGGTGTTCTACCGGGTCGCGTTCCCTGAGGTCATTGCGATGTTGAAGGGTGCAGAACTGCTCCTCACCGAGATCGGGCACGAAGTCGAACTCTGCCCGAACTACGGCGAAGTCGGTGAGCGGTGAGCAGCGAAGAAGCAACCCTCGAATCCAAGGACCCCGTGGAGACGAACGGGGAGCGTTGGTGGCAGAACCGCGAAGTGCGGTGGTCTGCAGCCTCTGGGATCTTGCTGGCGCTCGGCTTCGTCATCGGACTCAGTGGCGCCGGAACCCTCAGCACCTGGGTCTATGTCTCGGCGATGCTCGTGGGAGCCCGCTTCTTCGCCGCCGAGGCGGTCGAGTTACTCGTCGAGGACCGGATCGTGGGAATCGAGCTGCTGATGACGGTCGCCGCGGTGACCGCGGGTGTTCTGGGACTTTGGGGCGAGGCGGCGACCCTGGCGTTCCTGTACTCGATCTCAGAGGCTCTCGAGGAGTTCACCGAGGATCGGACTCGAAACGCCATTCGCGCCCTGATGGATCTGGCACCAAAGCGCGTGACACGGCTGTTGAGAGACGGTGGGCAAGAGGAGATCGACGTTGATCGGCTCGCCGTTGACGACCGGTTCCTCGTTCGGCCGGGACAGGCTGTCGCCACCGACGGCATCGTTCACGACGGCAATTCTGCGATCGACGAGTCCTCTGTGACGGGCGAGCCGATCCCCGTCGAGAAGGCTCCAGGGGACCAGGTGTTCGCCGGGACCTTGAACACGTCCGGGGCCTTGGTGATCGAGGCAACCGCGACATCGACGGAGAACACGCTGGCGAAGATCGTCCATCTCGTGACCGAAGCCCAGGAGCAAAAGGGACACAGCGAACGGAGGATGCGCAAGTTCTCACGCCGATACTCCCCTGCCGTGCTCGCCATCGGCGCACTGGTAGCTGTCGTCGGCGGCCTCATGACCGGTGACTGGTCGACATGGCTGATACGCGCTGCAACCGTTCTCGTCGCCGCGGCACCGTGTGCCCTGGTCATCTCGATACCGGTCACCTATGTCGCTGCGATGGGGAACGCCGGACGTCACGGTGTACTCATCAAGGGCGGTATCCACCTCGAGAACCTGGCAGTTGTGCGGGTACTGGCGCTCGACAAGACCGGCACCCTGACACGGGGCAAGCCCAAGGTGGCAGAAGTGCACCCACTCGACGGATTGACCGAGGGCCGGATCGTCGCCATCACCGCGGCCGTCGAGAGCCGGTCTGAGCACCCTCTCGCCCGCGCCGTTCTCGACTACGCGCGGGACACGGCGACCGAGTCGCTCCCGATGACCGAGTTCCGCTCGCTGATCGGCGCGGGTGCCGAAGCAACAGTCGACGGTACCCGCTACACCGTCGGCTCACCGGACCTCGTCGCCAGCAACGGTGCAGATCTCGATGACGTCGCGGAGACCATCGCGTCGCTCCAGGAGCGGGGCTTGACCGTGATCGTCGTCGCCGATCCACAACGAGTTCTCGGTCTGTTCGGGATTGCCGACGTCATCAGGGAGAACGCTCAACAAGCTATGAAGCAACTCCACTCGCTCGGTATCGACGAACTCGTGATGCTGACGGGCGACAACCAGCGTACGGCAGCCGTCGTAGCGGCACACGTCGGTGTCGACACCTTCGAAGCAGAGCTGCGGCCCGAGGACAAGTCCACTGCGGTGAGAAAGCTCAGGGAGACACATGGCCGTATCGCCATGGTGGGCGACGGCGTGAACGATGCCCCGGCGCTTGCCGTTGCAGATGTCGGCATCGCAATGGGAGCCGCCGGCAGCGACGTCGCCCTCGAGACGGCAGATGTCGTGCTCATGGCAGACGACCTCACTCGACTCGTCGACGCCGTACGGATCGGCCGCCGTACCCGCAGGATCGTGCAACAGAACATCGCTCTGTCGATCTTGATCCTCGTCATCCTGGTCCCGGGAGCACTCGTCGGCTGGCTGGCCCTCCCGGCTGCGGTACTCGCCCATGAGCTCTCAGAGTTCGCGGTGATCGCCAACGGCATGCGGATGGCCCGGTAACGAGACGAACCGTCGGCATACCACTGCCGATGAAGCTGTCGGTCGAGTTTCGTCCACGAACGTGGCGTATCGGGGGTCCACGCTGTCGGCGGCGACGATTCTGTCGGTGGGCCTCTATACGATCGAGGTACGACGCAGCGGCGGGTCAGAAAGGAACCACGATGGATGCCAGAACACAAGCCTTCTACGATCAACACGACGCCCACATCACCGACGTTGTCCGCCGATGCGGATGGTTCATCCAGTACGTCGGCGGTGGGGCCTGCGTTACCCCGGGGTGTACGGGCGAGTCCGACTCCGATGAACCACCGTTCGCGTACACCGTTGGACTGTTCGGGCTCGGTCACCCCGAGCTGCTCATCGTTGGGGTGCCACCCGCAACCGCGGTGGGTGTCCTCAACGACCTCGCCAGACGCATCCAAGCCGGTGCAACGCTGCTGCCAGGCGAGCTGTTGACGTTCGATGAGTGGCCTCACCAGATCATCCCCGAGACGGTTCCGAACCCCGGCGAGATCGTCTTCGAGTCGAACCGGTTCTACGACCGCCCGGACGACCACTCGGTACCTGCTCTCCAGCTCAGCTACGACGACATCGACGGCAAGTTCCCCTGGGAAGATGGATACGCTGC
>QIIW01000156.1 GCA_003231645.1 Acidimicrobiia bacterium | reverse complement strand
TGGTTCTCGCCGTGGAGCGTGACGTCGCTTCGCAGCACCAACGCATCGGGACCGCCAATGGCCACCAACTCACCACCCGAAGACGTGACCCACGGAACGATCGAGCCGTAGTCGAACCGGATGACCAGACGGGTCGACATCCGCACCGTGCCCGACCGCCCCTCCACGATGCGGACCATTCGATGGTCACGTCCCGACGGGACCATGGCGTCGAACACCGCCACGGTGCCGTCGGCAGTGTGGTGGATCGTCTCGAGCACGAGTGTTCCGGGGAGATAGGCACGTTCGGTCGTGAACGGGCCCAGGGGCCTGATCGACCAGCAACCGTTGTCATCGTCACCGAGTAGTGCGGCGAAGCACGCGGGGGAGTCGAAGCGGGGCAGGCACAACCAGTCGACCGAACCGTCGCGCGATACGAGCGCGGCGGTGCTGGAATCACTCAGGAGTGCGTAGTCCTCGATTCTCACTGGTCGACCGAACCTTCCTGCACCGGCCGGTAGACAGGCTCCCAGGCAACGGCATCGACCCGGGCCTCGATCTCGTCATCGGTCAGCGGATCGGCAAGACCCTCGCCCACGGCACAGCGCGCCACCGCGACGGCGACCCGCCTCGACACGATACGGCTGTCCGACACCGGCGGAAGCAGCAGGGAGTCGGTCAGGTCGGAATCGCCGCGGTCGAGTTCGCCGATGGCGGTGGCCGCCGCGGTGAACATCGAGTCGGAGACGCGACGCGCACCGCAGGCCACCACGCCGAGACCCACACCGGGGAAAATGTAGATGTTGTTCACCTGCGACGCGTGACGGACGCGGCCGGCGATCGTAACCGGGTCGAACGGGCTGCCGGTTCCGACCTGGGCCCGCCCGTCGGACCAGGCGAAGACGTCGGCGGGTATCGCCTCGGCCCGAACGGTCGGGTTGGAGAGCGGCAACACGATCGGTCGGTCGACCCCGGCCGCCTGTGCCCGGATCACCTCCTCTGAGAACAGGCCGGGCTGGCCGGTGACACCGACCAGTGCGTGGGGGGCGACGTGGCGTACGACTTCGGCGAGCGGGATCCTGCCGTCGGCGTCGGCGAGACGGGCGACATCGGCCCACTGTCGGGCGAAGGGCACCTGAAACGGCAACAAGGCGTCCATTCCGTCGTGGAGCAGGCCGTGGCGGTCGACCAGCCAGCACCGGGCGTGGGCCTCGTCCTCGGACAACCCCGCGGTCACCAGCGCCCTGGACGCCAGCCCGGCGATTCCGGTGCCGGCCGAACCGGCTCCGGCCACCACCAGGCGCAGGTCACGCAGTGGGACGCCGGAATTGCCGAGGCCCGCTGTGATGGCGGCCACGGTGATGGCGGCCGTGCCCTGGATGTCGTCGTTGAAGGAGCAGATTCGGTCACGGTGGCGGTTGAGCAGCCGGTTGGCGTTGACCTGCGCGAAATCCTCCCATTGCAGCAGGACCCTCGGGAAGCGATCACGCAGGGCGTCGACGAACAGGTCGACCAGCTCGTCGTACTCGTCACCGCGCACCCGATGATGACGCCAGCCGAGATAGAGCGGCTCCGACAACAACTCCTCGTTGTCGGTGCCGACATCGAGTATCACGGGAAGAGTTCGGCTTGGGTCGAGCCCTCCGGCCACCGTGTAGAGGGCGAGTTTCCCGATCGGGATGCCCATGCCGCCGGCCCCGAGGTCACCGAGACCAAGAATTCGTTCCCCGTCGGTGACCACGACGACATCCATCTCGTTGTCGCCCACGACGTTGTCCAGCATCTCCGGAATGCGGTGGCGGTTGGGCCACGAGACGAACAGGCCGTGTTCCCGGCGATATGTGTGGGACCACTGCTCGCATGACAGGCCGACCGTGGGTGTGTAGACGATCGGCAACACCTCGTCGAGGTTCTGCGCGACGAAGGCGTAGAAGGCAACCGAGTTGCGTTCCTGCAGGGCCCTCAAGAAAATGTGGTGGTCGAGGTCCTTGCGCTTCGAGTCGTATTCGGTGCGGATCCGACGGAGTTGCGTGCCGAGGTCCTCGACGACGGGTGGGAGCAACCCGTGGAGGCAGTAGCGGTCGCGTTCCTCGATCGTGAAGGCGGTGGCCTTGTTGGTGTAGCGGTCGGCGAGCAGGCGGGAGCCCGGGGAGTTCATGGCGGCGACAATAGGCCCACCGGGCTCGCAGTGGGTCATATGGCAGGGGTCGTCGCTGATTTTCTGAGCTGCAACGAACTCATTTCGCCGACGATCAGCGACGCGGTTGGTCGTCTCGACGCGTTGTCGGCCTAGGCTGCCCGAGTCCGCAAGGAGCGAAGTCCGGTTGGAACCCGGCGCTGTCCCGCAACGGTGAAGTCGACGTCTCACATCGAGAAGCCGAATGAGTCCGGTCGCCTCTCAACGGACACTCACGACCCGACCCTCGAGGAAAAGGGACGGCTCGTGCGACCGGTCCACCCCCTGTCGCTCGTGCCTCAACCTCGAGCCACAGGAGGTACAACCGATGAAACGTCTCATGTCCACACTGGCGGTGCTCGCCGTACTCGCCACGGCGTGCGGGTCGGGCAGCTCGACCGCCGCCCCGTCGACCACGTCGGCGGCCACCACCACGGTTGCGGTCACCACCGACGCCCCGGCGACCACCACGGCGCCGACCACCTCCGAGGCGGTCGCGATGCCGCAGCGAATCGTGTCGTTGTCGCCCACCGCCACCGAGATCCTGTTCGCCATCGGCGCCGGCGACCAGGTGGTGGCGGTCGACTCGCTTTCGAACTACCCGGCCGACGCCCCGGTCACCGATCTGAGCGGCTACGAACCCAACGTCGAGGCCATTGCCGGCTATCAACCCGACCTGATCGTGGCCAGTTACGACCCCGGTGACCTGATCGACGGACTGACCGCACTCGG
>QIIW01000036.1 GCA_003231645.1 Acidimicrobiia bacterium | reverse complement strand
GACACCGGCGCCCTCAATCCAGGTTTCTCGACCATCGTTTTGACCACCGCCGGACCGGGGCAGAGCGAGCACAACGCGGACGGCGGCTTTGTCGAGGTGCTGGTCGACTACGGCGATCTGCCCGACGGTCCCTACGCCACGCTGATCGCCAGCAATGGCCCTCGCCACGCGATTCTCCCCGGAATTTCCTTGGGCACGACGGTGGACGACGACCCCGATGGCCAGCCCACCGCGGCCGCCGATGGCGATGACACCAACGGCATCGACGACGAGTCCGGGGTCCTCTTCCTCGATCCGCTGATGCCCGGTCGGCAGGCCCGGATTCAGGTCACCACCACCTTGCCGGCGGCGACCACCGGCCGCCTGCTCGGTTTCATCGACTTCAACGGCAATGGCACCTTCGAGCCGGCCGACCTGGCGATCGACACCACCGTCGTCACCGCGGGCACCACCGCTCAGATCTTCACCATCGCGGTGCCGGTTGGCACTGTCGGGGTGACCTACAGCCGCTTCCGGTTCGGCTTCGATGCCGACCTCGCCGGCTTCGGCCCCAGCGGACGGGTATCGAGCGGTGAGGTCGAAGACCATGCCCTGGCCGCGATTGGCGACCGGGTGTGGTTGGACGACGGCAGTGGTGGTGGGATCACCGGCGACGGCATTCAAAACGGCACCGAGCCGGGCGTGCCGGGGGTGACCGTGCAGCTCTTGGACAGTGCCGGCGCGCCGATCAACGACGCGCTAGGCAACCCGATTACCACGGTCACCGACGGCAGCGGTCTCTACCAGTTCCCCGGCCTGCCGCCAGGGGATTACCGCATCGGCTTCGTCCTGCCCACCGGCTTCCAGTTCACCCTGCCGGGCCAGGGTACGGCGGCAACCGGTAGCGACGCCGACCCGATCACCGGCCGCACCGCGACCGTGACGGTGACCGCCGGCCAGGCTCGCGATGATGTCGACGCGGGCGTCGTCGCCACTGGAGCGCGCGCTGCGCTGGGCAACTACCTCTGGCTGGATGAGAACTCCGATGGTATTCAGGACGCGGGCGAAGTGGGTATTCCCAATGTCGCGATCATCCTGCGCGACTCGGGCGGCATTCAACTGAGCCAAACGGTGACCGATGCCAACGGCGGCTACCTGTTCCGCGACCTGGCGCCGGGGACCTACTTTGTCGATGTTGACGAAACCACCTTGGCCGCCGGGCTGACCCAAACGCCGCCCTCGACCTTCCCCGGGGCCGACTTCGGCAACCAAGACCACTCCGGCAGTGGCTACTCGATCACTCTTGGCCCTGGCCAAGAGAACTTGACCGGCGACTTTGGCTACAACTGGAACCCGTCGGGCGATGTCAACACGCCGGGCGGCAGCCCCACCGCGGCGCTCGGTGACCGGATTTGGATCGACGCCGACGGCGACGGGGTGCAAGATCCCAATGAGATCGGCGCCGCGGGGGTGACGGTCAATCTGCTCTCCGACCCCGACGGCGACGGTGTCTATACCGTGGCCGGAACCACTACCACGGATGCCAACGGCAATTACATCTTCGACGGCCTGGCGCCTGGCGCCTACCAGGTGCAGGTGGTGCCCGCGGGTAGTCCGGTGGCCGGCTACACGCAGACCGGCGACCCGGACGAGCCGGGGGTGACCGCGACCGCTCCCGACAACTTGACCACCGCGCCGGTAATTCTCGGCCCAGGCGATGTCTACCTCAACGCCGATTTCGGCTATCAGCCTCCCGCGTCCGAGAACAACACCGTGGGTGACACCGTTTGGTTCGACGCCGACGGGGACGGGGTGCAAGACGTGGGCGAGGCCGGTATCCCCGGGGTCACCGTCTCGCTCTTGAACGCGGGTGGCGACGTGATCGCCACCACCACCACCGACGCCAACGGCAACTACCAGTTCAGCGGCCTGCCCGACGGGATCTACCAGATCTGGGTTAACGACAGCGACAACGTCCTCGGCGAGCTGACCCAGACGGGCGACCCGGACGCGACTCTGGACAACCGCAGCACGGTCGATCTCGATTCGCCCGGCGCCAACCCGGCGCCGGTATCCAACCAGGCGCAAGACTTCGGCTACGCGCCGGCTGGCCACGGCCCCGGCACCGGGCTGATCGGCGACACGGTTTTCCTCGATGTCGACAACGACGGCCTCCCCGATCCGGGTGAGGGTATCGAGGGGGTCACGGTGACCCTCGACGACGGCATGGGCACGGTGCTCACCACCACCACGGACGAGAACGGCAACTACAGCTTCGGCGGCCTCAATCCGGCCGGCACCTTCACGGTGACCGTCGATACCTCGACCCTGCCCGCCGGGCTCACCAACACGGTCGACCCGGACGACGACGGGATCCTCAACAACGGCGATGAGAACAGCTCCTCGGTGGTCAACCTCGCGCTTGACCCGGACGGAGTGATCGATGGGGTCAACGTGGAGCAAGACTTCGGCTACCGCCCGGTCGACCCCAAGGGGCTCGGTAACCTGGTGTGGCTCGACACCGACGCCGACGGTTTCTTCGACGGTGCCGCGGGTGGCGATGGGCTGCTGGGCACGGACGACGACGAGCCGGCGATCGGCGGCGTTACGGTCGACATTTATTTCGATCGAGACGGCGACGGTCAGCTCGATCCGGGAGAGGGGCGCATCGGCAGCACGACGACCCTCGCAACCCTCGATACCACCTCGCCCTTCGGTGCCGGCACCAACCCCGGTAACTACATTTTCGACTTCCTCCCGCCGGGCAACTACGTGATCGACGTCTCCGATCGCGACGGCGTTCTGGGCGGTTACTGGCATTCGCTCGGAGTGGGTAACGGTAACCACCAGAGCGACCCGGACCCGCAAGGCGAAGCGACCGACGTCAATCGTTTCCGGCGGCGCACCGACTTCGGCTACTACACCGAGCCGGGAGCGGTGGG
>QIIW01000028.1 GCA_003231645.1 Acidimicrobiia bacterium | reverse complement strand
GGGGTCGGAGTAGAACTCGTGCTCTTCGGTCCGGGTCATTTTCTTGGTCATCGATCCTCCATGTAACGGTCGGCGAGATGTTTCGCGGCGATGTAGCACCCGATCGGTCGACACCGGGCCACCTCGCCTGAATCGGGCGGAACGAGCGGCACCACAAGAACGTCTGCTCCTATCTGGGCGACCATCAGCCAATGGGCCGGCGGGACGGCCGGGTAGAAGATCGGGTCGGATTACCAGATTTCGAAGACATCATCGATTCCAAAGGGCGCATGTTTGAACAGGTGAGCGGCCTGAGAGTCGATCTCGAAGGGGTCGACCTCATCGAGTGCGTCGATATCGAACAGTTCAGCCACTTGCCGATAGTGTAATACAAACGGATACGGTCGACAAGGTGTGGACGTCGCGGGCGCCGAGCTCAGCGCAAGGACTGACGGACCTACCGGACGACTCAGCAAGGCTCCACGCACAACCGCCCTTGCCGTGGACCGTCGAGGAGCGTGACTTTCGAGTGGGCGCGGCCGTGCCGACTGCGCCGTTGTCGGGCGCACGGGACGGCGTGACGTTGTACGTTCGGTGTCTGAGTGGGACCCGAACGCACAAGATTGCGTGCCGCGGTTCGTGCGGCTTACGGCCGAGATCGCAGCACAGCGACCTCGGCCAGCTTGTCGGCCGGGCCGAATCCGTGTTCGACCAACCAGCGGATGTTCGACAGGCATCGCAACGACCACCATGCGCGGATGAGGTCACCGTCGATGTCGGTCCCGTAGCCAGCGATGACGTCGCCAAGGTGCGCTGGGTGGCCAAGTGTGAGGGTGGCGAGATCGAACAGCGCGTCGCCCTGGGATGCCTCGGACCAGTCAATGACGCCAGTGACCTCGTCACCGGCGACGAAGACGTGGTCGACCTGCAAGTCGCCGTGGATGAACACCGGTGTCCACCGTCGGAGCGCTGTCTCGGCGAGCCGGTGATTGCGTGTGACCACCTCGACCGGCAGCACGTCGTTGGCTACAAGCCACTCGCACTCACTGGCGAGGCGCGAAGCGAGCGAGTCGACGCTTCGACCGGGCCACGGCGGCAGCGGCGCGTCGTGCAGCGCCCGGACGGCGGCACCTGCTGCAGCCCACGCGGTCGATGATGCGGTCGATGGCTCGCCGAGGTGGCCGAGTGCTGTCCCCGGGAGAGCAGCAAGGGCGAGTACGGGCGGTTTCCGCCACAGAATCTCGGGGGTCGGGACGGGCGCCATCGCCATCGCCTCGACCTCGGTGTCGGTGCGGGTCTGATCAGCGTCGATCTTCAGGAACACGTCACCGACACGCAGGGTTGCGCGTTCGCTGTGCGCGACGACGACCTCAACGTTCATCATGTCGCCCATCATCGCAGACAGCTGTGGACGCGAAGGACTCTGACCCTGGAGAGCCGGGCGGCATCGACGACCCGCACACTTCTACCCAACTGCTGTGCATGATATTCGCGGCCCGAATGGGCTTCGATCCGGCGGTGGGACCTGGATGTGTTCTCAGAACTCGACCCGCCCACGGTGATCTTCGGGTTGACGACCCAACAAGCCGATAGATGGCGATGTCATACATCGTGCAACGCAAACAACACTTCTACGTCGTCGCCTACAACGGCCGCGACCCCATAACCGGCCGAGAACGCCGCCGCTGGCACCCAGCCGGCGCCAGCCGATCTGCCGCTGAAGCAATCAAGATGCGCGTGGATCAAGCGCGTCCCCCGTGCCGTCGGCCTGGAACTCTTGGCGAGTTCATGGCCACGACCTGGATCGACTCCAAGCCGCTGCTGTCCCACTCGACGCGATGCCGGTACCAGTGGATGCTTGAGAAGAACATCGCACCGCGCATCGGCGACATCGCGCTCGATCAGATCCGGCCCGAAGACCTCGACGCGCTCTCCCAGAACCTCCTTCGCCACGGCGGTCGACGCAAGAACGGCCTCGCAGCCAAGACCGTGTTGGAGATCCACCGAACCATCTCCAACGCACTCGATCTTGCCGTCGACCGGCGCCTCATCGACACCAACCCAGCCACCAAAGCCCGGCCGCCACGGCCCGACACACGCTCGACCCTCCCCGCAATCTGGGACGCCACCCAGCTCGCCGCATTCCTCGCCCACACCAAGCCCAAACGGTTCTACCCAGCGCTCCACCTCACCGCGTACACCGGCATCCGCCGCGGCGAACTCGCTGGACTGCAATGGCGCGACCTCAACACAACCAACACGACCCTGTCAATCGCCCGGACCCGACAGGTCGCCGCCGGCCGCACGGTCGAAGCGCCAGTCAAAACCCGCCTGAGCCGCCGATCAATCGACCTCGACACAACCACGATCGGCGTGCTCGCTCGATGGAAGCGTCGATTGGCCCGAGAAAGCGCTGTGATCGCGCCAGACACGCCCATGTTCTTGAACACCCACCACCGAGCGCCGTCACCAGAGTCGTTCTCCCAACTCTTCACCCGATCGAGCATCGAAGCCGGTCTACCCCGAATCAGATTTCACGATCTCCGCCATACCCACGCATCGCTACTCGTCGCTGCCGGCGTGCCGATCAAGGTCGTCTCCGAACGCCTCGGCCACGCCCACCCAGGCTTCACCATGCACACCTACCAACACCTGCTCCCCGGGCATGGGCGCCGCGGCGGCCACCAAGTTCGCCGACCTCATCCACCCCAGCCGGCAGATCCATCCACCGACCCAACCCCCGGAAACAAAGCGATCGCGGCTAGCGCCGGTAGACACCCCGGAAGATCGCCACTCTCGCCAGAGAACGACAAAGCCCCGGAAACCGCTAGTTTCCAGGCCTTCTGAGGGACTGTCGTTTCGTGTGTTTAAGCGGGGTGGTCCGATCTGGTCCGCGACTTGGTGTCGTGGTCCGGGAAGGATCTGTGCAATGAACACGAACGAAGTTTCTGAGATAGCC
>QIIW01000157.1 GCA_003231645.1 Acidimicrobiia bacterium | reverse complement strand
GGCGGCCAACGGGGCCCGCACCAGGCTGATCGATGGTTGCTGATCCGCTTCCCATGAGAAGTTGGGGTTCGGGTGAGCGGCTCCTTGTCAGGAACCCACCCGGATCGTCGAGTCGGGGAACACGGCGATGAACGTGGCCAGATCCTCGAGCGTGCCGGCCCCGATCTCGAGTCGCCCCGATTCGATGAGTTCCCGGATCGTCTCGCCTCCGCTCACCAGGTCGGCCCACGCCGCCAGGTCCAGTCGCGTCAGCTGGACCGCGAGGCAGCGTTTCGAACGCCGCCACGCCGCCTCTCACGTGCAGCGCCATTGCCCCGATGCCCTCGCCCATGTCGACCACCAGCCGGGTGTAGACATCGCCCGCCAGCTCGGGATCGAGCAGTACACGCATCGAACGTAGGAAGGTCTCCGGTGGCGCGGTCATCGCGGTGTGCCGCGAGATCATCGGTGTCGTCATGAAAGAGCGGTCGGTGAGACCCTCCAGCTCGCGCGCCTCGGTGAGCACGAAGGCCCGGACATTGGCTGAAGTGGTCGCCCGGCCGATCTCCCGCAACGCGGCGGCCTTGGCCTTCCTGGCCTCGTCGTCGCCCGGGTCGGCCTTGACGAGCCAGGAACCCAGGCGTGCTGCCCATGGGGCATCACCATCGGAGAGGGCGGCCCGGAGTTGTGCCAGAACCTCGTCTCGGCCGCCGAACCCCTCGACGATCCGGCGGGCCTCGTCGGCTGGATGGTGACTCACCAGTTCGGCCCCGTCATTGCCCCACCAACCGAGCACCCCGCCGTGGATCTGGCGGACATGATGTCTCACCAGGCCGTAGTGCTGTTTCAGCCACGGGCTGTTGGCCAGCCTCGGTGGGAGCACCACTTCCTGGGCGAGTACGTCCGGGTCGACACCGTGGTTGATGCCCCTCACCGTCTGGTCCCAGAGAAATTCGATCGAGTCGCGATAGTCGAGCAAGGCTTCCTGCACGAGTTCCCGTCCGGATATGGGCGGGCCGTGCACGCCGACGAGGTGTTCGGGTTCGAGGTCACGCAGCAGGTCGAGTCCGGTGAGCAGGATCTGCGGATCGCGGTAGGGCTCGCCCCGCAACGGGTAGATGTTGAACAGCGCCGGCCAGAGGTTGTTGTTGATCGCCACCCCGAGTTCGGGAAGGTGGATGATCATCGAGTCGTCCGAATCCGACGGTGCCGAATGAAAGACGACCTTCATCCCTCCGAGGTCGATCTCGGCCGGGAAGTCGGTCACGAGACGGGTGGGTGACAGATGGCCCGGGGTGCGTATCGTATGGGCCGGGTTGAACATGAACGGGCCGATACCCATGTTGGGCATGGCGTCGGGCCCCTCGGTCGGGAGGAATGCCCCGAACTGGGTGATCCCCCGCCTCACCCACGACGGGCCGGTCTCGGCGGCTGACGCGGCCACCTTGGCGGGTAGCAGATGGTGGGCCCAGATCGGGACACCATCGGTCGGGTCGGGGCGGTTCGGACCGGTCGCGGGATCCGATCCTTGGAACCAGGCTGCCGTTCCGTTCACGTAGTGGAAGTGGCTGTAGATGAATGCCGCGAGTGGTGCGTCGGTGAACGAGCGGATCTCCCCAACGTGGTCGGCGGCCTCCTCGACGCACTCGCCCGAGTCGACGACGATCAACCCTTCGGGGGCCTCGATCACCGTGCAGTTCGCGAGTCCCCATCCCACCAGGCTGTGCACCGTGTCGGCCACGGTCCACCTTCGTGGTTCGAACTTGGCGGAGTGCTCGATGAGCGCCGGGTTGGCGATCTCCCCTTTCGGCCCGACGGTTGATGTCGGTTGCGGCGTTGTCTCGTTCATCTCGGCCCCAATTCGGTGTTGTTCGGGACGGGCAATATTGTGGCTAGGTGGTGCGGCGACGGAGGGTGGCGGCCCCGAGCGCCAGTGACAGCAGGCCGGCAGCAAAGATCACGGCCAGGTCGAGCCAAAACGCATCGCCGAGACCACTGGGCGTGGTGAGTCGATCGAGGGCGTCGTAGACATAGGTGAGTGGCATGGCCCACGAGATCGCCTCGAGCCACCCGGCCATGCGACTGCGATCGACAAAAAGTCCGCAGATCAGCAATTGTGGCAGCACGAACGCCGGCATGAACTGCACCGCCTGGAACTCGGTGGTCGCGAAGGCGCTGACGAACAGGCCCATCACCGTGCCGAGGACCGCCGACATCACCGACACGGCGATCACGGCAACAAGGGGGTGGCTCACCGGGGAGTGGAGTGCCCCGAATACGACAACCGACGCGACCACAACCTCCACCGTGGCGGCCAGCGCGAACGCGATCGCGTAACCGGCCATCAAGTCGATCTTCGCCACCGACATGCTCATGAGCCGTTCGAGCGTGCCCGAGGTGCGCTCTCGGAGCATGGCGATTGACGTGACGATGAACATGGTGATGAACGGTATGAGTCCGACCATCGCCGGGGCGATGCGATCGAAGGTTGCCGGTTGGGCATCGAAGGCGAACTTGAGGATCACCAGCAGCAGGCTCGGTACCACGATGAGAAGACCCATGGTGCGTCGGTCGCGAAGCAACTGGCGAAGGACCCGTTCGGCGGTGGCGAGGGTGGCTCGGGCGCTCATCGTGGAGCGGCCCCTTGTTCGATGAGGCGAAGAAACGCATCACCCAGGTTGTCGGTGCCGGTCTCGTCGCGCAGGGCCTGCGGCGTTTCGCGGGCGATCATCGCACCGTCGCGCAACAAGACGATCGTGTCGCATTCGTCGGCCTCGTCCATCACATGACTCGACACGATCAAGGTGACCCCATCAGCGGCGAGCGAGCGGAACGTGGCCCACAGATCTCGGCGAAGCACCGGATCGAGCCCCACGGTCGGCTCGTCGAGCACCAGCAACTCGGGTTCACCGACGAGTGCCGCGGCCAGCGACACCCGGCCACGCTGGCCCCCCGACAGTGAGCCGACGATCCGGTCGGCGAACTCGCCGAGGTCGACGGTGTCGATCGCCCGCTCGACCGCGGTCGGCAGGGCCCCGCTGAGCGCCCCGAAATAACGCACGTTCTCGGTCACCGTCAGGTCGACGTAGACGGATGCCGCCTGGGTCACATAGCCGACGCGGGACCGCACCGCCGGCCGCTCTCGACCTGCTGCACACCGACGATCGAACGCATGAGAGTCGTCTTTCCCGACCCGCTCGGACCGAGCAGCCCGACGACCTCGCCGCTCTCGATCGTGAGGGACAGCCCGGCGATGACCGTGTTGTCACCTCGGACCACCCGTAGGTCGGCGATCTCGATCGCGATGCCGGTCGGAAACTGCTCACTCACCGGATCGGTCGGAGTCGGATTCGAACAGGTGGGGCTGGGAGGTGAGAAACATCTGCTTCATGTCCTCGGCGGCGTGAACCTCGGCGATGATGGCCGCCGTGTCGAGGGCCTCGGCCAGGCAATCATCGACGACGCGGTTCACCAATCCGATATGGCGGGCCTCCGCAGCGTCGACCACTCGACCCGTGAGGCACAATTCCCTGGCGACCGGTTCGGCTACCACCGAACGGATCAGATCGAACGCCGCCGGGACCCCCATTTTCACCTGGGGCTGGCCCAGACGCGCCGTGGGATCGGCGATCCTGATGTCACACATGAGGGCCAGGTCGAGCCCGCCGGCCACCGCCGGTCCGGCGATGGCGGCGACCAGCGGCTTCGCGAATTCATGCACGGACCGGTGGTATGCCGAGGCTTCGGCGAACAGTTCGTCCGGCGCCTCGGAGCGGGCCAATTCCTTCAGGTCGAACCCGGCGCAGAACGTGCCGTCGGCGCCGGTGAGCACGACCACTCGACACGTGTCGTCGTTGCCTAGTGCATCGAGAGTGTCGGCCAGCAGATGACGCAGATCGGAGTCGAGCGCGTTGCGCGCCGCGGGCCGGTTGAGGGTGAGAAGGGCCACACCATCACCGATACGAGTGTTGATGAGTGCCGCGCTGTCGGTCGTCATGGTGGTGGAGACTACTGTTCCGGCCGGCAGCGGCTTCATCGTGGACCGCGGCGACACCCGGATGAACGGACTCACGGCGAGTCGGGAGAGACAAACCGATGACCCCCATGTCCGACGA
>QIIW01000069.1 GCA_003231645.1 Acidimicrobiia bacterium | reverse complement strand
CCCAGCCAGATCTACTGCTACGCCGCACTCCAGAGCGACGTGCCCTACGCCAACGGCGCCCCCAATCTCACCGTCGACACACCCTGCATGATCGAACTGGCCGAGACCCGGGGCGTCCCGATCATCGGTAAGGACTTCAAGACGGGCCAGACCCTCATGAAGACCATCCTGGCCCCCGGCTTCAAGGCCCGCATGCTCGGTGTACGCGGCTGGTTCTCGACCAACATCCTCGGCAACCGCGACGGCGAGGTCCTGGATGCCCCCGAGAACTTCAGGAGCAAGGAGGTCTCCAAGCTCGGCGTCATCGACTCGATCCTGCAGCCCGAGACCTACCCCGAGCTCTACGGAAACATCGACCACGTCGTGCGCATCAACTACTACCCGCCCCGCGGCGACAACAAGGAGGGCTGGGACAACATCGATATCTTCGGTTGGCTCGGCTATCCGATGCAGATCAAGGTCGACTTTCTCTGCCGGGACTCCATCCTGGCCGCTCCGATCGTTCTCGACCTGGCCCTGTTCATGGACCTCGCCCATCGTGCCGGTTCAGCCGGCGTGCAGGAGTGGCTGAGCTTCTATCTCAAGGCCCCCCAGGCCGCCACCGAGGTGCCGGCCGAACACGATCTGTTCATCCAGCAGACCAAGCTCAAGAACACTCTGCGCGAGTGGATGGGCGAGCAGCCCGTGACCCATTCCGAGACGGGCTGAGCAATCAGGTCGCGGTGATCCTGCCCCCCGCACCAACACCACGGGGCGGTCCCTAGACTCCGGCCGCCATTCCCGTGAGCGCCCTCGGATCGGCCGCGCCGGCCAGCGCGCCCGTGTCCATCACCTCGATCATGTGGGCGTGACCGAACTGCGAATGGGCATCGTCGAGCACCTCTACGAGGTGACCCATCGCCGCGAGCGCGTCGGCCAGACCATCGACCGCCGGCGTCTCCAATTGCACCTTGCGGCGAACTCCAGGCTGCCAGGTGGAGAATCCGTCGGTGCCCTCGGCCGGCGTGAACCTCCACCGCGGTGAGCCGATCGCCCGGCCCGGATCCCATCCGTGAACGAGTGTGCCGGCCAGCAACTGCAGCAGGATCTGCGGTTGAGTGTCGCCCCCCATCGTGCCGAGCACGGTGCGCAGCGACCCGTCGTGACGGGTGACCATCGCCGGCGACAGCGTGTGGGGCGGACGACGGCCGGGGCCGTACTCGGCGGGATGACCGGGCTCGAGTGTAAACCCGAGGCCGCGGTCGTGGAGGAAAATGCCGCTCGATCCGGCGATCAGATGCGAGCCGAAGCCGCTGGCGTTGGAGTTGATGAGCGACACGCCCATGCGGTCGGAGTCAACGACACACAGATAGGTGGTGTCGCCGGTAAACGGGGGCACGTCGAGCACCCCGGCCCGAGCCGGGTCGATGGCGGCGCGCCGGGGGGCGATCCGCCGCGGGGAGACGAGTTCCGCACCGTCGGCGCCGTCAAACAGCGACACGGGCCGGTCGTACCCGGCCTGGGCCGCGGCCTCGATCAGGATGTGGGTGCCGGCCGGGTCGTCGCCGATGTCGAACCCGGAGGCGATCGCGGCCGACAGCAGGGTGAGATAGCCCTGGCTGGTGGGCGGGGGGCTCCAGATCCGGTGCCCCCATGCCTCGACCATCAGCGGCTCGACCCAGCGGGCCTGACTGACGGCCAGGTCGTCGGTGCTGTATTCGTCGGCGCCCACCGCCAACAGGCCCTCGCCGAACTCACCTCTGTAGAAGCCGTCACGGCCGTGTTCGACCACGGCTCGCAGAGCCCGGGCCGATCCGGGGCGCCGGACGATGTCTCCCACCGACGGCTCGGCCGGCAGCTCGTTGTATTCGACCCGTGCCACCATCGGCAACGTCCACGCCAACAGCGGTGCGACGGGAAAGCCCTGGTCCGCGTAACCGATGGCGTCGGCCAGGATCTCCGAGAGCGGCAGCCTCCCGAACCGTTCGTGGAGTGCCAGCCAGCCGTCGACCGCTCCCGGTACCGTGACCGCGCAGACGTGTCCACGAAGGGGAATGCGGGTGATGCCTTCGGCCCGGACGCGGTCGGCGTCAGCGCCGGATCCGGCCCGCCCCGAGGCGTCGAGGGCATGGGGGCGCCCGCGGCCGTCGTGGACGAGCGCCCACGCGTCGCCTCCCATCCCGCACATGTGGGGCGAGGTCACCGCGAGAACCGCGTTGGCACCCACGGCGGCATCAGCTGCCGAGCCGCCGCGTCTGAGCAGGTCGAGCCCGGTGGCGGTGGCCAGATGGTCGACGCTGCACACCATCGCATTGGGGGCGGTTCGGGTCACGGAAGCATCGATCACGATGCAGAGTCTCGCGCCCGACTGGCGTTCGACCCCAACCAACGGGCAGGCTGCCGGGCCGTGGCCCGATCACCTCTCATACTTCTGCCGCCGTCCGAGGGCAAGGCGCCCGGTGGTGACGGCTCACCGTGGTCGGGATGCGGTTCGACCCCCGAACTCGACGACGCCCGCCGCCAGGTGGTTGCCGCCCTGTGTCTCGCGATGAACGGGCCCGCGGCGCAACGACGCAAGCTCCTCGGCGTGGGCGACGATGCGACCTACATCGCCACCGAGGCCAATCTCATGGTCGAGGAGTCGCCCACCCTTCCTGCCATCGAGCGCTACACGGGTGTGCTCTACGACGCCCTCGACCCCGAATCGCTTCCCGCCGCCGCTCAACGTTGCCTGTTCGCCAGGGTGATGATCCTCTCCGGGCTGTGGGGCGTGGTGGCTCCATCCGATCCGATCCCCGACTACAAACTGAGGATGGGAGCCACACTGCCCGGCCTCGGGCGGCTCTCGACCTGGTGGCGGGACCGACTGGGCCCGGTGCTCGATGATCTCGCCTGCGGCCGTGTCGTGTGGGACCTGCGGCCGAACGAACACGCCGCGGCTTGGCGGATCGGCGGCACACCGGCCCGGGCGATCAACGTCAACTTCCTCGAGGAGCGACCGGGCGGTCGGCTCGTGAACGTCTCCCACTGGAACAAGCTGCTCAAGGGAATGCTGACCCGGCACCTGGTCACGATCGAGAATCCGACTCTCGAGTGCCTGGCCGAGTTCTCGTTCGGGGGTTTCGCGTGGGAACCC
>QIIW01000136.1 GCA_003231645.1 Acidimicrobiia bacterium | reverse complement strand
GTCATGCCGCCGACTATCTGCGAATGGTCACAGGAGCGGAGCCGAGCCCGGTTGCCGCGGCCGCGGTGGAGCGCTACCTGGTGGCAACCGTTGACCACGGGTTCAACGCCTCCACCTTCACGGCCCGGGTGGTGGCGAGCACCGGAGCCGACATGGCCGGTGCACTCGTGGCGGCGGTCGGAGCGCTGTCGGGCCCGCTCCATGGTGGCGCGCCGAGCCGCTGCATCGAGATGATCGATGAGATCGCAGAGCCGGGCCGGGCCGCCGACTGGGTGCGGTTCCACATCGACGCCGGTTACAAGATCATGGGGTTCGGCCATGCCGTCTATCGCTCCGAGGATCCTCGGGGGGTGGTGCTGCGTGAAGCCGCCGAGTCGATCGGTGGCGATCTGGTTAGGCGGGCGGCGGCGATCGAGCAGGAGATTCTGGCCGTACTGGCAGCGTGGAAACCCGACGCCAGGATCGTCACCAACGTCGAATACTGGGCGTCGGTCGTACTCGAGCTGGCCGGATTGCCGCGCGCGATGTTCACCCCGACGTTCTCGGTCAGCCGGTCGATCGGCTGGTCGGCCCACGTCATGGAACAGGCCGGTGTCGGCAAGATCATGCGTCCGAGTGCCCGCTATGTGGGTCCTCCGCCGGAGGTGGCCGTGGTCTGAGTGTCGTGGCCGCGCGACGGCCGGTCACATGTCTACAGTCGGTGTCGATGACACCGTCATGGACCGGAACGTGCCAGTCGCGCTGGGCCACCCCCGTCTCGATCACCGCGCTGCTCGCGGCCGTGCTCATGGTCGTGGCCGGCGATCGCTGGGCCGCACTCGGGCCCGCTTTCGCCGCGCTGCTCATCGCACCATTTCGGCACGTCACGGTCACGATCGACCGCGACACGTTGCGGGTCGACTTCGCCGGGCCCTACTGGCGCCCCGTGGTGCTCCGACGATCCGACATCCGTCGGTCGTCCGCTATCGACGCCGGCGCATTGCGCTACGGCGGCTGGGGCTACCGTGGCAGCCTGAAGATCTTCCACCGGTTGGCCGTCATCCTTCGGCGGGGTTCGGCCATCAGGCTCGAACTGGCCGACGGCGGATGGTTCATCGTCACCGTCGATGAGGCCGAGGCCGGGGTCGATGTGCTTCAGACCCGAGCTTCGTCCTGAGCCTCGATGCCGCCGGCGGTGGTCGGTTCGTGACTTCCGGCGGTGTCGCCGGGGCTCTGTGAACTCGACCGTCCCGAGATGACCACCCGGTCTCGACCGTTGGTCTTGGCCACGAGCAGGGCGCCGTCGGCCATGTTGATCATCTCCTCGAGATCGCCACCGCACACGGTGTCGGTCACCCCGAAGCTCGCCGTGAACGGAGGGCTGTTGCCGCCGGCCTGGGCGATCACCAGGTTCTGGCGCATTCGGTCGAGGGCCGCCGCGGCCGTCGAGGCGTCGGAGTTGCCGAACATGATCACGAACTCCTCTCCACCCCAGCGTGCCGCCATGTCGAGGTCACGGAGGCTGTCTCGGATCACCCTCGCGAATAGGCGCAGGGCACGGTCACCGGCATCGTGCCCGTAAGTGTCGTTGAGCTTCTTGAAGTGGTCGAGGTCGCCATAGGCGATGGCGAGGTTACGGTTCTGCTTGAGCATCGCCGACACCTCGTTCTCGAACGAGCGACGGTTGGCCAACCCGGTGAGGGGGTCGGTAGCGGCCTGGGTCTGTGATTTGGCGAAGGCACGTAGCACGCCGATTCGGTCGCCGGACCGGTCGGCGATTTCCTCGATGCGGGTGACCAACTTCGCATCGGGGGCCTCCAGGTTGGGGCCGGTCGTGTGGAGTACACCCACGGTGCGCCCGGCCACACTCACCGGAACACACACCGCGCGGCATGGATCGCCACCGCGGTCACGGAGGTTGGGGCAGGAGGCGTAGGCGCTGCCGTCGAGGAATGTGAGTGTTGTGCCGCGGCGGATCGCCGGGCAGTCGCTCGGGGAGAGGGCCGGGCACCCGGGGCCGCGGTTGACCCTGTCGGTGCTCATGACCTGCTTGAGATGAGCCTGGCTGGAATCGGCGAGGAGCAGCTCGGTTGGGTTGTCGGCGTTTTCCTTATCGAGCACGAGTGAGATCGTCTGCAGGGCACCGTCCTCGGTCTGGGCCATGTCGAGGGCCTGGTTGAGTTCGGCCTCGAACGCCACGCGGGCCGAGTCGTCGATCCGTTCGCGGTCGCGCTTTCGAGAAGCTCGATACTGGCGCCGGGCCGCTCGATAGGTGGTCACGGAGGTGACCCAGCCGGCCCCCAGTCCGACGATGAGAAGCACCAGCATCTCCACCACGGTCGCCGTCGACTGGCGACGCAACCCGCTGGTGGCCCTGTCGATCAACGGCTCGCCGACCTGCTCCTCGAGTTTGTAGACCGTGCTTCGCATACTGTCGAAGTCGCTCTGGGTGATCGCCAGTTGGCTGTCGACAGCGGCGTTGGTGAGTCCTTGGCCGTTGCCGGCCAACACGGACAGTGATTCCGACGACGTGATCCAAGCGACCCGCTGTGTCGCATAGTCGTTCTGCCAGGCGATCTCGCTGGGCAGTCCGGCCGATGTGCTCAGGTACTTGTCCCACCAGTTGGCGGTGCGGTCGACCTGCCGCTCATACTCACTGATCAGATTTGTGCGCTGCACATGGTCGGGTTCGACCAACGACATCTCCAGGGCCCGCTCACCGCGGAACAGGTCGCGGTCGAGGTGCAGGAGGTACTGCAACCTGGGTACGTCGGATCCGATCGTGGCGTCGAACCGACTTCGAAGAATCAGGGTGCTCGCCGTTGCGAGGACGACGGTTGCGCTCATCAGTGTCATCAGCACGATCGCCAGCAGCATCACCCGTCGGTGCGGCGTCAGAGCCCTCACGTCACGTCTCCCCTACTTGAATCCTGTTCACCTTCTGTTTCGGTTGGCGCGGGAGGGATCGACAGAGCGAAAAGGCTTGATCTGACGGGAGTTCGGTACATGACGCGAGGCACCACGACCTGGGTCGTTCAGCCCGGGTCGTTCGGCTCGGGCCGGATCAGGCTCGGGCCTGCTCCACCAGCCAGGCGAAGATCGGGTCGTCGGCGCGGCTCGCCATCATCTCGGGATGCCACTGCACACCCATCCAGCGATGCCGGAGCGATTCGATCGCCTCGATGGTGCCATCGTCGGCAACCCCGGTGGCGACGAAGTCGGGCGCCAAC
>QIIW01000090.1 GCA_003231645.1 Acidimicrobiia bacterium | reverse complement strand
CCTCACGCATCCACACTCACCGGTTGCGTCGCGAGATCGTTGCCAATCGGGTGGCCAACATGGTTGTCGATCGAGCCGGGATCTCGATGGTCTACCGGCTCTCCAACGAGACGTCTGCACCTAGCCACGAGATCGCGGACGCCTACATGGCGGCGTGGGAGATCTACGGGCTCGAGGATTTCACGGCCGACATCAATGCTCTCGATTCGGTAATCGACGTCGAGAAGCAGCTGTCGATCCATTTGCGCATCCGTCAACTCGCCGAACGGGCAACCCGCAAGATGCTCCGCAACCGCCCGGCGCCGTTCAGCGCGGCCGATGCCATCACTGATCTGGCCCAGCCGGTCATGGAAACGGTGGGCGTGCTGCCCGATCATCTCCGGGGTGCCGACAAGTCTTCCTACAATCGGGGCTTCAAGGATCTGGTCGCTTCGGGTGCCCCCGAGGAGATCGCGTCGAGGGCCGCGGCCATGGCTCCCTCGGTTGCCGCACTCGACATCGTACAGGCGGCGTCGGCCACCGGTGCCCCGCTCGCCACGGTGTCAGCCGTCCACTTCGCGATCGCCCACCGACTCGATCTCATCTGGCTGCGCGACCGTATCTTCTCGTTGCCGCGCAACAGCCGTTGGGAGACGATGGCCCGATTGTCGCTGCGAGGAGATCTCTACAACGACCAGCGCCATCTCACCGTTCAGGTGCTCGACGGCGCCCCGGATGGTGCCGAACCGATGCATCTGGTCGACAAGTGGGCGCGGGCCAACCAGGGAGCGGTGACCCGCTACCACCGGACAATCGACGAACTGCGCGCCGCCCGCACTGATCTCACCACCGTCCTCGTGGCCACCAGAGAGGTCGGCACCCTCATCGACCGCACATCCTGAGCCTCGAGGTCGGCTGATCGGGGATGGGCCCTTCGATCATGATCATCCGGTGGAAGCCGGGATCGTCGAAGGATCGCGCCGCAGCGACCGATGAGCGCGGCCTACGGATCAGTCCCACAACGATGAAAGAGTGGTGTCCACCTCGTCGGCCAGACCCACGTCGGCGAGGCCGCCGATCTCGTCGTCGGTGACCGGGCCGGCCGCGGGTTCATGGAACAGCCCCCGGATCGGCTCGACGAATCGGCTGAGCTGGGCGAAAACGTGTCTGTCATCGAGCGCCCGACGATTGACGTGGAACCGGAGCGGGAAATTGACGGTCAGTTCGTCCTTGGCGCGGGTCATGGCGACGTAGACCAACCTGAGCTCCTCGCCGAGGCCAATGTCGTCACCGAGTGACATCTCGGATGGGATGTTGCCGTCGGCGGCGTGGATGAGATGCACGGTCCTCCACTCGAGTCCCTTGGCCGAGTGGATGGTGGAGAGAGTGAGCCAGTCGTCATCGAGATGGGGCGGCCCGGCCCGTTCACCGGTCTTGCTCGGTGGGTCGAGGGTGAGTTCGGTGAGGAATCGGCCGCGGGAGGAGTAGTTGGCGGCGGTGGCCGCGAGCTGGTCGATGTCGGCGAGGCGCGCCGCCGGGTTGTGGTAGTGGGCCGGGAAGACCATGGAGCAGAAACCCTTGAGCCGGTCGACCTGTTCCGATGGGCTGATACCGCCGTCCGCGCAGTGGGAGAACGCCGTTCGCAGTTCCCGGGATTGTCGGTTGGCGGCCGGGGGCATCGCTCCGACGCCGTCGATGAACAACGACAACGACTCGTCGACCTGCCGGTCGATGCCGAGCTCGTCGCCGAGGCGTCGAAGCGTCGCCGGTCCCACCCCTTCGAGCATCGACAGCACGCGGTACCAGGCGAGCTGGTCGGCGGGATTGTCGAGGATGCGAAGCAGCGCCAGGAGGTCCTTCACATGGGCCGCCTCGAGGTACTTGAGGCCGCCGTACTTGTGGTAGGGGATGTCGCGCCGGGTGAGTTCGAGCTCGAGGCCGTCACTGTGATGGCCGGCGCGAAACAGTACGGCCTGATCATGCAGATCGATACCGCGCTCTCGGGCGTCGAGCACCGCGGTGGCCACGTAGCGACTCTGGTCACCCTCGTCGTTGTGGGTGACCAGGGTGGGCTTTACGCCGTCGGATCGCGTCGACCACAGAACCTTCTCGTAGTGGTCCCCGGATTGCCCGAGCACGGCATTGGCCACGGCCAGGATCGGCATGGTGGAGCGGTAGTTCTGATCGAGTGTGATGGTGGTGGCGCCAGGGAAGTGGTCGGCGAACGACCACATGTTCTCGACGGTGGCGGCGCGGAAGCCGTATATCGCCTGGGCGTCGTCGCCCACCGCGCACAGGTCGGTGTCGGGACGGCACATGCCCCTCACTATGTTGGCCTGCACCGGATTGGTGTCCTGGTATTCGTCGATCAGGATGTGGTCGAACATGCGTCGCAGTTCGTCGCCGACCGGGCCGGCGGTGAGCCCACGCCAGAACAGGAGCAGGTCGTCGTAGTCGAGGACCTTGTTGGCGCGCTTGCGGCGGGTGTACTCGGTGAAGATACTCCTGAGATCATCGGCGTGGTCGGTGCACCATGGATAGTCGGTGTCGAGAACGTCGCCGAGCCTCGCCTGGCTGCTCACCATCCGGGAGTAGATACCGGCCACCGTCTCCTTGCGGGGGAAGCGCCTGCCGCTCTCGCCGAACCCGTTCGCGGTGCGGACCATGCCCATCAGGTCGGTGCTGTCTGAATTGTCGAGCACCGTGAAACCGGTGGAGAGTCCGGCGGAGCGACCGAATGTGCGCAGCAAGCGGTTGGCCATGGCGTGGAAGGTGCCGCCCCAGACCTGGCCGGCGCGACGGTCGGGTGCCACGGCGGCGACACGACCGATCATCTCGGCCGCCGCCCGACGGGTGAACGTGAGCAGCAGAACCCGGTTGGGGTCGGCCCCGTCGTCAAGAATCCGGGCGACCCGTGCCACGAGTGTCCTGGTCTTGCCGGTGCCGGCCCCGGCGACGATCAGCAGTGGCGTACCAGTGTGGGCGACTGCCGCCTGCTGCTGAGGATTGAGTTCATCGAACATGCGTTCGTCAGCCTAGTCGGGCCAATGTGACCGGGCCGCCCTCACGCGGCGATTCCGAGACTCGGGCGCCCAGCCACGATTTCTGTGGTCAGGGCACCCGAGTCTCGGAATGGGAGGGTGGGGAATTGCTGGTATCAGCAGGTGAGGCCGGGGATGCAGGGCGTTGGGAACACGGGGGGCATCGGGGTGATGGGGGGCAGTGGGAACACGGGGGGCAGTGGGGTGATGGGGGGCA
>QIIW01000115.1 GCA_003231645.1 Acidimicrobiia bacterium | reverse complement strand
TCGAGGGTTCCGCCAAGGCCCTCGATTCGTGTGCCGGTACTTACGACGTCTTCTTTCGTGCTCGACTGTTCAACAACGGACAAATGACGTTCGAGCAGTTGCTCAGCGCCGGGGGCAATCCATTCCAGACGGCGGCCGGCTTCTGGAGGCCGAACGTTGCCGTGGTCACAGGCTTCGAAGCCGCGCTCTTCGAAGCCTGGTACTTCTATTCCGGAGTGCTCGACCTTCTCACGATCTACAACGTCTACGGCCCGTCGTCGCCGCTGGTCACCGCCGGATCTGAGGTTGATCTCGACGACTACGCGGGCGTCACCTCCGCGGCAGACCTCGGTGAACTGATGGCGGGAGGGCCCGATTCGTGTGTCGTCGAGCTGACCGATGTCGTCATGTCGCACGCTCCGTTCCCTCAGGCATCGGGCTGACCGGGTCCCGATCCGATTCGGGGCTCAGCCGTCGACTTCGAGGATGATGGCATCACCTTGGCCGCCGCCTCCGCACAGGGCCGCGGCGCCGAGCCCGCCACCACGGCGTTTCAGCTCGTAGGCGAGGGTGATGGCCAGACGGGCACCGGTCATGCCGATGGGATGACCGAGAGCAATGGCGCCGCCGTTGACGTTGACGATGTCGTCGGGGAGCCCGAGGTCGTCCATCGACGCGAGGGCCACGGCCGCGAACGCCTCGTTGAACTCGAACAGGTCGATGTCGGAGGCTCTCAGCCCGGCCTTGTCGAGCGCGACCGTCGTCGCTCGGCTGGGCTGGGTGAGCAGCGACGGGTCGGGGCCGGCAACCTCGCCGAACGACACGATTCTCGCCAGTGGTTCGACTCCGAGACGCTCGGCGACCGCCTTGGTGGTGACCACCACCGCCGAGCCGCCGTCGGAGAGCTGCGAGGAGTTTCCGGCGGTGATATTGCCCGACTCGGCGAACGCCGGTCGGAGCTTGGCGAGCGACTCGACCGACGTGCCGATGCGTATGCCCTCATCGGTGTCGAAGGTGACAGCATCACCACGGCGTTGCGGGACCTCGACCGGCACGATCTCGTCGGCCAGCAGTCCGTCCCTGGTGGCTCGGGCGGCACGTTCGTGGGACCGGGCGGCCATCTCGTCCTGTGGCTCTCGGGCCAGGTCGGCCGACGCCGCGTACTTCTCGGTGCCGGCACCCATGAGGCACACGTCGAACGAGCAGAACAGGCCGTCGAAGTTGACCGAGTCGACCACGGTGGAGTCACCGAAGCGATATCCGGCGCGTGCTCCGGGCAGGAGGTAGGGGGCGTTGGTCATCGACTCCATGCCGCCGGCTACGACGATCTCGGCTTCTTCGAGCAGGATCATGCGGCGAGCGAGTTCGATGGCATTGAGGCTCGACAGACACGCCTTGTTGATGCCGGTGGACGGCACGCTCAGCGGGATGCCGCCCTTGAAGGCGGCTTGGCGGGCCGGCACCTGTCCGGCCCCGGCCTGCACGACCTGGCCCATGAAGGCGAAGTCGACCTGTTCTCCGGTGATGCCGGCCCGGTTGAGGGCTTCGGCGACGGCGAGCCCGCCGAGGTCGGTCCCGCTGAGAGGCGCCAGTGCCCCGGACAACTTTGCGATCGGGGTGCGGGCACCCGCGAGGATGACGATCTCGGTCAAGACAACCTCCGTGAGCGGTATGCCCCGATGCTACGTGTGCGGCCGGTGCTTCGTGGCGGCCGGACCTGCTCAGATGGTGATGGGCATCTCGCCGCCGGATCTGGTCGATGTCGTCCACGGAATCGCCGGTCTTGTGGTCCGACGGCAGGTCGTGTTCCACGACGGACTGGTCGCGGAACACGAAACGGAGCTTGGCCAGTGCCAACCGGGCCGGACGGACTTCGACGGCGGCGACGGTGGTGAGCCGGTCGCTGCCGTGCGCGGCGACCTGTCCCGGCAGGCGCTCTTGGAGCACCACAGAACCCGTTGATCGGTCACCCGCCGCCGTCGCCATCAGGGCAGCAGATCGCCGAGGGTGGTGTTCCAGTCGTTGATGGCACAGCCGTTGACGCGGTCGGCGGTGAAGTCGATGGTCCGCCCGTCGAGTCTGCCGGTGAAAACCGCCACGTCGGGGCCTCCGTAGATCTCGGTGCACATGCGATCGGTGGGTGCCCCGTTGATGAGCAGGTCGCGCGCATCGGGTTGGCTGAGAGCCAGGCACATCTGTGGGGCGGAGTTGGGGGCGTCGCCGCTGACGGTGGCGGTGTCACCGAGGCAGCTCAGGCGGTAGTTGGCGGTGGCCGGGGTGTCGATGCCGTTGGGGTGGATGGCGACGGTGATGTCGGCGACCAGGTAGGGGCCGGCCCCGAGAGGCAGGTGGCCGGGGATGGTGGTGGGAGCCGCGGTGGTGGGGGCGGTCGTGGTGGAAGTGCTGGTGGTTGTCTGGTCGGGCGACGTACCGGCGCCGACATCGGTGGTGGCACTGCCGCAGGCTGCGGCCAGCAAAGCGAACGTCCCGAGGACGACGATGAACATGGTGAGGCGGGCCAAGAGCCGTTTCATGACGGGGAATCCTTCGTGGGGTCGGCTGGTTGTCGTGAAGTGAGACGACGCGAATGGCGGCGGAGTTCCCGGCCGCTGTGATCACCAGCCCCGGGCGGCCCATTCGTCGAGGTGGGGCACCTCGGCACCGATGGTGGTGTCGTCGCCGTGGCCCGGAAGGACGATCGTGTCGGCCGTGAAAACCTTGAACATACGATCTTCGATGCTGCGGAGGATCGTCGGGAAGTCGCCGCCCTCGAAGCCGGTGGCGCCGGGCCCTCCGGGGAACAAAGTGTCGCCGCTGAACAGGAGTGGGGTGCCTTCGACGCTGAAGGAGATGGAGCCGGGGGTGTGACCGGGGGTGAGGTGGGTGTGGATGCGGAGACGGCCGATCTCGATGGTCTGGTCGTCGTCGAGGACGTAGTCGTAGCTGGGGAGCATGGCCGCGTCGGCGGCGGTCACCCCGACTTCGTAGCCGGCGTCGCGGATGGCCGGCACGGCTTGAATGTGGTCCCAGTGGCCGTGGGTCTCGAGCACGGTGCGTACGCCGAGGGTCCGGCAGAGTTCGAGAAGCCTGTCGTGTTCGTTGGCGGCGTCGAGCAGTACGGCCTCGCCGGTCTCGCGGCAGCGGATGACGAAGACGTTGTTGTCGACCGGGCCGACCACGAGCTTGTTGGACTTCTACGCGCGAATCAGACCAGTGGAGTGTCATGGCTGAATCGTAGGCCGGATTCCCGATGACGTGCCTGTGGTGGCATGGGCTGATCGTTTCGCCACGCCCCGTGGTCGAAACCGGACGAGATGATGACAAGACGCTGCTTTCCGTAATAGCATCGACATGTTCTATCGGTAACGCCAACGTTACGTAACACAAACGTAATGATCGGTGGCACTCCGTCGATGACACCGACGGAGTGCCCGTGACAGTACCGGATCGAGATTTCCGCCGGCACGAGGAGGTGCGCAGATGGGCAGGGCAGTGGCC
>QIIW01000067.1 GCA_003231645.1 Acidimicrobiia bacterium | reverse complement strand
CGTCAGGTGTCATTGCTGTTGCGCCGCCCGCCGGGGCGTGAGGCCTATCCGGGCGATGTGTTCTATCTCCACAGTCGGCTGCTCGAACGGGCCGCCAAGCTCTGCGACGAACTCGGCGCCGGCTCGCTCACCGCACTGCCGATCATCGAAACCAAGGCCGGCGACGTCTCGGCGTTCATCCCCACCAACGTGATCTCGATCACCGACGGTCAGATCTTCCTGCAGGACGACCTCTTCAAGTCCGGTATTCGTCCGGCCATCGATGTCGGAATCTCGGTGTCCCGAGTCGGCTCGGCCGCTCAGGTCAAGGCCATGAAGGAAGCGGTCGGCACCCTCAAGGGCGACCTGCAGCAGTTCCGTGAACTGGAGGCCTTCGCGGCATTCGGCTCCGACCTCGACGCCGTGTCGGCCGCTCAGCTGGAGCGGGGCTACCGCCTCACCGAGCTTCTCAAGCAGGGCGTCAACAGTCCGTTGCCAGTCGAGAGGCAGACCCTGTCGATCTTCGCCGGCACCCGCGGATTCCTCGATGACATCCCGGTTGACGACGTCGGACGATTCGAGTCCGAGCTCCACGACTGGTTCGATTCCCGTGAGACCGCAATCATGGCTGCCATTCGTGACACCGGTGCCATCCCTGATGCCGACGCCCTCAAGGCCAAGATCGGTGAGTTCACCGAGCAGTTCACCCCGTCGCAGCTCCAGAGCGGTGCCGAACCCGATCCCGAGGCCCAGGCCGAGGCCACCACCAAGGTCGTCAATGCCGACACCACGTTGCCCGAGGAACGCTCCTCACGGGATGAGGCCTGATCGATGCCCGGTGGTAAGGAGCGCGAGCTTCGCCGACGGATCACCAGTATCCAGTCGACGAAGAAGATCACTCGTGCCATGGAGTTGATCGCGGCCACGCGAGTGGTCAAGGCCATGCAACGTGCCGATGCATCGCGTCCGTATTCGAGGCGGATCACGAACGTGATCGAGAACCTTGCCGCCGGTGGCGCCGAGGTGAACCATCCCCTCCTGCGTAAGGCCAAGAAGATCAAGAAGGTCGGCTATATCGTCATAGCCGCCGACCGTGGCCTGGCCGGTGGATACAACTCTCACGTCATCAAGGCGGCCGAGCGCGAGTTGATGGCGCACCAGGCCGAAGGGAAGCGATACTCCCTCTTTTGCGTCGGCAAGAAGTCCAACGGCTACTTCCGGTTTCGCAACTACCGAATCGATCACTCGTACACCGGATTCAGCGACAACCCGACGTATGAGAGGGCCCGTGAGATCGCGGACGAGGTGGCCGCGGCATTCATCAACGGCGACGTCGACGAGATCAAGATGATCTACACCGAGTTCGTCTCGATGGGCACCCAGAAGGTCGTGGTCACCGGGTTCCTCCCGCTGGAGGGCACCGAGACCATCGCGACCGAAGGCGAGGGATCGGCCGAGGTTGCCGCGTCGTTCGAGTTCGAGCCGTCTCCCGAAGCCGTGCTCGAGGCTCTTCTTCCCCGTTACGTCGAGGCTCGGCTCTTCGGAGCACTCCTCGACGCGGCGGCGTCCGAACACGCCAATCGCCAGCGGGCCATGAAGTCGGCGACCGACAACGCCGACGACCTGATCGTCAAGCTCTCCCGCGAGATGAATGCGGCCCGTCAGGCGTCGATCACCACCGAGATCATGGAGATCGTGGGCGGCGCCGAAGCCCTCGGATCCGGTGGGGATGTCGAAGACCTCGCCGCGATCCTGACCGAAGTCTCATCCGACGCCTCCCCGGCGTGACCTGAGGAAACACCAACATGACCCTTACCGACAACGATCACAAGAACGGACGTATCGTCGGCATCGCCGGCCCGGTGGTCGACGTGGAGTTCGCTCCGGGCAACCTGCCCGAGATCAACACCCAGATCGAGTTCGATGTCGAAGTCGAGGGTACCGTCACCCGGGTTCCGGCCGAGGTCGCCCAGCAGATCGGTGACGGTCGCGTTCGTGCCATCGCCATGAAGCCGACCGACGGTCTGCGACGCGGTGTCGAGGTGATCAACACCGGACATGGAGTGCAGGCACCCGTCGGCCCTGCCACCCTCGGCCACATCTGGAACGTAATGGGTGTCTGCCTCGACGAGGAGGGCCACGATACGGCAGAGCACTGGAACATTCACCGTCCGCCCCCGACATTCGACTCCCTCGAACCATCGTCGAAGATGTTCGAGACCGGCGTGAAGGTGATCGACCTTCTCACTCCCTACAAGGAGGGTGGCAAGATCGGCCTGTTCGGTGGCGCCGGGGTGGGCAAGACCGTGCTCATCACCGAGATGATCACCCGTGTGGCCACCAACCATGGCGGTGTTTCCGTGTTCGCCGGCGTCGGTGAACGCACCCGTGAGGGCACCGACCTGTTCATCGAGATGGGTGAAACCGTGATGGGCGACGGCGTCACCACCGTGCTGGACAAGGCCGCCCTCGTCTTCGGGCAGATGGACGAGCCTCCGGGTGTGCGACTGCGGGTTGCGCTCTCCGGGGTGACCATGGCCGAGTATTTCCGCGACGTTGAAAACCAGGACGTGCTGCTGTTCATCGACAACATCTTCCGTTTCGTGCAGGCCGGTTCCGAGGTGTCGACCCTCCTCGGCCGTATGCCGTCTGCGGTGGGTTATCAGCCCACCCTGGCCGACGAGATGGGTGAGCTGCAGGAACGCATCACCTCCACCCGAGGCAAGTCGATCACCTCGCTGCAGGCTGTCTATGTGCCGGCCGACGACTACACCGACCCGGCACCTTTCACCTCGTTCACCCACTTCGACGGCACCACCGAGCTGAGTCGTGACATTGCCGCTCTCGGCATCTATCCGGCGGTCGATCCGCTGGCTTCGACCTCCACCATCCTCGATCCGATGGTGGTCGGAGACCGTCACTACCGGACCGCCCGCCGGGTGCAGGAGGTGCTGCAGCGCTACAAGGAACTCCAGGACATCATCGCCATCCTCGGTCTCGACGAACTCTCCGAAGAAGACCGCATCACGGTCGACCGGGCTCGCAAGGTGCAGAAGTTCCTCTCGCAGCCAATGTTCGTGGCCAAGGCCTTCACCGGTCAGGACGGTATTTTCATCCCGGTCAACGAGACCATCGATTCGTTCGAAGCGCTCCTCGACGGCGATCTCGATCACCTTCCCGAGCAGGCGTTCTACATGGTCGGCGGGGCCGAGCAGGCCGAGCGCAAGGCGGCCGAACTCGAGGCCGGGGCCTGATCGAGGGCCGGTCGAACCAGACGGAGCAGTCGATGTTCAAAGTCGAACTCGTATCACCAGAGGCAGTCACCTACACCGGCGAGGCCACCATAGCGGTCACGTGCCGTTCATCGGTGCGTTGGCGGTGTGGTCGGTCGATGTCATCCGAGACGATGACGACCGCGACGTGTTCGCGGTGCATCGGGGATTCGTTCAGGTGAGTGGCGATCAGGTCACGATTCTGTCCGATGTGTCGGAGAAGGCCGAAGAGATCGATGTCGATCGGGCACGTGTGGCCAAGGCGGCGGCCGAAG
>QIIW01000039.1 GCA_003231645.1 Acidimicrobiia bacterium | reverse complement strand
AGCACACCGCAGTATCCGGCCAGTTCGTTGTTCTTGTAGAATGTGTGTCGTCCGATGTGTCCGTCGGGCCCCCAGATGTTCATGTCCTCGAACGCGATCAGGGTGTGCCTGCGCTCGATCGCTATCTGCGTCAGAGCCCGCTGCTGAACACAGTGCGACCAGCCCCACAGGAGGCCACCTTCTCGAAGAACGTCGAGATCCTCCAACTCAGGCTTGGGAAGAAGAACCGCGCCCAGGTCCATCAACAGCTCGCGCCGTGTCGCAGTGCCCCCGGTCTGGCGAGCGATCTCCTCATCCTCTATCCCGAGAGATGCCCCGTAGCCCTCCTCGAAGACCAGTTGGCGTCGCAGCAGCTCTGGAATCCGCGCGAAATGATCCGGGTGGATAGGAATTCGCCTTTCGTTCTTCTTGCTAGAAGTCCCGATAACTCCGAGTTTCAGCATTCGAACTCCTTCTTCAGCTGCCTCATAGCTGGTTGGGCCACAGTACATGTCCGGCGATCTGTTCGGTCGAGGACTCAGCAGCTTGGCCTGCATCTGGTCCGCGAGACGACGCGACACAGGACGATTCGATGCGAGATAGTGATGGGTGAGAACCGTTGGTGTGTACGGACTTTCTGCCGATTTACCGGGTACGAATGGAGCGCCGTCTCGAACCGACGAGCCGGGAGTCGACGGTTCGGTCTCGGCCCCGACCACCACGCCGGGAACTTCTGATCGAAGCGGTCCTGGTACGCTCGGGCGGGATCACATGACCACCACCTACGACCCCGCCGACCGCTACGCACCCGACGCCACAAGGGTTCTACTCAGCGGTATCCAGGCTCTCGTTCGGCTGCCGCTCGACCAGCACCGTGTGGACACGGCCCGGGGGCTGTCGACCGCTACCTTCATCACCGGGTACGAGGGCTCCCCCATCGGGGGCTACGACCTGCAACTCCTCCAGATCGGACGGCTCCTCGAGGACCACGACGTCCGGTTCGTCCCCGGAGTCAACGAGGAACTCGCCGCGACCTCGATCTGGGGGACACAGACCATCCCGCAGATGCGCAGCGATCTCGACGGTGTCATCGGGTTCTGGTATGGCAAGGCGCCGGGCGTCGACCGCGCGGGGGACGCAATGCGTCACGGAAACTACGCGGGAACGCATCCCAACGGTGGCGTGGTCGTCCTTGCCGGGGACGACCCGGCATCGAAGTCCTCGACCGTCCCCTCGGCATCGGAGGGCACCCTCGCCGACCGGGGCATCCCCGTGCTCGCCCCCGCCGACGTTCAGGACGTTCTCGACCTCGGCCGACACGCCATTGCGCTGTCGCGCTACAGCGGGCTGTGGGTGGGGATGAAGATCGCCACCGACATCGCCGACGCCTTCGAGGACTGCGTCATCGACCTCGATCGCGTCGACCCCGTCTTCCCCGACGACGTCGATGGCTCGCCATGGCACCGCGAAGCGCCACCCACCCTCATGACCCCCGGCGGCTCGGTGGACCGGGAAGCATCAGCGTTCGGTGAGCGACGACGCGCCGTCCTTGCCTACCTCGCTGCGAACCGCCTCGACCGGGTCGTCGTCGATACCAACGAGGCACGTCTAGGGATCGTTGCCGCCGGTGTCGCGTACCAGGCGATGCGCGAAAGCCTTCGGCTCCTCGGCCTCGATGACACCGCCCTCGCCGGGCTCGGCGTGAGGGTCATGCGTCTCGCGGCAATCTCGCCGATCGAACCGGGCGGGATCACCTCGTTCGCCGAGGGTCTCGACGAGATCCTGGTCATCGAAGAGAAGCGGCCCTTCGTCGAGACCCAGCTGCGCGACATCCTCTACAACATCGAGCGACGCCCCGCGATCACCGGTGCGCTCGACCCTGCCGGTGATCCGCTCGTCCCCATCGACGGTGAGCTCACCGTCGCCCGCGTCCTCCCTGCGCTCCGCAAGCGTCTCGCCGCGCACGGTATCGAGACCGACACACCCACAAGGACGATCATCGCACTCGACGATCCCCCGGCGCGCCGTGTCCCCTTCTTCTGCTCCGGATGCCCTCACAACCGCTCGACCGTCACCCCGGACGGCTCCTTGATCGGTGGCGGCATCGGCTGTCACGCCATGGTCGTCTTCACCGACGATGAGCGGCGCCGGGCCGCTTCCCTCACCCAGATGGGCGGAGAAGGTGCCCAGTGGATCGGCCAGGAACCGTTCTCGGAGGCAACCCACCTCTTCCAGAACCTCGGCGACGGCACCTACTTCCACTCCGGATCGCTCGCGATACGCGCAGCGATCTCTTCCGGAAGCCACGTCACGTACAAGCTGCTCGTCAACGACGTGGTCGCCATGACCGGCGGCCAGCAACCGGCAGGTACCCGTCCCACACCTGAGATCGCCCGACAGCTCCTCGCCGAGGGTGTCGCTGCGGTCCTCGTCTGCAGTGACGACACATCCCGACACCCGGCCGATGCATGGCCCGCCGGCGTCGATGTCTGGACCCGAAACCGTCTGGAGGAGGCCCAGGAGCGGCTTCGTTCCGTGCCGGGCGTCACCGTCCTGATCTACGAGGCACCGTGCGCCACCGAGATACGCCGCGACCGGCGTCGCGGCCGGCGTCCGCAGCCGACCACCCGCGTCGTGATCCACGAACTCGTCTGTGAAGGGTGTGGCGACTGTGGTGTGGTCAGCAACTGCCTCTCCCTGCACCCTGTCATGACCGAGTTCGGTCCTCGCACCCGGGTGGATCAGGCCAGCTGCAACCTCGACATGTCCTGCCTCGAGGGGGACTGCCCCGCCTTTGTGACCGTCGAGGTCGATCCCGACACGGTCACCCCATCGCGCAGCATCGTGCCTCCCATCGAGGGGATCCGCGATCCCGAACCGCCAGATCTCGAGGATGGATATGCGATCCTGCTCGCCGGCATCGGAGGGACCGGGGTCCTCACGGCGAACGCTCTCCTTGCCACCGCAGCGTTCATCGACGGGCACGCCGTCCGCGGGATCGACCAGACCGGACTCTCCCAGAAAGCCGGGCCTGTCGTGTCCCATCTCCGTATCGTGGATGGAGAAACGCCGAAGGGCGCTGGTCGGACGCCACCTGCACGGGCCGACCTCCTGCTCGGCTTCGACGCTCTCGTCGCCGCCGACCCGAACCTGCTCACAGCAGCAGGCCGTCACCGCACAGTCGCGGTCGTCTCCACCGCCGCGACCCCGACCGGCACGATGGTGGCCCACCGTGACCGCAAGATGCCCGACCTCACCGCTGCGCCCGACCTCGTGGCGCGAGCCACCCGCGAGATCATCCGCGTCGATGCCCACGAGATCGCAGAACAACTCGCCGGCGACCCAGCGACGGCAAACGTCGTGCTCATCGGTGCCGCGTACCAGTCGGGACTCCTCCCGCTGACCAAAGAGGCGATCACCGCGGCCATCCGAGCGAACGGGGTCA
>QIIW01000060.1 GCA_003231645.1 Acidimicrobiia bacterium | reverse complement strand
CCAACGACATCGAGATCGACGGCGAGACGATCAAGGGCGACAAGCGCCGCCGGGCCGGCGTCTGCCCCAATCCTGTCATGTTGGTGGATCCCAACCTCGGCGATGTCTGCATGACCGATCCGATCGGCGGGAGCGCCTCGTTCTTCGACACTTCCGTCGCGGTGGTGCCGGCCTGACCGTCGAGGCCGATCAGGGCGCCCGGCGTATCAGGTCGTAGAGGGCGCCGGTGGTCTCGTCCACATTCGGCACCCGGAGGTCATAGGACACCACTGCCCCGTCGCTGCGATCGACTACCGCCACCGCCCCGCGTGACCGCAGCAGATGGATCATCGCCTTGTTCTCGCGCAAGGTGTCGGCACGGATCACGTCTATGTCGTTGATGGCCGCGGTGCTGAGGAGCAGATCCATGAGCGCTCGACCGATCCCCCGGCCCTGATGGTCGTCGACGATGGCGAGCGCCAGTTCTGCCGTGGTGGGGTCCTCCGCCTGCGACACGAGACGAGCGATGGCGACACCTTGCTCCGGGGATCCGCCGGGTTCGGCTTCGGCATCGGCGTCGAACACGACCCAGGCCCGATGCAGCGAGTGGTCGATGCTGGTCAACTTCTCGGCCCAGATCTCGGGCAGTTCATTCATCTGGGAGAAGAACCGGCGGTGGCGCGAGGTGGGTGAGAGTCGCGCGAAGGTCTCGATGAGAGCGGCCCGGTCGGTGGCACGAATCGGGCGCACCCGTATTCGCCCACCGGCACCGATGTCGAGAACCACGCCATCGCGTGACAGTGGCAGCTCCCACTTCGGGATCCTCAGACCGATCGTCTCGTCGTGTCGGTCGTTTGAACCCATTGCCCCAAGCGGCCCGATCATGTCGACTCCTGTGCACTTCGTCTCGTCACCGCGAGCGTGACGAATCGGGGAAGAAAGTCAACCCCTGGTGGCACCTGCCACTCAGACCTCGGCTGGCACGCGGGGCCGACGACGGACGAACAAGTAGACGGCCGGCACCACCCAGCCGAGGCCGCCCGAGGCCCCCAGCAGGACCCAGCCGACGAGGATCGCGGCCAGCCAGAACCATTCATGGGCACGAGAAGAGCGGATCGCCGCGACGACCGCGATGCTCACCGAGACACCCATGTAGATCCAGGCGAAAGCAGAGGCCATACGGGAAGTCAACCACCGAATCGGTGCCGCTCCACAGATCTGCACACGCCGGGTGGATGCGGTCGGGCGAACATGGCCCGAGAAAACCGGTGACCGATCAGCACAATCGCGCGTCATACCCGACGGAGCGACCACCACGGTCCTCACAGACGACCCCGATCCCCTCAACGGAGCCGACCCAAATGTCGAAACGCCCACTCATCCGACTCGTGACCGTGCTGGCCACCCTGGCGATCCTGGCCTCGGCGTGCGGGGCATCCAACTCCGACCCGACCGTCAACGATGCCGCGGCATCCGCGGACGCCGGCCTCGGGCAGTTGCTTCCCTTCTCGCAGGTTCAGGCCGGCGAATTCGTCTTCGAAGCCGACCCCACCGACCCCAACCGGGGGATCTTTCGCGTCCGAACCACCGAGTTGATGATCTGCGCAATCGTGTGGGGTGAGACCGAGGACTTCGGCAACTTCAACAACAGCCTGGCCATGAACGGAACCGGGCTCATCGACCACAACGTGTTCCTGCCGGGGGCCCAGCGGGGTAAGACCTACTTCTTCCGTGTGCAGGGATCCACTGCCGACGGCAGGCAGTTCCGCTCCGAGACGGGTACGTTCACGATTCCTGAGATCGACGCCCCGAGCGGCGGTACCATGGGCACCGGTGACACCGCGGGTGACGGTGACGCCATGGCCGCACAGCACGGTGCCAACCTCGCTCTCGACTCGACCATCGTCGATTCCAGTTCCGAATTCGGGCCCGGTTGGGAGGCCGCCAATGCCATCGACGGCGACACCACCACCGAATGGGCCACCAAGGGCGACGGCGACAGTGGCTTCATCACCATCGACCTCGGCTCACCGCAGTCGGTCGTCGGCACCGAGTTCATCACCCGGCGGATGCTCGACGGAACGGCCATAACCGACATCTACACGATCAGTGTCGACGGTGGCGACGCCCTCGGGCCGTTCACGGCCGGCACCCCGGCCCAGCCCAACTTCAACCCCGTCGAGTTCACCGGCCAGAAGATCCGCTTCGACGTCGGCGACTCCTCGGGCGGCAACGTCGGCGCCATCGAAGTCAAAGTATTCGCACCGGCCGGATGATCACAACCCGACCATCCGACGACAATCGATCGCAGATGACCCAATCAAGGGAGAGTTGAAATGAGCAATCAGGCAAGCAACGTGAAGTTCGCAGCGTGGATGGCCGGTACCAGCGGCCGCGTGATCCGTGTCGTCGCCGGCGCCGCCCTCGTCGTCCTCGGCGTGGCAATCGGTGGAATCGGCGGGGTCATCATCGGGCTCATCGGCCTCGTACCGGTGGCGGCAGGTATCACCAACCGCTGCCTGATCGCCAAGTTCATCGGTGCCCCGTTCAAGGGCCGGGACTCGATGGACCTCGTCGGGTCTTGAGCAGTCGCCTTCCTCGGCCCCTCGTCGGCGCGCCGGCTCCCCCCATCCGGCTGGTCGACACCGACGGGCACCGGTGGCGGCTGGAGGATCACCGCGGCGAATCCGTCGTGGTGATCTTCCACCGCCACATCCATTGACTGCCCTGCGCGGCCCACGCCGTCGCCGTGAGCGATCGGCTCGACGAACTCGGTGAATCGACCGCGGTCGTGCTGGTCACCTTCACCGACCCCGACAATCTCGACAACTACCGGAACACCAACCCGGTACCGTTCCCGATCCTCATCGACCCCGACCGCTCGGCCTACCGGGCCTACGGACTCGGCCGCGGTTCGGTTCGGCGGGTCTGGGGATGGAGAGCCGCCAGGCGCTACCTCGAGATCATCAGGAACGGCGGACTGCGTGACCTTCGCCGACCGACCGAGGACACCCTCCAGCTCGGAGGCGACTTCGTCGTCGCTCCCGATGGAATCCTCGCCTGGGGTTTCTGGGGCGAGGGCCCCGACGACCGCCCCAGTGTCGACGACCTGATCACCGAGGTACGACGGACCCGGTCGTGAACGATCACATCGCCGGATGGGGCCCGGTCCGCACCCTGCTAACCGGGTCGGTCAGTCGGTGTCGCTTGACCTGAGGCGCGACGCAATCTCATCGAACATTCGCTCGCGATCGACCGCGCCTACCACGGCCCGACCGTGGTCGTGGGCCAGCCTGGTGACCTCACGGGTCTCGGCCAACACCACCTCGCAGTGGTTGCAGGTGGCGAGATGTTCGATCGCTTCTTCCTCGAGCTCGGGCTCGAGTTCTCCCTCGAGAAACTCGGTGAGCTTCTCGGCCAGGTCCTCACATCGCATCTGCCAGCTCCTTGTCGAGCATCGATCTCAGCGCCGCCCGGCCCCGGCTGACCCGCATCTTGGCGGC
>QIIW01000072.1 GCA_003231645.1 Acidimicrobiia bacterium | reverse complement strand
TGCCTGTTAACCGGCTAACCCGTCGTTACGTCAGTGTGGTTGGATGTTTATTTCTATGGGTGTGGTTTGCTTTTCGGTGCCGGAGCCGTTACAACTGTGTCGGTGACAGATGCGATGTTTCTCGAGCGGGTTGATGATGGTTGGGTGCTGGCGGGTGACGACGCTGGCCGGTTCGGGGTGGTGAACGAGTATCTGTCGTATCTCGTTGATCGGAACTACTCACCGCGCACGGTCCGGTCCTATGGCTACGGCCTGTTGGCGTTCTGTCGGTGGCTGGCTGGGGAGGACGTTGATCTGGCGGCGGTGACGACGGATGTGTTGGTGCGGTTCCTTGCTGCATGCCGGGCTGAACGCGTTGCGGGTCGGCCCGGTCCGAACGTGATACGGATGGACGGCCGACGGGCCGATGGTTTGTCGCCGGCGACGATCAACCTGCGTCTGGCGGCAGTATCGGGATTGTTCGTGTTCCGGTCGATGCGCGACCCGGATGCGCGTAACCCGGTGCCGAAGGGTCGGGAAGCGAAGTGGTTGGCGGCGGGTGAGCGGGGCGGCATGCTGGGGCACGTGTCTCGGGCTCCGAAGCGACGCTCGGTGCTGCGGGTCCGTGACCGTCAACGCCTGCCGAAGCCGCTGGACCATGATGACGTTGTTGCCCTGTTGGAGAGCCTGCATACGTGGCGGGATCGGGCGATAGCAGGGTTGATGCTGTTCTCGGGGTTGCGATCAGGCGAGGTCCTTGCCCTTGACGTGTCTGATGTCGACATCGGCGGTCGTTGGCTGTCGGTGACGGGCAAGGGCGGCAAGGATCGCCGGGTTCCGCTCGATGTCGACGTTGCTGGGGTGATCCAGACGTATCTGCTTGCGGAGCGGCCCGAGACTGCGAGCAGCCGGTTGTTCATCGTCGCGAAGGGCCCGACACGGGGCGAGCCGTTGTCGCCTGCGGGGCTGCGCAGCGTCTTTCGGTATCACCGGGAGATCTCTGGGGTGACGGGCGGCCATCCGCATGCGTTGCGGCACACGTTCGGCACGGCGTTGGCTGAGGCCGGTGTCGATCTTGCTGTGATGCAGGCCTTGTTGGGTCATGCTCATATCGACACGACTGCCCGGTATGTGCATCTGGCTCCGATCTATGTGAAAGCCGAGTTTGATGCTGCCCGCAGCCGTCAACGCGCCGAGACCTGACCCGGCGGCGCCTCCCGCTGAGGCCCTGTTCGCCTGTTACGTCGAGCATCAGCGGGCGACGGGGCGGGGTAACCGGACAGCGGAGCGGGCGGCTCGGTTGTTCCTTGAGCGTTGGCCGGATCCGCAGGCTTGGGCTGATGAGCCGCTCGATGTCCGGTTGTCGTTGCCTGCGTCGACGATGTCGTTGGTCATGTTCGCCATGACCCGCTGCTGGTTGGCGCCGGGTTGGGATTGGCTGGTGTCAAAGAAGCTGTCGAGCTTCTGGCGGGAGATTCCCGACTCGCCGCTCGAAGCCGACATCGCCCGGTTCCTCACTACCGCCGAATCGGTCGGGTTCACCCCGATCCAAGCGAAACGGGCCGCGTCCCAATCCGTCGGTCGGCTCTTGATCCAGACCCGGCAGAGTCTTGACGATCTTGAGCTCGGGGATCTCGAGGCGCTCGCCGATGCGTGCCGGAGGCGGGAGACGGCCACGGGACGGGGTTGGCATCACTACAAAGGAGCGTTGGTGTGTGCCCACACGGTGCTGTTCCATCTCGGTGTTGTCGCTACGCCGCCGCCGGCGCCGTTGCAGCCGGACACGCTCGAAGACCGCCTCGTCGACGCCCGCCCGGCGTTGCGTCCTTTGTTCGTTGCCTATCTGGAACGCAAGACGGGGACATGTCGGCCCAAGACGGTGTCGAGTCTCGCGACCCGTCTCGCTCACTTCGCCCGATTCCTCGCCGCCATCGACCCCGACCTTGGTTCGCTCGCTGATCTGGATCGGTGTCGCCATATCGAGCCGTATCTGAACACGGTTGCGAACGCGACATCGACCAAGACGGGTAGTCCGGTCACGGTCGCTGATCAGGATCGGCGTATCCGAGCCGTTGGGCACATGCTCACCGAAATCACTGAGTGGGGATGGGACGACGCCCCTGGTCGGAGACTCATCTTCCGATCCGACTATCCCCGCCTACCCCGGCCTCTTCCCCGCTACCTCCCGGTCGACGCCGACCGGCGTCTCACCGACGCCCTGGTCGCCTCTGAGTATCGGCTCTCTGCCGACGCCCTCCTCCTCGCCCGGTCCGTCGGGCTCCGCATCGGCGAATTACTCGATCTTGAACTCGACTGCGTCCACGAGATTCCCGGACACGGATCCTGGCTCAAAGTCCCACTCGGCAAACTCGATACCGAACGCATGGTCCCCCTCGACGACGAAACCGTCACCCTCATCGACCGCATCACCGTGACGCGCACCTCCGGCCGTCCCCTGCCGCATCCACGGACCGGACGGCCCACCCAGTTCCTGTTCACCCACCACGGCCGCCGCCTCTCCCAAAGCGGTGTCCGTAAAGAACTCGCCCGCAGCGCCGAAGCTGCTGGAATCGGTCACGTCACCCCACACCAACTCCGCCACACCTACGCCACCACCCTCGTCAACGCCGGAGTCTCCCTCCAAGCGCTCATGGCGCTCCTCGGCCACGTCTCAGCCGAGATGAGTCTCCGCTACGCCCACCTCTTCGACGCCACCGTCCGCGCCGAATACGAACGCGCCCTCCACCTCGCCAAGACCGCTATCGGCCCCATCGACACACCCGCCGCCAACACTGGCGACCCCGGCGACGACTGGCGCGACGCCCCCGCCATCAAGACACGGCTCTCCGCCGGTCGCTGCATCCGAGCCCCAGCCCAAGGCGCCTGCCCCTACGCGAACATCTGTGAACACTGTCCCAGTTTCGCCACCGACGCTGCTTCAGTCGCCGTGCTCGCAGCGCAACGCGCCGACACCGAAACACTCGCCATCGACGCCCAAACCCGCGGATGGACCGACGAAGCCGACCGCCACCACAGACTCCTCGCCCGCCTCGACGCCCTCATTGCACAGGAGACCGCATGACCAACAGCCTCGAACTCGTCGAATCCGCCTGTGTTGAACTCGTCAACAACGGGACCCCGATCACGTTCACCGCCATCGCCGAACACACCGGTATCAGTCGCACCACCCTCTACCGCAACCCCCAACTTCGTGCCGTCATCGAAGAACACCGACACCACAGCCACGACCCGCGCACCCTCACCGGACTCGCCGCCGAGATCGGCCACCTCCGCACCGGTCTCGAAGCCATCGCCGACCGCATCCGCCAACAGGAAGAACGACTCCGCCGACTCGAAATCCAAAAACCCCACCGAAAAGCAAACTGACGACCCCGCACGCCACCAGGCCCCGATTAGCCGGATAAAGCTACGACAACGCGCTCGTCGAGTCGTTCAACGGGCTCTACAAATGGGAGCTGATCTACCCGAAAGGACCCTGGAAAGGGCTCGCCGATG
>QIIW01000088.1 GCA_003231645.1 Acidimicrobiia bacterium | reverse complement strand
GGTTCGGGGTCGGGCCACCGCATGTCGAGGGACTCCAACGTCGAGACCACGATCTCGCTGATGAGCAGGTTTCGGAACCATTTCCGGTCGGCGGGTATGACGTGCCAAGGCGCATGCTTGGTGCTGGTGCGCTCGAGCATGGTGGTGAAGGCGGCCTGATAGTCGTCCCAGAGTTCCCGTTCGTCGAGATCGCCCATCTCGAACTTCCAGTTCTTCTCGGGATTGTCGATGCGTTCCTGGAGCCGTTCGCGCTGCTCGTCCCTCGAGATGTGGAGGAAGAACTTGAGGATCGTCGTTCCCTCGTCGGCCAGCATTCGCTCGAAATCGTTGATGTGGTCGTAGCGGCGACCCCACCGCTTCGGTCCGATCAGGCCGTGGACCCTGACGACCAGCACGTCCTCGTAGTGTGACCGGTTGAAGATGGTGATTTCTCCCGCCCCGGGGACCTGTCGATGAACCCGCCAGAGGAAGTCATGGGCCAGCTCCGCTTCTGTCGGCTTCTTGAACGAGGCGACCTTCACCCCCTGCGGATTGACCTTGTCGAATACATGTCGGATCGTTCCGTCCTTGCCACCGGTGTCGGTGGCCTGGATCACTATCAGGACCTGGTGCCGGTGCTCCGCGTACAGAAGTTCCTGAAGGCCCTCGAGACGTGAGTTGAGTTCCGACGTTCTCGCCTCGGCGGCATCACGCTCCCACCCCCCATCGTCGTGGGTGTCCCAGGCGCCGAGCACGATCCTGTGCCCCGGCTCGACGCGATACTCGGATAGCTTCATCACCGGATTGTCTACCACCCCGACCGACGAAGCCCGGATGCCACCTTCATCACCGAGCCGATCGTGCCGATCAGCTGATACAGGGCCGATTCCACGGGGAGGCTCGATCCGATGACCCTCAGCGGAGACACGATGTCGACGACACAACAGATGATCGAGCAACGCCTCCGTGAGGCGGTCTCGGACGCCGCCCGCCGGATCGAAGCCGAGATGGTGCCGGCGTGTCCGACATCGGAGTTCCTGGTGGCATTGGCGACCGAGGTCGAATCGGCGATGACCGACCCCGACTCGGTGCCCTACCCGGACCTTGCCGACCCGGAGGCCTACTGGGAGGCATCGGTTCGACCCCAGGCGGCTGCCCTGCGTTCAGCGGTCGACGAGATTCTCTCGTGGCTGGAGTCGGGTGTGGTCTCCATCATGGGCGTGGCCGAAGCCGACCTGAAGGCGACCGTCGATGCCGCGGCTGCGGCGCGGGACAACGATCCGACGACGGTGCGGACCTCCCTGGAGCAGGAGATGGGTCGGCGTTGCCTGGAACTGCACCACCTGATGGCCGAGATTCTCATCGTGACACCGTCGCGGGAGACTCTCCACCGATCGAGGGAATCATTTCAGGATCGTCTTCGCGGCAAGGCCGTCGAAGATGTCGACGGACTCAAGGCCGCCTACCTGGAAGCAGCCGGAGGCGATGATGCGCATCAGCGCTTCGCCGAGCAGCAGTGGTCCGACACCCATGCCGATCGGGTGACATACCGGGAGGCGTTGCTGCGAGCGGAGCCGCCGTGGCGCCATCAGGAGATCGCCATCATCGGCCACGAACGAGCCTGCGATTCGATCGAACACTCGGTTGAGCAGGTGGTCACCCGTCTGCAGGCGCCACTGGCCGACATGAGCGGCCTGCTCATGGACCGCTTCGAGTCTCAGTAGTCGACGGTCGACAATTTGTGGAGCTTGTCGAGGCGGTGGTGGGTGCTGATCATGCGCACGGTACCGGTGCGCGAACGCATCACCAGTGAGCTGGTGCGACAGCCAGTGCTGTCGAACTGCACGCCCTTCAACAGGTCACCGTCGGTGACGCCCGTGGCCGCGAAGAAGCAATCGTTGCCCTCGACCAGGTCGTCCTGGTCGAGGATGCGGTCGAGGTCGTAGCCGGCTTCGACCGAGAGGTTGCGCTCACGCTCGTTGCGCGGCCAGAGGCGACACACCATCTGCCCCCCCATGCACTTGAGCGCGGCGGCGGTGATCACGCCTTCGGGAGTGCCCCCGATACCCATGAGGATGTCGGCGCCGGCTTCGGGCCAAGCGGTGGATATTGCGCCGGCCACGTCGCCGTCGGGGATGAGACGGATCCGGGCCCCGGCCTCGCGAACCTCCTCGATCAGCTCATCGTGGCGGTCGCGGTCGAGGATCACGGCTACCAGATCGTTGACCTTCTTGCCCTTGGCCTCGGCAACACTCGCGAGGTTCTCGCCCGGGGTTTTCTCGAGACTGATCGCTCCATAGGCGCTCGGCCCGACGGCGATCTTCTCCATGTAGACGCAGGGCCCCGGGTCGAACATGGTGCCGCGCTCGGAGACCGCGATCACCGCGAGGGCGTTGCCACGTCCGAGGGCGGTGAGGGTGGTGCCGTCGATCGGGTCGACGGCCACGTCGGTCTGGGGGCTCGATCCGTCGCCGATCAGTTCGCCGTTGAAGAGCATCGGGGCCTCGTCCTTCTCACCCTCGCCTATGATCACGATTCCGTCCATGGGAACGGCGTGCAGAACGTTGCGCATGGCATCGACCGCGGCGCCGTCGGCGCCGTTCTTGTCGCCCCGCCCCATCCAACGTGCACCGGCCATGGCGGCGGCCTCGGTGACTCTCACCAGTTCCAGCGCAAGGTTGCGGTTGGGTATCTGTGGGGAGTCGTTCGTCATGGGCACGAAGGTATATCACGGGGCGTCTCGGATGCGGGTTGGCCGGTCTCTCCCTCGACCGGCGCGACGTGCGATCATTCTCCGCGTGTCCCCCTCATTCAGATCCCCGTTTCGGAAGCCAAATGAAGCCGATGACTCCGATGCACCTGCCGCGCCGGCCACCGACGCCGGAGGTGAGTGGATTGCCTACGAGCTCCACGCCTGGGCCCTGGAGGCGAGAATGATGGCATCGCAACTCCTGGTGGCCGACGGTGTCGTCCACTCGTGGCAGGGGACCACTCTCACGGTCCACGAGTCGGCCGAGGACACCGTCGACGCTCTTCTCGAGGAGGTGCAGGTGGCGGGGCGGCGATCACTGGATTTCGATGCGCCGAAGACGGCCTTCGAGATGAGCAGCTGGGACGATGACCTCCGCGACATCCTGGCCGAGCGTCTCGTCGGCACGGGCGTCCCCCACGAATTCGATGACGATGGTGATCTGGTGATCCACGAGATCGACGAGGAACAGGTCGACATGATCATCGACGAGGTCATGGCCCGGCATCAGGAACATGGTCTGGAAAAGCTCGAAGGTCTCGAAGCCAACGAGTTGCTCAGCAAACTGTTTCTCGCCACCGATCGGCTGCGGCGGGACCCCGGCGATTCCCACGGCACACGCGGGGTGCTCGATCACGGCGAGCGACTGGTGCGCTCGGCGGCTCCGTTCGGCTTCGAACCCGAAGGGTGGGGTCGGCTTCGGGATTCGACCGCCTCTCTCATGGATCTGATTCAGCAGGAGACGCCGTCCGACGACGAGATCTCCGAGCAGGCCGACACGCTCCGGGAGACCCTCAGGGCGCTGATCTGACCCGATCTGCCGATCAGGGGTCGAGCCGGTACCTTGTCGCCCGATGCTGCTCGCGGAGC
>QIIW01000092.1 GCA_003231645.1 Acidimicrobiia bacterium | reverse complement strand
AGTGATGGTCTTGGTGACGCCGACGGTAGCCGGGTCGATAACCGACACGGTGCCGTCACCGCTGTTCGGCACCCAGATGAGACCGTCGGCGACCATCGGTGTTCCCGGGTGTTTGCCGACAGTGATGGTCTTGGTGACGCCGACGGTAGCCGGGTTGACAACCGACACGGTGCCGTCGCCCCAGTCTGGCACCCAGATGAGACCGTCGGCAACCACCGGTGTTCCCGGGTTGTTGCCGACAGTGATGGTCTTGGTGACGCCGACGGTAGCCGGGTTGATCACGGTGACAGTGTCATCACCAAGATTTGGTACCCAGATGAGGCCGTTGGCAACAATCGGTGTTCCCGGGTTGTTGCCGACGGTGATGGTCTTGATGACCTTATGCGATACGGGTTCGGTAGTGGCAGGAGGACTGGTCGTCGCCGGCCGGCTGGTGGCGGCGGTTGGTGTGGTGGCGGTTGACGATCCGGAGTTTCGGCTCAGAAGTGCCGCCACGGCGATGACCGCGACGGCAGCGACGATCAGGGCAGCCGGGATTACGATCGCGGTTCGTTTGCCCAACCAGTTTCGTGCCAGTCCGTGTTCGGCGGTAGAGGGCGCGTCGGGTGAGGTGTACGCGACGGTCGGCGGTCGGGCCGGTGACGCAAGCTTGGATGTCGATCCCGGACTCTGATGAGGTTCGGGAAACGTCCGGATAACGGTGCTGTCTTGATCTGTGTCGTCGCCAGACACAGCTGGCCCACTACCGGCCGGCATGCCGGTCGATACAGGAGCGATTGATGGTGCCAGACCGGCCGAGTCCTGTAGAGCCAGGAGCGATTCACGTACTTGGTCGGCGTCGGCCGGCCGGTCTGAGGGGTCCTTGGCCATCAACTGTTCGATCAGTACGACAAGACCAACGGAGACATCGAGTTGGCGTAGATCATCGGGGGGTTGTTCAAGAACCCGTTGCATGATGGCGAACAGATTGGTGTTCTCACCAGTACTGAACGGGGCCGAGCCCTTGAGCAACGCGTGCAGCGTGGCACCAAGACCGTAAATATCGGAGGCGACCGACGGCGGCGCACCACGGATGATCTCGGGTGCACCGTACGCGGGGGTGGTAGCCATCGATGTGGCAGTCGCGGTGGCGTCAGCAAACCGAGAAATACCAAAATCGGCGATCTGGTAGTGGCCATAATCGGTGATCAACACATTGCCGGGTTTCAGGTCGCAATGCACTACACCCATCCGATGAGCCGCCGACAGACCATCACACATGGCGATCCCAATCGAGGTCACATCCGTTTCGGGCAGCGGCCCGACCGACAATCGATCCGCCAACGAACCACCCGACAGATACGGCATCACCAAAAACGGATTACCGCTCGGGGTGAGACCAGAACGCAGCAACGAAACAATGTTCGGATGCTGGGACAAACCACCAAGAATCGACTGCTCCCGTTCGAACCGGACACGGCCGCGTTCGTCAAGAGACGAGGTCATCACCTTCACAGCAACCCGACGATTCAACCCGACCTCTTCCGCCGAGTAGACAACCGAGAACCCCCCCCTCCCAATCTCGACGGCATCACCCAAACCGTCGATACCCAAATCCATCAATTCCACCTTCCACCACTGGCCTAGCCGAACCGCACCCTAACAACCAGGCCACACAGTCACGAAACCAGACCCCGGTCCCGCCGCGTACGGGTATGTTCTGGCGGATGCTGCGCGAGTTCCTCGACCGACCGGAGGTTTCCGAGATCTGCGAACTGCGCGGCAGATTCGGGATCATGGCATTCCACGGTGGCAACCTCGAACGGACCACCGATGCGATCGCCCGCGAAGTCGCCGAACGCACCGGATCGTCGATCTACGCCGTGGTCCAGGCCCAGCCGCTGCGTGAACACGTTCCCTCGACCGCATTCGATCCGGCCCACTCCAACGTCCTCGCCGGATTCCTCGACCACGTTGACACCGTCATCTCTCTGCATGGTTACGGCCGCGATGACCGCTTCTGGGATCTGCTGCTGGGTGGCCGCAACCGCGACCTCGCCGCCCACCTTGCTGCCCACCTCCGAGGGGGTCTCCCCGAGCGGTTCGGTGTGGTCGACAACCTCGATGACATTCCGGACGGGCTGCGCGGTCAACACCCCGACAATCCGGTCAACCGGCCGCGCCATGCCGGCGCCCAGATCGAGCTGCCGCCGGCCAGCCGTTGGAACCGCGAAGAATCCAACTGGTCCGACCATGCCGGGACCGGTCGGGCGCCACAAGTCGCGCTGCTGATCGAGCTGCTGGTGGCCGCGGTCACCTCGTGGAATGCGTGAACGAGCAGCGCTTGGCTAACGTGCGACGATGCAGCTCCGTATCTTCGTCGAACCCCAGCAGGGGACCACGTATCAACGCCTGGCCGATCTCGCCGCCGAGGCCGAGCGTCTCGGGTTCGATGCCTTCTTCTCGTCGGACCACTACATGCGCATGGGCGACGGCGATCCTCTTCCCGGCCCCACCGACGCGTGGACCACATTGGCCGGGCTGGCCCGCGACACTTCCAGCATCCGACTCGGCACGCTGCTCACCCCGGTCACGTTCCGCCGTCCCGGTCCGCTCGCCATCGTCGTGGCCCAGGTCGACTCGATGAGCGAGGGCCGGGTCGAACTCGGACTCGGTGCCGGGTGGTTCGACAGTGAACACACCGCTCACGGCATCCCCTTCCACACCATGGGCGAGCGCTTCGACATGCTCGAGGAGCAGCTCGCCGTGATCACCGGATTGTGGGCCACACCCCCCGGTGAGATCTTCGAGTTCGCCGGCGATCACTACACGCTCACCGACTCGCCGGCCCTCCCCAAGCCGGTGCAGGACCCCTACCCTCCGATCGTGATGGGTGGATTCGGACCCAAGCGCACACCACGGCTCGCGGCCACCTACGCCCAGGAGTTCAACGCCCCCTTCGTCGACCCCGAGTCGTTCGCTGATGCCCGGTCACGGGTCGCGACGGCATGCGAGGCAATCGACCGTGATCCCGCCACCATGACCTTCTCGGCCGCCCAGGTTCTGTGCTGCGGATCCGATGAGGGCGAGATCACGCGCCGCGCCGCCGCCATCGGAAGGGACGTCGACGAACTGCGCGTCAACGGAGTCGCCGGCACGCCGCCGGAGTGCGCAGCGAAGATCCTGAGTTTCGCCGACAAGGGTGCCGGCCGCGTCTACCTCCAGGTACTCGACGACACCGACATCGACCACATTCGGCTGGTGGCCGCCGAAGTCATGGCACTGCTCTGATCTCCCCTGGGTTGCGAGGCCACCTCGTGTCGGGCGAAGGGCCGTCTCAGGGTGAGAGTCGCTCGCGGATCCATCGGGCCGAGCCGGGATCGAGGCGAAACCTGATTCGGTCGTGCAGGCGGCTGACCCGTCCGTGCCAGAACTCGACTGTTCTCGGCTTCAACAAATAGCCACCCCAATGTGGAGGTCGTGGAACCTCACCGGGGAATTGTCTCTCGATCTTGGCCGCGGCCTCCTCGAGCACGTGGCGTCCGGCGATCACCGACGACTGCTCGCTGGCCCAGGCCCCGATCTGTGAACCCCGGGGCCGTGAGGCAAAATACGCGTCGGAGTCC
>QIIW01000006.1 GCA_003231645.1 Acidimicrobiia bacterium | reverse complement strand
GGGGGGTTGACGATGACAACGAGCCGCTCCCGGGTCAAACTCCTCGCTGTCTGTGTAGCGCTCTTGGCTGCTGCCTGCTCGTCGGTGCAAGATGGCACCGACACGGTTGTGGTGACCGGGGACGCGACGGGGGACGTGTCAGCCACCGCGACACCATCGACGACCACGCCGGCAACAACGATGACGACGTTGCCGGCCCCGCAGGCTGAACCACTCCTCGCGGGTGCGAACCCGGTGACCCAGATCACCCCGACCGAGGGCGTCGGCCTCCGGCCGACACTCGATTGGGAAGCCATCGAGAGCGCAGGCACGTACTTCCTCGTCGTCAAGGACGAGAAAGGTGCCGCCTACTGGGCATGGGTAGGGTCCGAGACCTCTGTTCCTCTCGGAGGCGCAGAGTTCCCTGAGGACTACGGCAACGGTCCAACGATCGGTGCAGGCTATGTGTGGTCCGTGTCCGCGTACGCAGCCGATGGCACGATCCTCGCCATCAGCGGCGACCGCCCCATCTCGCCTTGAGGACCGACTTGAGGGCCGACCCGTCGGGGTCGGTCCCCTCAGTTCGCTGTTGTACGTATGCATGGGACAGGCCGGCATGAGCCTGGGCCTATTCGGGCGGCCGGCCCCACAGCGTCGCAACCGTTGTGAAGTCTCCGACCACGGCCACCGTCAACCCATACGTGTCGTTTTCTGGAAACATGATGCCTCTGATGATGACGTTCTTGTCCTCTTCGTTGGTGAGGCTGTCGGCGATGAAATACCCGTTGTCCACGATCCAGTTCAGGTAGAACAGTGCGAACTCTTCGAAACGGTCCCCGTCGTACCAGATCTCGACCCTGGTCACGAGTAGGTCGGCACCGGAGGTGCTCTCGATCTCCTCGGTCACGTTGGTCACGTCGCCGCCCGGTGGAAACGAGATCGGATACCCTTGCGGTACAGGTAGATCGGTGGCTGGAGCCGTAGTAGGCGTGGTCGTGGTCGGAGCGGTCGAGGTCGGAACCGTCGTTGTGGGAGCGGTCGAGGTCGGAACCGATCCCTGGGAGTTCTGCGTGCTCGAAACGGATGTGGTCTCATCGACGGTCGTACCGGCGACGGCCTCGCCGTCGGTCTTCGAGCAACCAGACAGGAGAATGAGCGCGGCGACCGCAACGACGACCGAGCGCGCGAGCACTGTCGAAGTCTCGAGCGTGCGTCGGGCGGCCACGTTCCTCACCTCCTCGAGTTCGAGCCGTTCTTCAGCCCCCCGTCGATCGGGGCAGATGATCTCCGCCGCCAGCGTACGTCGCCGCACTTAACGACCGGTTAACGAGGTTCGAGGGGTTGGGTCGAGCAGTCATTCTTTCGCTGTGCTGGGGTCGTGCTGCGCCTGTCTCGGGGGCGTTCAGGGACCGTTAAGCACGTTGTGTCACGATGTCCCGCACGCGACATGGGGGTCCACACCTTGGCGGAGTCATCAGATGGTCGAAGCTCGGAAACCGGCGAAGGTAGAAGCGATCCGTCAATGCGATCCATCCGCCGAGATGGCCGCATCTCAGACGCGACGATCGGTTCGGACGCTCGGGTCATCACCGGTTCGACCCGTTTTGTGCGCGTCGTTGGGATCCTGGCATTCTTCGCACTTGCGTTGATCCTGGCTGCCTGCAGCGGCGGTGAAGACGTCGTCTCCTCGTCCGCGTCCACGACGACGTCCGTTTCGGACACCGAAGCTTCGTCGGGGACCGGTGCGGAACCACAAGATGTCGTCGGAGAGCCTGGTGGAGATTCTGAGGAGCCGGATTCCGGTGGAACCGGAGAGAAGCGGGCCGTAGTGGTCATCGGAGACGAGCGGTTCGAGTTCGACATATCGGGCGCCTGCGTTTCGATCGGTGGTGCGGTTGGGGGTACCGGATTCACCGCGGACGGATCGGTTCGGGTCGAGATCGACATCCCACCGGAGGACTGGGAAACCTCTTCCGACGGCTGGGGTGCACCATCCATCCGCGTGCGCGACGAAAGAGACGAGAGCGTGGAACGAGATTGGGAGGCAGGTGGTTCGAACATCGCCAACTACGAGGAACTCCGCGACATAGTCCGGGTCGACTCCTTCTCGACCACAGGCGTGCAGGCGTCCGGCACAGCGACCTTCATCGACCTCCAGGCATATATGGTCGCCGGAGGGTCGGGTGACTCGCTACCCGAGCCGGTCACCGGCACCTTCGACATCAACTGCGGTTGAACGGGGTTACGTCCACGGAGGGGTGCACGGGGAACCGGATCTCAGGGGCGTTCAGCACTTGTTAAGAGTGCTGTGCGACGATTCCACATACGCGACATGGGGGTTCATATCTTGGCGGATCCGTCAGATCTTCGAGGCCTGGGAACCGGTGACGGTCGACCGGATTCGATGCGGCGACACATCCAGCCGGGAGACCCCCTGTCGGGATCATCGCGCGTATCGGCCGATCGTGCCGTCACCGTCCCACCTCGCGCCGTTCGGCGTGCCGGCATCGTGCTCGTCCTTGGAGCAGTACTCGTTCTCGCCGCGTGTGGCGGTTCGACGCAAGATGAGGACACCGTCACAACGCAGGCATCAGCGGCGACCATCACCGTTCCACCGGCGGAAACGCCGAGCGTGCTCGAGTTGGGTAGCCCGGTCACCTTCCAGATGCCCGAGGGGACGAATACGGCTCGCTTCGCGTTCGAGGTACCTGCAGGTGGCGTCGTCACGATGGAGGCCTCGGCAGGAGAACAGAACTCGGGACCGCTCGAGATCGCCATTGGAACGGTTGGTGACCGGCTGCAACGTTTCCAGCTCCTTGCAGGAGAGGCATCCGAGCCCTTCCAGTATGTCACGAGTGACGAGGGCGGCGGGTCTTGGGCGGTCGAGCTGGTCTCCAGTCCTGGCGACTCGGTGACCATCAGGGTCGATGCACCGCTCCAGGCCGACGGGGGAGTTCCAGGTGATGCTGGAGGAAACGCCGGTGTTGCGAAATCGATCGATCCTACCGGGCGCTATGACGGCATGTTGGGGAACGAGGATGGAGAGGACTGGTACACGATCATGCTTGCCGGTGGTGATGTCGTGTCGGTCACGCTCGACGCTCCGGTGAGCGAGCGTTTCGGTATCGGCGGTGTCGAGGCCCAACTGGTGTACAACGGATCGGCGGTCGCGACGGTCGGCGTGAACCCGGGTGGCGAAGAGTCCGTTCTCCAGATCTTTGCGCAGGATCAAGCAGGAGAGGCCTACCTGCGAGTCAGTGGCTCGGGTCCCTACGGGTTCGCAGTCGCAGCAGGTCCACAGCGCGACGGTGGCACCGATGGCGACGCCGGTGGCGACCAAGCCACCGCCAAGAAGGTGGCTTTCGGGACGATTGAGGGGATCATCGGTGATGAGGACTTCGAAGACGTCTTCGCTTTGGCCCTTCCCCTGGACGCCGTCGTGACGGCTGAACTCACGGCCGCACCGGACCTCGTTGGTCGGGCAAGGGTCGAAGTACTCCACAATGGCAACGTGCTGGTTGCCACCGAGGCCAAACTGAGAGCTGGACTTACGCATTGGTCAACGCGCCCGATGAGTCGCTCTATCTACGTGTGGCCGGCGCGGCCGGGTCCTACACCGTGTCTCTCGATGCCGTGACCCAGCCCGACGGCGGAGGCGGAGGTGATGCCCCCGATGAGCAGGCGGCCGCCAAGGAAGTGGTAGCAGACGGCAGCTTCGACGGCATCCTCAATATTGCTCGCCAGTACGACAGCCGTGACTGGTACCAGTTCACCGCCGCCGAATCCGCAACGATCGACATCGGCCTCGCGGTAGCGCCGACTGCCGACACGTCGATACGGCTGAACGTCTTCGGGGATGCTCTGATGGTGACCGTCGACGTCGAACCCGGTGGGAGTGGGACTGCGACCATCGACGTGGTCGCCGGCACAACCTACACGATGCAGCTCGGAGCAGGAGGGCAGGCAGCCTACACCGTGACCTTCGGTTGAGACTTCGGAGATACGCGAGCACCGAACGGATCTGCCTGTTCCTGTTCGGCAACCGGATGTATTCGCCTGAGGATCGTTCCGATGGGTGGACGATACTTTCGGAACGATCGCCGGGGGTGCTCACTCTCGGGGCATCGGCATGAGCTATTCGCATCGAGCGTGAGGGCCTGTGTACCGTTGATGCATGGCTCTTGGCGTCCTCGGACCGTTGCTCCCCAACAGCATCACCCGGCCCTCCCAGCGAAGGCTGCTGTCGATCCTGCTGCTGTACCGCGACTCCAACATCGATCGGGACCGTCTTGTCGATCGCATGTGGGGCCA
>QIIW01000124.1 GCA_003231645.1 Acidimicrobiia bacterium | reverse complement strand
GTCGGCCAACCTCGAAAACGCCGCGGTCAACAGCGACGACCAGACCTGATGGCCGATCTGGATGAACACCATGTCGCGCAGTCGGGCCCGGCTACCGGTGCGACCACGCGACGAAAGAAGCTGATATGAGCCGCCGACGTCGGTGTTGAGCCACACGCTCGGCGGGTCGCTGGGTTCCACCGCGAAGAGCTGCTCGCGGTGGGCTCGCAGCCAGTCATCGCCATCGGCGAATGAGCGCCACTCGACGGTGAGGTTCCGACCCCGGCGCCGGTCCTCGGGTTCACCGAACGAGACGGTGACGGTCTCGGACCAGGCAAGTACGGAACCGGCGTCGGTGGCGTGGCCCGGAACCGGCGCGATGTCGGCGGCGAGCACCGCGACAACGTCGATGGTCGTCCGGCCGAACCACTCGTGAGCAGGCATGAGGATGTCGCCGGTCCAAGGGTCGGCCACCGAATCCGGCGTCGGCGGCGTGAGAGCGACGGCGCGACGCAGTTGACTGGCCCGGCTGCGGAGTCGGGTCAGAACCCGCACGGCATCGACACCGACCCCGTCGGGCAACACGTCGGTCAGATCCGACGGCATCGTGGCCGAGAACGACAGCTCGCAGTCGGTGCCGGCCGACTCCACCACCGCCGGAGCGACAAAGCGGTGCTGGTCGGGCCGTCGCAGCGCCGAAGCAGCAATTGGGCCGGCCGTGCGATACGGGTAGAGACGGACGACGGCCATCAGGGGCCATCGATCGGGATATCGAGGATCGACGGCCGGGCGTCGACACGCAGCCGAGCGGTGTGACGGTGACGTGACCTGCCGTTGACCGGCACGGTGAGGGTCAGGCGGGTTTCGCCGTGTTCGGCTCCCACATCGATGTGCAGGTGATGAGGGGCCAGACGCGACGTGGTGATGGGGACGGTGGCCACCACGTCGGTCAGGGCGAGAGGCTCGCCGCGTCCGCTGTCGGCGTCGAGCCAGACGGACAGGTCGATACGCCACGGCTTGCGTCGCTGAAGCCGGATGGCCCCAAGTTCGATCGTCCACACTCCGTCGACGAGGCGATGCGACGCGGGGCGAATGTCGAAGCGATGATCGGCGCCGAGAGGGTCGCCGCTGCTGCCGACCGCGAAGAGCTTGGCCAGCTCGGGTGGTCCGGGTTCACGGGTGGGCACCTCCGGATCGGCGATGTCGACCAGTGCATTGTCGATGGCACGCCACAGGGCATCGAGCTGCTTCTTGGCCCCGGGACGGTAGTTGCTGCGCACCATGTCGGTGTCGTGCACCCAACGGTTGTGAGCCGGCGGTTCGGCGGCGCGCAGGAACGCCTCGACTGCCTCGTCGGCCGTGGTCGAGCCGTGGCTCAGACCGGCCAGGAGTACGGCGTGAAACGGACCACCGTCGGTCGGTGAGCGTCGCGGCCGCCGGTGCTCGACCACCATGCCGGCACCCCGCACCAGCGCGACCCGACCGGCAGCGTCGAGATCGGCCTCGTCGCCGTCACAGCGGCGCACCCTGAGCTCGACCGTGGCCTGGACCTGCCCCTGATCGATGTCGCGCCGGGCCGGCACCGTGACCGCGAGACGCCGGGCGGCGACCGCCCCCGGCGACACCGCATACTCGGCCAACTTCGAGGTGTAGGCGGTGGAAATGAGAACACGGCTGCTGCCGGTGGACGGGTCGACGGCCCGGCGCTGTACCTCATGGCCGTTGCGTTCGATCCCCACCGTGACCTCAAGACTGGGGGGACGACGGGTCATCGCCGGCCAGAACCAACGTTCGGCCGCGGCGGCGAGATCGTCGGCAATGTCGCCGAGCGGACGGAGGCCTCCGGCGCCGGGCTCGTCGAAAGCGAGAACGGCAACGGTGGTGCCGGTGTCGGTCGATCCGAGCAGATGGCCACCGACCGCGGCGGCCATCGCCGCGGCATCGTCATCCCAGAACGACTCGGCCCGCCGGCCACGCGCCCGCGCCTGGGGTGTTCCGAACCAGCCGGGGCCGGCCCACGCCCCGGCCGGCGTGCGATGATTGGCGAGGTCGGCGCGGCCAAAGGCGCGTAGCCGGGTCGTGCCGTGGGTGACCGGATCCGCCGCGCCGACGTTGGAAACGAACAGCACGGTCGACAGGGCCGAGAACCGCCACAGCACAGCCTTGCCCAACCCGTAACTTCCACCCCGGCCGGCGGTGGAGTCAGTGTTGACGAGTACATCGCGACAGAGACTGTTGAAGTTCGTGCCCTTCTCATCCTCCGCACCGACCAAGCCGACGGTCTGTCGGTCGGTGATGCGCAGTATCCGCAGCGGCTCGCCGTCGATGCGATCGACGGCAGCACGAATCTGGCGGCCGAGCTTGTGGCGCTCGGCCGCCACACCGCTCAGGTGCTCGCGCAGGCGGTCGAAGGCGATGGCATCAAGCAGCGTGGCCCGGTGGCGTCCGGTGAACTCCACAATGTCGAGATCGACGCGGGCCTGTCCCGGTGACGGCGACCGCTGGTCGTGGGCGTTCTGGAGAACCTCGCGCACGAAGACGTCGAGATCAGGCGTGAACACGTAGCTCGCCGCGGTGCCCCCGACGATCGCCCCCGACGGTGGGAGCGGATCGAACACCCAATCCGTCGCGGCCATCGCCGCAGGCTAACCCTCGTGTGAGGGCAGGTCGACGTGGCGGCCCGGGGGCGCCGGCCCCACCGTGCGGCGATGGGGAGAATGGGCAGACGATCTCCCGGTCGATGGCCGCCGGCCGGTGCGCACAAGAGTCCCGGCGCCGTTGCGTCCCCCGAGCGGTATGTCGACCTCGCCTTGGTGACGGTCCCGAGAATGTGCGATGTCGACTGCGGTCGTGTCGGCAGGCGACCTGGCGTGTGATCTTGTTGACCATGAACGACTCGATCAGCCGCCCGGTGGCATCCGGCACGGGGGCGGCGGGCGTCGTCTCGCATCGGCACGAGTTCGCGACCGCGGTGCCGGCAGGCGAGTCCGAGATGGCCGGCTCGACGCATCGTCGAGGCCCGGGGTGACGGTCGATGATCCTGGGCGCCGGGTGGTGCCGGTGCCAAACCGTCGTCTTGTACCGCGTCGAATCGGTAGGACGTCCATGATCCATTCCGGGAACCGTCGGGCTTCACACCGGTTCAGGTCCCGGCCCGTGTGGCATCCCCGGCCGGAACATCGCCGTGGCCGAAGGCCCCGATCCGGGAGTCCGCGTCCCCACCTGCTCCACCTCGACGCGATGCACCCAGCATGATGCCGGGGGCTCGGTCGAGAGGGGTTCCTGCGGTTGGGTGGGCACGTTTGTTCCGTGGTCGTATCGGTGGGAGACGGTCGATCGGCTCGAGGTCTGGTGAGGCGGAGAGGCCGGTCGGTATCGGACGGCGCCTCGGGCCCGCCACGGGCCGCGTGTCGTCTTGGGCCGCGTGCCGTCCCGGCGGGGCGGGCTCGATGGTCCGCCCGGCGAGCTCGGGGGTGGGATTCGTGGGCCGTATCGCCCGCCGCACTCGCCCGTGCGGGACGACGACACCGCGCCGGAGGGTCGTCCAAGCGATGTTGTGCGACTTGGCCTTGACATCCGGTCGGGCGGGTCTTGTCGAAGATGACAACCGGCACGTTTCATCGAAAACATCGAACAGATGTTCGCTTTTGTTGTGGGGTCCTGCTAGAGTTCGACCACTGGTTGCTGGATCCGGTTTCGTTCCGGCCTTGATTGTTTTC
>QIIW01000051.1 GCA_003231645.1 Acidimicrobiia bacterium | reverse complement strand
CCGGTGCCGGCGGTCTGTTCCACCGACTTGTGCATCGCGGTCTGGGTTCCCCGGCGCAGCTCCACCGTGTGGAATGGCTCCGGGAAAGACTCGTGCGGTCGCACCGGGCGAAATTCGCGCCGGAACTCTCTTGCCCGGCGGCACGCAGGCGAGCGACACCCGAAGCGCCGGCACGACCGCGCGACGTGCCGCCCCCATGCCGACCAACAAGTCGACACAGGCGATATAGGTTCGTGGGTACGCACCTTGACGGTGAACCGACCAGACCCACGGAATCGAAATGACCGAATTCAACCCGCGCCTGTGCCGTCACGGTGAGTGCCATCGGTCGGCGGAATGAGTTCGACGAGGAGTTGGATGACGGCGTTGTCGGGCTTGGCGGTGTTGGCGATTGTGGCGACGTCCTGTGGCGTATCCCGGGTCAACGACGAGGCCCAGGGGCCCGGCACGACGTCGGGGCCGGAGTCAACCTCAACCTTGGCGACCGCCACCGTCCGGCCCTCGACAACCGCGCCCCCGACCACCACCACACCGACCACCACTGCGCCCTCGGCAACCACCGCGCCGCCGACCACTGCGCCCCCGGCAACCACCACACCCCTGCCGATCGCCACCACACCCGCGCCGACTACCGTCTCCCGGGTGCCGGCCGAATGTGCGTCGCTGCCGACTGGGGTCACCGAGACCAAGCTCGACGCCGGCGGTGCCGTCCACGACCTGCGGATCTTCGTGCCGTCGACCTACAACGGCACCACCCTTGTGCCCGCCGTTCTCGACTGGCACGGCTACGCGCAGGACGGCAACCAGCAGGCCGCCCTGTCGGGATTCGAGGCGCTGGCCGAGACCGAGGGGTTCATCGTCGTGCACCCCACCGGCGTCCCCAACCCGGGTCGTACCCAGAATGCCTGGGAACTGGACCCGGCCCGCGATCCCAACCGTGACGACGTGGCGTTCGCGAGTTCGCTGATCGACACGCTCGTCGGATCGTGGTGCGCCGATCCGGTCCGCATCTACTCAACTGGGATGTCCGACGGCGGCTTCTTCACCTCGATACTCGTCTGCGAGCTGTCGGATCGGATCGCGGCGGCGTCGTCGGTGGCCGGAGTGCTGCACCCGCCGGACTGCCGGCCGTCACGGGTCGTGCCCTACATCGCATTTCACGGCACCAAGGATCCCATAGAGCCCTTCGACAAGGACCTCGAGGCGTTCGACGAATTCGCTGCCGATGCCGGCTGCGGGCCACACCAACGGATCGAGTTGAGCGCTGAGGTTGTCGCCCGAAAGTACACGGGCTGTGCGATGACGTTCTACCGGATCGTGGGTGGTGGCCACGCTTGGCCGGGGTCGCCAATAGCCGACGAGCTTCCGGCGTCTCTCGGCCACACCACCGACGAGATCAACGCCACCGCCGTGAGCTGGGACCTGTTCAACGCCTATGCCCTCCCCGGGTGACGCGGCCGGACCGGCGGGACCGGGCCACCGGCATGGCGGCATGCCGCCGCGCCATGACCGGATCGAGTCGGGGAACGCCGGGCGGATGCGGGGCTGCTAGACCGAGCGGCGTGGATCCGAGTTCGGAGCGGGCGGTCAGACAGGCGGCAATGGATCACGTGCGCCGAGTCTCGACCTCCGAGGGGGTGGTGAGCTGGCAGCAACTGAAACAGTTCAGTTATCTCGGGGAGCCGGTGGAGTTGGCGAGCGCGGCCAAGGGGATCTTCAAGCCGAGGCAACTCGCCCTGCCGATCTCGATCCGTACCACACCCCCCCGGGATGGACTCGACGCCCCCTACGAGGACGAAGTCAGCGAGGACGAGTTCCTCCTGTACCGCTACCGCGGAACCGACCCCAACCACCCCGACAACGCGGGTCTGCGTGCGGTGATGACCGAAGGTCTACCGCTTCTCTATCTTCATGGCATCGCGAGGGGCATCTACCACGTGTCGGCGGCGGCGATAGTCGACGATGATCGTGCCGATCTCACCTTCAAGGCGGTTCTCGCCGACCTTCAGGTTGCGGGCAGTGGCACCGAGCTGACGACGCTGAACGACCGCGACCGCTCCTATCAGATGCGGCTCGTCAAGACCCGGGTGCGCCAGCAGGCTTTCCGGGTGAGGGTCCTGGCCGCCTACCGCAGCACATGCGCCCTGTGTCGTCTCCGACACGCCGAGTTGCTCGACGCCGCCCACATCATTCGCGACGTCGACGGTGGGCGGCCGATCGTGCCCAACGGCCTGTCGCTGTGCAAGATTCACCATGCCGCCTATGACGCCAACATCATCGGGATTCGCCCTGATCTGGTGGCCGAGATCCGGGGCGACGTGCGCCGCGAGGTCGACGGTCCGATGCTGGCGCATGGACTCCAGGAGTTCCACGGGAAGACGATCCGGACTCCGCGGTCACCCAGCACGGCCCCGGAACCGACGGCGCTCGAACAGCGCTACGAGGAGTTCCTGGCGGCAAGCTGATCAGCACGATCACGCAGATCAGGCTGAGTCGGGCTTGGTGGCGGACTCCGGTACCCTATATCTGCACGCTCATACCGATTCATATCGATTCCATGCGCTAAGACGGCTATACTCATCTGATCAGCAAGATCATGCAGATCGGATCATCATGGACGAGACCGCCGGTCAGTCAGAATCACCTTCGGACATGCTCGGCGGACGCGTGCGTGGTCGTCGACGGGAATTGGGGTTGCGTCAGCAGGAGTTGGCCGATCTGGCCGGGGTGTCGATCCGTTTCGTTCACAGCCTCGAGCACGGCAAGGCATCGGTCCGGCTTGACAAGGTGCTCGACGTGCTCGACGTGCTGGGCCTCGAACTCGAAATCCGGGTCAGGCGATGACCGATACCCGATCCGATCCGAGCAGCGTGCGTGCCATCGTGGCCGCCGACGTCTACAAGGCCGGCCACCTGGCGGCCCGGCTCCTTCGCACACCTTCGGGGGTCGAGTTCCGGTACCGGCCCGACTACCTGCGAAATGGCGGTCGGCCGGTGGCCCACTCGCTGCCGGTGACCGATGAGCCCCGCATCACGCCGGCCGGTGCGGTGCCGCCTTTCTTCGCCGGCCTGCTTCCCGAGGGCCGTCGCCTGACCAACCTGCGTCGCGCCGTCAAGACCTCGGCGGATGACGAATTCAGTCTGGTGCTCGCCGTCGGCGCCGACCCGGTGGGCGACGTACAGATCGTTGCCGAAGGCGAGGCCCCCGCCCAAGATGCTCCGCTGCTCGACGGCCGCACTCCATTCAACGAACTCAGATTCACCAACCTGCTCAGCGACACCGGAATCGTCGATCCGGTGGCCCTCGCCGGTGTGCAGGACAAGGCATCGGCGCGGGGACTGTCGGTTCCGATCGGCACCCCCGACGACCGGTTCATCCTCAAGCTCGATCCGCCCGAGTTTCCTCACATCGTGGCCAACGAGGCCTATTTCCTGTCGCTCGCCCGCTCGGCCGGTGTTGCGACTGTCGACGCCACGCTGGTCACCGACGCCGACGGTCGAGTTGGCCTCGTCGTGCGCCGCTACGACCGGGTGCCCGACAGCGACGACTCGCTCCGTCGACTCGAGGTCGAGGACGCCTGTCAGTTGCTCGACCGCTGGCCGGCCGACAAGTACAACGTGCGGGCCGAGACCGTGACGGCGGTCGTAGCCGAAGTCTGCACCGCCGGGCCGGTCGCCGTCCGTGACGTGTTCGCCCAACTCTGTTTCGCTTGGCTCACCGGCAACGGCGACGTTCACGCCAAGAACATCTCGGTGCTCACTTCTGCCGACGGTGAGCGACGGGTGGCCCCGGCCTACGACCTGGG
>QIIW01000071.1 GCA_003231645.1 Acidimicrobiia bacterium | reverse complement strand
GTCGGGCTGAGAGGATTTGAACCTCCGACCTTCGGTCCCCCAGACCGACGCGCTAACCAAGCTGCGCCACAGCCCGTGACGAATCGTGATCGTAGCGCAGGTTCGACCTTCTCCCACCGGCCCCGGATCGGGTGTTCGGGTCAGATGAACCAGAGGGCCAACTGGACCAACCGGTAGGCGAGATACAGCGAGATCAGGCCGACCATCAGCCAGAAATGCCAGGGGATCTTCCGGGGCTCGTGGTCGACTCCCGGCGTGCCGTCGACCCTGCGGCCGCACTGCGGGCAGGTACCGTCGGCGTTGAGCGACGTGGGGGTCCAGTTCTTCTCACACGGCTCACACCACGGCATCCGTCGATCACCTAGTCGCGTCTGACCACGAGGATCGCGGTGTCGTCGTCTATGACACCGCCGGCGAAGTCCTTGGCGGCGTCGAGCAGTGTCTTGCAGAGCACGCCCGGGGCTGCGTTGAGGTCTCGTTCCGCGGTCTTGATGATTCGCTCTTCGCCGAACAACTGGGTGTCTTCTCTCGCCTCGGCCAGGCCGTCGGTGTACATCACGACGGTGTCGCCGCTCTCCAACGGGATCTCACGGGAGAAGTATTCGGCCTTGGGGTCGAGCATCAACAGCGGACCGGTGGAGCGCAGCGGGGCCACGCCATCCTCCTTGAACAGAAACGCCGCAGGGTGGCCGGCCGAGGCGTAGCGCAGCGTGCCGGCCTCGGTGTCGAACACCACCACCACGGCCGAGATGAACTCCTCATCACGGTCGCCCGCCGCGAGTTGGGCGTTGAGTTCCTCGAAGGCCTGGGCGGGGTCACGGAACTGTCGCAGGAATACCCTGAGCAGGTATTTCGCCTGAAATGCCGTGATCGACGACTCGATGCCGTGGCCGGCGACGTCGCCGATGACGGCCGCCACTCGACTCGGACCGACGCGGTGCACGTCGAAAAAGTCGCCGGCCATGAGGCCCGAACCAGCCTCGTAGACGCGGCCGATCTCAAAGCCGCTGAAATCGGGGAGTTCCTGTGGCGCCAGTCGGGCCGCCCAGGCCTTGGGGGCCAACTGCTCCTGCTCAAGAGCCTCGTCGGCCCGGCGTTCGATGTCGTAGCGGTTGCGGGCCATGCGGGCCTCACGACTCGACAGCCTCGACCACCACAGTGATGCGATGGCCGGCGCCGCCATGACCGCCAACACCAACACGAGGTCGGTGGAGTCGACGGTGGCCAGAACGCCCGAAACGATCGCCAGCAGGAAGTAGAGCCCGGCCGAGTGCGCCTCCTTGCGGAACGACGCGAACGCGACCGAGTGGGCTTCGACACCTGAACCAACGTCGGCCTCGACCAGGTGGACGATGCGCAGACGCTGCCGGGCCGATCTCGCATAGAGGATGGACGACGCCAGGCAGATAGCGGCGAGAACGCCGAGAATGATTGGAGTCAACTGGCCCTCCTGGGGATGTCCCGGATTACGGGATGATAGCGGCGGGACACGATTCAGTCGCTCCGCTTCCGTACCCGAATCTTGATGGGGGTGGATCCGAGGTCGAAGGTCTCACGCAGACTACGCTCGAGATAGCGGAGATAGGTGCGGGGGATTTCCCGATTGGCGAACAGCGTGAAGGTCGGTGGATCGGTCGCGCCCTGGGTGGCGTAGAGCACGCGAGCCCCACGGGGAGCCGGCTGCGCGGCCTGAGCCGCCCGAATCGCCTTGTTGACGTCGCGGGTTGGGATGCGGGTGCGGTAGTCACCCACCGCGGTCTGCAGCGAGGGCCAGAGACGGTCGACCCCCTTGCCGGTGAGGGCGCTGATTCTCAGCACGGGCGCGCCACCTAGGAACGCCAGCTTCCGTTCAACCTCATCGGCGATCTTCTCGCGGCGATCGGTGTCGAGCAGCTCCCACTTGTTGAGCAGGATCACCACCGGACAACCGGCACCGTCGACCCGTTCGGCCAGTCGCTGATCCTGGTGGGTAACCCCGATCGTCGAGTCGATCACCAGCAGGGCCACATCGGACTTGTCGACGGCGTTGAGGGCCCGGACCAGGGAGTAGTACTCGGTGTCGGCATCGATTCTCGCCTTCCGTCTCATACCGGCGGTGTCCACGAACCTGATTGGACCGGTGTCGGTTTCCACAACAGTGTCGATCGCGTCGCGGGTGGTGCCGGGCAGGTCGTGAACCACCGCCCGTTCCTCGCCGATGAGATGATTGAACAGGGTCGACTTGCCGACGTTGGGACGCCCGACCAGCGCGACCGAGAACAATCGCTCGTCGACTTCGGTGTCGACATCGAAGAAGTCGTCGTCGCTCTCGGGCAGCTGCGCCACCACCGCGTCGAGCAGGTCACCGGTGCCGAGTCCATGGAGTGAGCTCACGGGATAGGGGTCGCCGAGACCGAGGCCCATGAGGTCCCAGATACCGGCTTCGTGGCTCTTGTCGTCACACTTGTTGGCCACCACGATCACCGGGGTGTCGAGTCTCCGAAGCAGCATCGCGACCCGTTCGTCATCCGGGGTCGTTCCCACGATCGCGTCGACCACCAGCAGCACGAGGTCGGCGTCGACGATCGCCTTCTCCGACTGACGGCTCACCTTTTCGTCGAGGTCGTCACCCCCGGCCAGCCAGCCGCCGGTGTCGATCAGGGTGAACCGGTGCCCGAGCCACTCGCCCTCGACCTGCTTGCGGTCACGGGTGACGCCGGGGAGTTCCTCCACGATCGTCTCGCGGCGACCGATGATGCGATTCACCAGCGTCGACTTGCCGACGTTGGGCCGTCCGACCACAGCTACCACCGGCAAACTCATGACCCCTCCAGGGCAGCACGCAGAGCGGACCCGTCCGTCGCCGTGATCTCGACCGACCTCGGCAGGCCGTCGATGGTCATGCCATCGAGGAAGGTCCCCCGGCTCAGGCAAACGTCGGGAAGAAGATAGCGGTGACCAACCGGCTCTCCCCTCAGGACCCTGACCAGATCCTCGCCCACCATCAGCCCGGTCACCCCGATGTTGCCGCCGAAGTAGTCGTTGGGGACCACCAGGACCCTCACGTCGGATCGTTGGAGCGAGGCCACGAGCGGCCTGATCACGCCCGCACCCACGGTTCCGGTGAGGATCGCTATCGGTGCGTTGCGGGGGGGACGTACGGCGACCGGCACCGGTGAAGGTGTGGACGTGGCCGTGCCCACCGACACCAGTTCGGCCGGCGAATCGACCCGCGGGGCTCGGTATCCGTCGGCGGGAGCGCCGTCCACCCATGCGAAGAAACCGGCGCGGGTTCCGGTGGGTTTCGTGACCTTCCCGGTGAACTCGAGTTCGAGGGTGCGGGCCATGCCAATTCCATCCTCGTGCATCGGGAATCCCTCGTAGGTGTCGGCGTCGGGGAACGGCCGACCGGCCATCAGGTAGTACTCGTCGGCGGCAAACACCATACGGCGACCAAGAGCCTCGAGGAACGTGCTCTGCCACAGTTCGATCGTGTCGACCACCCGAACCGCCTCGGCCCGGGTGTGGGGACGCATGCGAGGCTGGGTGTTGAACCCCGACACTCCGAGCGGCACGACACAAAGCGATGCCAGCTCCGGGAATCTCTCGAGAACTCCGGCCATGGTGTCGTCGAGAACATCGGCGTCGTTGATCCCCGGGCACACCACCACCTGGCCGTGCACCTCGATGTCGTGGTCGAGCAGCATCCTCAGCCAGCGCAACGACACGGCGCCACGACGGTTACGCAGAATGTCGGCCCGAATCCCCGGGGCGGTGGCGTGGATGCTCACGTGGAGGGGAGAGAGTCGTTCCGTGATCACTCGCTCGAGATCGAGTTCGGTGAATCGGGTGAGGGTGGTGAAGTTGCCGTAGAGAAACGAGAGCCGGTAGTCGTCGTCCTTGAGATAGAGCGATCGGCGCATGCCCTTGGGCAACTGGTGGATGAAGCAGAACTCGCAGTGGTTGTCGCAGGTCTGCACGCGGTCGAACACCGCGGCGTGGACTTCGGCACCCAACGGCTCCCCGTCGTGCTTGATCACCACCACGTCGCGCACCACACCGTCGCGCTCGACCGACAACTCGACCTCGGACGCGTCGGTGAGCAGCTGCCAACGGATCACATCACGCGGCACCTCGCCACCGATGGTTCTGATCTCGTCGCCGGGCACCAGGCCGAACTGATCGGCCGGTGACCCGGGGTCGACCGCCACGACGCGGGGAACGGACATGCCGGCAGGATATCGGCGAGCCG
>QIIW01000123.1 GCA_003231645.1 Acidimicrobiia bacterium | reverse complement strand
GACGCCGAGACGGTGGCCGAGGCTGCCGCGTGGATGCTTCGCACCTCACGCAACCTGCTGAAATCGAAGCGGCGTCTGCGCCGTGAGTTGTTCGCGGGTGAGTCGGGTGTCTGCCTGGTGCACGGTGACACGCCGTCCACGCTTCTGGCCACTCTCATCGCCCGGCGTTCCGGTTTCGCTGTGGCCCACCTCGAGTCTGGCCTGCGCTCCCACGATCTGCTGCATCCGTTTCCCGAGGAGCTCACTCGGGTGGTGGTGATGCGGCTGGCCACGATTCTCTACGCTCCCGATGAGCAGTCGGCCGAGAATCTGGAGCGGATGAAGGTCAAGGGCGAGATCGTGCGAACCGGCGGCAACACGTCGGTCGACGCCGTCGCCCACGTGATGTCCGACCTGACCGACATCACCGCCACCGGCCCCGGTCTCGTCACCGTTCACCGGGTCGAGAACCTGCACCGACGGGGGCGTCTCGACGCCCTCGTCGATCTGCTCAGGCTGGCGGCCGCCAAGGGACCGGTGCGGTTCCACGTCCATCAACCCACCGAATTGGCGTTGCGCAAGGCACGACGCTGGGATGCCGTGGCCGCCACCGGTGCCATGATCGAGCCGTTGATCCCACACCAGGAGTTCCTGGCCGAGGTGCGTCGGGCGCCATGGGTGGTCACCGACGGGGGATCGATCCAGGAAGAGTGCGCGATGCTCGGCGTACCGACCCTGCTCTGGCGGGCCCGCACCGAACGCCGGGATGGTCTCGATGCCAACGTCGTGGTCTCGAACTACGAGTCGGGGGTGGTCGATGACTTTCTGTCGAACCCGGAGCGGTTCCGACGTCGGCCGGTGGTGATCGAGCGGTCACCGGCCGCATTCGTGGTCGATCACCTTCTCGGTGTCGATCACTGACCCCGGTCGTCAGGACCTGTTGTGGTCGCGCCGCGCCGCGAACGCGAGTTTCCGAACCACTTCGCGGTTCGCCGCCGCCCGCCTCCGGAGATCCTCGAGCGCATCGGCGCGGGCATCGACGCGCCCGATCACCGCATCGAACGCGGCGACGACATGGCGCGGTTCGGCATCGAGCGGGGCCAGCGAGACTCCGTCGTGGCTCTCATCGGCCAGATCGGCCATCTTGGGCGAGTAGTCGAGCATCACACACGGACGGCCGTGGAGAAGCGCGGCGATCGCGCCGTGATATCGCATGGTCAGCACGAGGCGACCCGCACCCATCCTCTCGATGATGTCGTCGGTTGCGGGTACCTCGGTGATCGTCGGGCTTCGGAGTCGGGCGGCGACGGCTTCGTGAAGCGGCGCGTCAAGGCTTCGTTCCCACGCGACGAAGCGCACCTCGAGACCCCGGGGTTCGGCGACGGCATCGATCATCTCGGCCCAGCGACGAAGTCGGCTTTCGTCGGGCGGATCGCTGCCTCGTAGGCGGCGCCGGCCCGGGCTGTTGGCCCGTCTGAGCGAGACCACGAGACACGACCCGGCCTCCACGGCGCGGGGAGTCCGCATGAACACCGGGTCGGCCGCGGTAATCGCCGGCTGCCCGGTGAGTTCGCAGTACCGTCGGGCCGATGCCCGGTCGCGTACGCTGACGGCAACGGCGTTGCGCAGCACGAACCGCGCCAGCAGACGCCCGGTGCGTCGGCGAACCTCGCCGACGCCGAGTCCGACACCGGCCCAGGGTTTGCGCAGCATCCGGGCCGTGGCGAGGCGGCTGAGATGAAACGGGATGTTGAGCGGCCCGGTCTCGTCCTGTATCAGGCCGCCGCCGCCGAGGATGACGCCATCGTGGTTCCATACCGCTCGGGCCAGCGGCAACGCGTCGAGGGCCCCGGCGTGTCGGATCATCGGCACACCGATACGGGCGCCGGCCGCCTTGTCCACTGTGACGACGGTGGGACGACAGCCCGCCTCGTCGACCATTCGACACATCTCCTCGGCGATCAGCTCATCTCCCTGATTCGGGGAGCCGATCCAGCCGAGAATCAGGATTCGGGGCCGGGTCACGACCTCGCGCCCCGCCTTCGCGCCAGGGCTGCGGCCGCCATCACCGGCGCGAGCACGAGGAGTCCGACCCCTCGGTCGAGTGCTGCGGCGATGCCTGCCGCGGCCCCTCCGAGACCCGACAGCGACCCGAGCACCACGGCGATCGCCTCTCTCACACCGAGACCGGCCGGCACCAGACCGACGGCCGCCGACAGCGGTGCCGCGACGCCGACGCTGATGATCTCGGGAATCGACCCGTCGAGGCCGAGACCTCGCAGGGCCAACCAGAACCGCAACGCCCCCAGTGCGGTCATCGTGGCCTCCGTGGCGATGAGCGCGGCCACGGTCTTCGGCGATGCTCCCTGGTGTCGCAGCATCAGCACGCCGGTGGCGGTGGCGGCGACACCGACGGCGACCATCGCGGCGCCGACCCATCCCCGGACGGGTGCGATTCCGAAACCCGCCGTGATCATCGACACGCCGAACCAGAGGCCACCGATGGCGGTGAGCACCCGGATCGAGCTGAACGACGATGCCCCGCCTTTCTTGAGCACCACCACCCTGGCTATGACGGCGCCCGGTACCGGAAGCATGTTGGCGGCGGTGGCGACGGTGGTGGTCATCACCGCCGTCGCCGGGTCGACGTTGATACCGAGGGCCCGCCCGGCCAGGTGGAACTCGGTGCTGACGACCGCGTAGCTCAGCAACACCACGACGCCGAGCACCACCAGCGGGGTGATCCGGAGTTGGCTCGGTGACAGAGCGATCGACCGCCAGCCGATGACGGCGATCCACACCAGGGCCACGGTTCCCAACCCCAGGAGGGCGAGGCGTGCCAGCCGACGTCGCCCTGTTCCGTGGAGCAGCAGAGCAATGGTAAAGAGAGCGGCGATGACGCTCAACGCCAGCCCGACATGGAACGGACCGCGGTCATATGCCAGTTCGATTCTGTGGGTTCCCGCGGGAACGTACACCGCGACCATGGCGTGATCGGCGGTCACCAGATCTGTCGTTCGGCCGTCGATTCTTGCCTTCCAGGTGTCGCCGATGGCGTCGGCGATCACGAGATAACCGGCGCGGGACGCATCGACGTCGACCCGGATCCGTTCCGGGCCGTCGGTCACCACGGCCACATCGGCGGAGCCGCCTTCGGCCGGTGGCCCGATCTTCGACAGCACCACGGTGTCGGGCGGCACCCCGGCGGCGAGCGCACTCACGCCGTCGACGTCATCCATCACCACCGAACGGCTGTCCCATCGGATGCGGGGGAGGGCTCGTAGTCGTTCAACGAGGGTGAGTCCATCGGCCAGTACCACCACCGTATGGGCGGGCAGGACCACTCTTCCGACCACAACGTCGGCTTGGTCGTCGCTGCCGAGCTGCACAAGAGTGTCATCGTTGGCTTCGAGGCGGAGCCTGACGGTGCGCGGTTTCGAGGTGGCCGACGGCGACGTGACGGGTATCTCCAACGGCCCGGCCGGTATCCCGGCGAAGATACGCCGCCGACCGCTTGCGACCACCCGGCCGTCGACATCTGACACGTCGGCGACGAGCGCGGCCTCCGGGTCGTTCGAAACGAGGTCGCGGGCGAGTGTGAAGACGAGTCCGCCGGTGTCGGGACCGGGCCAGTCGACCTCGATCCCGGGCCCGGCGCCGAAGGAGACCCGGGAAGTCGCGGTGTCGGGCGGGATGGTCGTACCGACCACCACGCCGATCGGGTACGACATGTAGCGCACGGAAAGCCGATCGAGGATCGGCGACGTGACGACCTCGGGTGTGGTTCCAAGTCGGGTGTAGGTCGACGTGACGAACACGCCGGGGTCGACGGCGCGAAGGAGGTCACTCCAGGCTGTGGTGTGACCCGCGTTGCCGGTGGGTTCGCGTTGCTCGTAGAACGTGCCGGTGCCGGTGATCAGGCTGCCGCCGGTGCCGGCGAACCTGTCGCCGTTGAGATTCGCGGCGAGGAACCGGTGGGCGGTGGTGTCGGGGTAGAAATTCCGGTCGGCGGTCGTTCGCCACCAGCCCGACGCGAAGGAGGCCCCGTCGATGATGAGCACCAGGACGATCAGCAGCACCGCGCCGTTCGCTTTTTTTGGCCATTTGAGGGCCGCGGCCGCGGCGGCGATCACCATGAGCGCGACAACGGCCGGTCGCAGGAGCGTGTCGCGAATCGACACGATTCCGAGAGGGTCGGGGTAGCGGTACAGCAACCGGGCCAGCAGCAGCACCAGGATTGTCGCGATGACGCCGACGGCCACGGCACGACGCCGGTTCCATCGACCGCCGCCACGGATGGCGTCGATGCCGAACGCCGCCGCCACCGCGATCGTGAAGCCGAGCAGACTTCG
>QIIW01000015.1 GCA_003231645.1 Acidimicrobiia bacterium | reverse complement strand
TCGACGGGCTCCAACCGCCGCGCATCGACGGCTCGGCGAAACGTGAGACAATGACCCTGGAACATCACATCGAACAGCGACCCAGCACCCATTCGCTGGAACGCCTGGAGAACGCATGACCACGGTATCGGTCCTCGCCCAGAACCTCCGCACCCGTTACCTGCGGGGCGGCAAGGCTCCGCAGCACAACATCCTGTCGGCGAACCTGCTGGCCACAGACACCAACATTGTGCTCACCCATGACATCGGCCCCGTGTCACGGGGCATGAGGGTTTCGGTGGCCCTCGAGGACATGTACGTGTTCGAGGTCGTTCCCGGGACCAAGACCATCACCGTGCAACGCGGTGCCTACGGCTCGGTTGCCACCACCCACACGGCCGGGGATGTGTTGATCGCCGGATCCAACTGGACCGACTTCGACATCCTCGATGGCTTCAACCGGACCCTCGGGGACCTGGAAGGGCGCGGACTCTACGACGTTGGCACCGTCACCGCCACTTACGCATCCACCGTCGACGGCTACGACCTGACCGGGGTCACCGATATCCTTGACGTGATCGACGTCTATTCCCGGTCCACCGACACCACCTCCAAGAACTGGTACCGCCTCGACATCGGGGACTGGTCGTTCATCGCCGACGCCAGCACCACCGACTTCGCCTCCGGCTACGGCATCGTCATGCGACGCCCCACCCCGGCCTATATCGGCACCTCGCTACGGGTGTCGTATCGTCGGCGCTTCGGTCGTCTCAGCGCCTTGAGCGATGACGCCACCACCGTGGGGCGCCTCGGCACCGACGGTGAGGATCTGCTGCTGATGGGCACCGCCGTCGACATCCTGACCACCATGCCGATGGCTCGCAACGATCTGAGCACCCAAGGGGATCCCCGCCGGGCCGACGAGGTGCCGACCGGAGCATGGTCGCAAGCCCCGTCACGTCTGTCGCGCAGCTATGAGAAGCGGGTGCGGGCAGCGGTAACCGTCCTTGAACGGCGCTACCCGATGAGGCTGCGCACCCGATGACGTCGACCCTCTCGGTCCCGTTCGGCATTCCGTCGACACCCTTCTACCGGGGATCCGGCGGAGGCGCCACCTCGGCGCTGGTCCCCGACGTGTTCGACGTGTCGATCGGGGGGATCCCGTTCCTGATCGACACCACACAGGGGCGGGGTGTCGTATACCGCAGCATCCCGCTGTTGCGCCGCAGTGTCGACCAGTCCCAGACACCCTCGGAACGTTCCCTCAACCCGCAGGGCCTGTGGCGACGCTCCTTCAACACCTGGCACCTCGGTACCGGGCAGAGCGAAGCGGATCGCCCCGATTCCCTCGAAGGAAGATCAAACGCCTCGAAAGGCGTTGACACGTGGACGAAATGGACGCTCTCGCTACTCGATGCCACCACCATCGCCGCCGCCAGTGTCAACACCAACCTTGCCGTGGTCGCCGCCGGTTCGAGGCTCTACTACGCCGACGGTCAGACCCTGAAATACACCACCGACCCCTACGCCGGGACCATCACCTGGGTCACGGTCACCGGCACTGCGGCCGCCAACATCACCGGACTGGCCACCGACGGCTACCACGTGTTCGTGGCTCAAGGGGCCTCCGGACTCTACATCACCAACACTTCGGTTTCGACGGCCGCTTCATGGAAAACAGGTCAGGCCGATGACGTCGACTATGCCCTTTCCCGGGTGATGGTTTCCTCCGCCAATTCCATTTTCAACGTCACCGACTCCTACACTGCCGCCGCCTCGGCCCTCGCGTCACCCTTGATGGCCCACGCCAATACTTCGTGGAAATGGGTGGGCCATGCCTCGGGCGTCGGGTTCATCTACTCCGCCGGCTACGTGGGTGACGCCTCGGTCATCTACCGCACCACGATTGCCGCCGACGCGTCGGCCTTGAGCACCCCGATAGTGGCCGGGGTGCTGCCCGACGGCGAAGTGGTCACCTCCATCTACGCCTACCTCGGTTTCGTGCTCATCGGCACCACCACCGGGGTGCGCATGGCCACCTCGGGGACCTCCGGGGATCTCACCATCGGGGAGCTCCTCGACACCGGTTCGCCGGTGCGCGGTTTCGAGGGTCAGGGTCGCTACGTCTGGTTCACGTGGGAAGGCTTCGATCTTGTCGATGGGGGGCTCGGTCGCCTCGACCTCGTGAATTTCATCGGACCCAACACCCCGGCCTACGCCTCGGATCTGATGGTCGCCTCCACCGGCAACATCGGCACACCGGTGACCTTCGGCGCCAAACGTGTCTTCGTGGCGCAAGGCACCGGCATGGTCGCCCAGGGCACCGACAAGGTGGCATCGGGTTGGCTCACCACCGGAACGTTCCGCTACGGCATCGCCGACAACAAGACGATTCTCGACATCCTCGCCAACGTCATCATCGATGCCGTCGGAGCGTCGGCCGACATCTACCTGTCGGAGCAGGGTGCCACGTTCACCCTGCTGTATTCGGCCACCGCCACCGGTTCCGTCACCGCGTCGGCCGGGGAATCCACCGGGGCGTACCACGAATTCAAGGTGGTGCTCAACGCCTCGGCCGCCACCCCTTCCGCCGGGGCGTCAATGTCGGTGGTCACCGCCGAAGGGTACCCACGCACCGAAGGCACCATGCTGATCGACGCCTCGGTACTGCTCGTCGAACGCGTCACCCCGCCCCGGGGTGGGGAATACGTCGTCGATGTGGCCGACGTGTGGAATTCCCTGCGGACCTGGTGGACGACCCGCGAGATCTTGTCATGGCAGGATCTACAGCAACGCGAATCGGTGATGATCGATGATCTGGTATTCGACGGAACCGGCGTTGACCAAGGTCGAACCGGTCGTGAAGGTACAGTTACCGTGAGGATGAAGGTGATCTGATATGGCACGCAGGGAATATGCGGGTGGCGCAGTCGCCACCAAGATCAGCGGGGCGATCACCGCCACATCGCTGACCATCCCGGTCGTCGACGGTTCGACCCTGCCGACCGGCACCACCGGTCCGTTCGCCATTGACCTCGATTCTGGCGATTTGTCCACCTACGAAAAGGTGCTGGTGGCGTCGCGTTCCGGCAATACATTGACCGTGGCCTCGGTGGCGAACCGCGGTTACGACGGAACGGTGGCCTCCACCCACGCCTCGGGCGCTGCACTGCTTCACATCGTCACCTCCATCGACCTCGACGAGCCAAACGACCACATCAACACCACGACCCGCGACGACCACACCCAGTACAACACGGTGGCCCGTCATGCCGCCATCTCGCACACCTCGGCCATGCTGGCGGCCGGGGCGGTGGACAACCCCGCTCTGGCCGGTTCCGGCCTCGACATCTCGAAGTTCACGGTCGGCACCTCGTCACGCCCCACCACCGGTAACGCCGCCACCGCCACCACGGCAACCACCGCCACGTCGGCAACATCGGCTACGACTGCCACCACGGCCGCCACGGCAACGTCGGTGGCCGCGGGTGGCGTCAACAACGCCGCCGCCGCCTTCACGTGGACGACGTGGGTGCCGACCATCACCGGCTGGGGGGTAGGCAACGCCGTCATCACCGCCCGCTATGCCAAGATCGGCAAGATCGTTCACGTGGCATTTCAGATGACAACCGGCACCACCACCACCTACGGAGTCCCCCTGGCGGTGTCGCTGCCGGTGTCCGCCAAGGTGTGGATTTATCTGGGAATGGTGGGAGGTGCCACCGATGTTTCGGTAGGCAGCACACGGATTCCGAGGCTGGCCGTGCGAATTCCCGATGCCACCACGTTCACGTTTGACGCTGCCACCATTCCCGACGTGGGGGCCTCGGTCCCGTTCGCCTGGGCCACGGGCGATATCGTCCAAGCCGCATTCACTTACGAAGCACTCTAGGAGCCGTCGTGAATCAGAGGATCGCAGATATCGCCCGAGGTTCAAAGGTCGTCGCCACCGCGGCGGTGACATGGTTGACTGTCGCCGCGGTCGTGGTGCAGTCGATCGTCGCCGAGTTCGGTGGCGACTGGCCGTGGATCGCCGACTACGGCAGCCGGGCGGTCATCGTGATCGGCGCCGCCATCGTCATCATCCGCCGGGTCGAGCCGGTGCCGAAAGACCGGCGTCGGGTCCTGCCGTGAGGTTCTGGCTGCGGCGTTGGCTACGGCGTTGGCGTCGTCGACGCGGCGTCAAACCCCTACCGCTGTCGAAGGCGATGATCGACGAAGGTATGGCGCTGTGAGCATCGATGTCGTGGTCCAGGAGGGTCACGTTCCCCGGCTGAAAGGAGCGACCGGCACTGCGGGGCACCGAGGCACCGAGCAGGCTTTCGCCCTCGAGATCGGGCCCCGCATCGCCGAGCGCCTACGGGCCGCCGGGCTGAGCGTCGCCCTGATCGGCGCCGACGACCCCCGTCCAACCGCCGACTTGCTTTGCATCAGGACGGCTCCGACGACCCGGGGGCACGCGGCGCTTCGGTCGGCTACCCGCGTTACGGCGACGGCGCCACCCTCGCCAGAATCTTCAAAGCCCGCTACACGCTCGCCGGATGGCCCGACGGATTCAACCCCGACAACTACACGACCGGCCTGCGGTGGTACTACGGCTTCGGCTGGAACCGGTACTCGAAACGCCTCGCCCGTTTCGGCGCCGCCCTGCTGATCGAACACGGCTTCGCGACCACCGTGTCCGAGGACAACTGGATGTGGGATCATCTCGACGTGATCGCCAAGGTCGACGCCGACACGATCCTGCAATACCTCGGCAAGCTCGAACCCACCCCCACCGATGCAGCCGGGGTCTTGGCCCATCTCGGCCGCTCGGCTGGACTACCATCTTCGACAGGAGACGACGTGGACCTGATCAATGACACCGAAGCCGAACGCATGTGGGCCACGTGGGTCAACGGCGGCACCACGGTGGTGCGCGAATACTCCGATTACCGCGGCGCTGACGTCGGTAAACCAATGCCCGGCATCGCCACGGTCATCGACGAGCAGATCGGCGCCGGGCGCCTGAGGAAAGCCTAAGGTCTTGTCGAACGTCGAGCTTCTGTTTTCCATGGTCGGGGTGCTGTTGACGCTGATTGCCGGGATCATCATCCCGCTCAGCTTCCGCTTCGGCAACTGGATGAGCACCACCACCCGGACCCTCGCCGACATCCGTGTACATCAAGGCCGCCACGACGGCCGTCTTGAACGGGTGGAAACCGATGTTCCAGCGCCACGACGGCCGTCTACTCAGCCTCGAACACACCGAGTGAGCCTTGCGGATCCTCGTTGTTGTTTTCGCGTTGCTGGTATCGGCCTGCACCCCGGCCGATGTGCAGACGTGGCTCGGGCTGCACGACCGCCCCGCCGTCACCGAAAGCACTGCCGTCGTAATCGCCGGGTGGCTCGATCGATCGCCGGCGATCGACGGCTGGGTTGATCTCGGTCATGGCATCTGGGGGCCGCCGATCCTCAGAGACATCCGACGCTGCGAATCCCATGGCGACTACACCGCTCAGAACCCTCGTAGCAGCGCCTCGGGGGCGTATCAGTTCCTCCGGTCGTCGTGGGTCTGGTACGGCTTTGCCGGGCGCTACGGAGCTGCGACGGCCGCTCAGGCGAAACCATGGCAACAGGACGAAGCGGCGGTGTCTACTTGGCTGCGCGATGGTACACGGCCCTGGGACGCTTCAGCATTGTGCTGGTACTGAACGACAGGCGCCGACGCTGGCGTTCACTCATCCCTCCCCACAGCCCCACCTCGTGATACCACAACGCCCAGCGGAGGCATTCCTCGGTCACCGGGCAGCGCCGACACGCCGCCAGGGCTTCACGGGCGTAGGGTTTCTTGAAGAACCCGGCGCCGTTGACGTCGACACTGCGGCATTCGGCCGAGGCGAACCATTCATCATCCGGGAGTGCCATCGTCATCCCCCTGGTAGAACTCCGAGGCGGGGTCGGTGACGGCGCGATACGGACGCACCTGGTGATAGGCCACCGCTCCACGATCGCCGCTGGATTCGGCGATGTAGCTCCGCTCCAGGAGTAGGTCAAGGGCCAGGTCGACGTCGGGGGCCGGGGCCGCCATACGCAGGGCGATACGGCTGCGCCGCAACGTCTCGCCGTAGCATTCCACGAACAGATCCGAGATGCCCTGCATCACGTCGTAGGGCGCACGGCGTTGCGGCGTCGACGCCACGTGATGGGTCCCAGCGTCGTAGCGTAGGGCAGGATCCCGGCCACGATCTCGTCGGGGTCGCTTGAATCGAGTACCAGTTTGCCGATCAGGTCGTGTTCGCCGATGTGTTCGGCCGCCTTGAGGATCTGGCCATGGCGATCCTTGTGGAGGTACAGCGTTGCCTGGCCGGCACGCCCCGGGGCGAAGGCAGCGGAACGCACCACCCCGAACGCCACTTCGGCCTGAGCGAACTTCTGTGAAGCCCCCATCGGATATTTCTCGGTGGGAATGGCGTCCTTCTTCAAGTGGTCGAGCACCATCACCGCCGCTCCGGTCAGGGTGAGACGCCGAATGAAGGCGAAGAAATGCCCGAAATCGGCGTTGTCAATCGGGTCGAGGCGGGCGGCCGACATGGCCGAGGCGCAGGAATCCACCACGATCAGCCGGGTGCCGGTGGCGATGATGTCGGCAATGATGCGCTCCTGGGCGTCCGCCCAGGTAGCCCCGGCGTACTTCACGTGCAATTGGCGAATGAGACGAGCGGTGGGAATCCTCAGCATCTGGCAACGCTCGATCAGGGGCAGTGGCCCGTTCTCGTAATCGATGTAGGTGACGTGCCCACCCCAGGAGAGCACCTGCCCGGCCGCCAGGAGCGCCAGCCACGTCTTGCCCGACGACGGTTCCCCCGTGACCCAGTGCACCGCCCCGGGGTAGAGCAGGTGCACTCCGTCGCTGCGGGCCACCAGATCAGGGCGCAGCGGAGGCTCTGTCATGATCCTTTCAATGTCGACGTCGGCCCACGGATCGTCTTCGCCCGCCTCACGGCGACGCAGTGTCGTCTCCACCGCAGCGTGTGCCAGCCACCGGTCAAGCAGCGCGTCGGGATCATCGAAGCGGGACTGCGCCCCATGCCCTTCGGTCACCAGCCATTCATCAGCGGCTGCCGCGTCACCCCCGAAACGAGCCCGGGACAACACCATGGCCGGATCGTACGTCCGCTCCGTCTCCCATTCGGGACCCATCGAAGAGGTCCACACGTACACCACACCCGGTGCCCCGGTGATCGCCCCCACCGTTGCCGACACACCCTCCTTGTTCTCGCCTTCGAAGAGGTCGGGGCGTTGCAGGTTCACTACGCCGGAACGCGTGGTGTTGAGAATCACCCAACCCATCTCCACCATCAGGGCCGCCACCCCGGCATTGGTGGCCGCGGCGTTGAATCGATCCCACGCCAAGGGTGACAGTGCCAGATCCTCGCGGGGCACCACCGCCTTGGCTGCCTCTACGCGCCGATTGTCGGCCACCAGGTCGAGCAGCCACGCCGGGGCATCGCCCACCGAAGTGGATGAAATCTCGAAGGCGTAGGGAATCGTGGTGTCGGGATGCAGGGAAGGTGGCGCCACAACCTGGCCACCGTTGGCTTTTACGTCGATGCCCGCACCGAGCACCCCGGCGTGCACCGTCTTGTCGGAGGGCCACTTGAAATAGAGGTGACGGCCGCCACCCCCGGTGAGCACTTCAACGCCGGCGTCGGCGGGACCGTTGGCCATCTCGAGGGTGTGCAGCGTCTCATCACCGCCGTTGCGAGGGTCTATGTCGAGTACCCATAGGCCGGAGCGTTCCCCGGTGACAATGCCAACGCC
>QIIW01000049.1 GCA_003231645.1 Acidimicrobiia bacterium | reverse complement strand
CGGTGGCGAGGAACAGATAGCCGGTTTCCCTGAACCCGAGATCCGGGGACTCTCCGTCGACCTGCACCCGCTGGTGGTAGTCGGCCATGAAGTCGGTACAGAACTGGGAGATGGCGATGTTGACCGGATTGGAGAACTGGTGGCGGATGCTGGCGGCTGAGAGCGCCGTGGACGACCTGGCGTAGCTGGGGTCCTGCTCGATGACCAGAACCCTTCCGACGAAGTCGGGGTTCTCGCTGAGGAAGTACGCGGTGGAGCTGCCCATAACGGCCCCACCAACGATTACGACGTCGTAGCCGCGGTGTTGTGGCGTCATCAGGGAGCGTGGTCGGGCGGTGTAGGCGACAGTGGCCGGCCGATGTCCTCGAGCTTCGGGAACAGCGACGGCGGATGGATGTCGACGGTGGCCGATCGTTGCTGGGAAAGCATCCCGCCGTCGACCTTGATCACGTCACCGGTGACGTAGCCGGCGTCGTCGGAGGCCAGGAAGAGGGCCGGGCCGGTCATGTCGAGCGGCTCACCGATTCGGCCGGCCGGAATGTTCTCGCCCCGCAGAACCCGGGCGTCGTGATCCATGCCGGTGGTGTCGATGGAACCCGGCATCAGGGCGTTGACTCGGATGCCGTAGGGTCCGAGATCGAGGGCCAGTGCCCGGGTGAGGGCCTCGATGCCCCCCTTCGAGGCGTCGTAGGCGGTGAAGGCGCGATGAGATCGGGTGGCACCTCCCGACGACATGTTGATGATCGCTCCCTTGCCGTGGCGGGCCATGATCCTGGCGGCACGGTGACAACACAGGAAGTGGCCGGTGAGGTTCACATCGATTATGCGGCGCCACCACGCCTCGTCGGCCTCGAAGAAGTGGAGCATCGGCCCGACCAGAGCGGCGTTGTTGACCAGCACGTCGACGGTACCCCACTCGTCGACCACGCGATCGAACATGATGGCCACCTGGGTGCTGTCGGACACGTCGGCCGCGATCGCGATGGCGGTGCCGCCATCGGCCTCGATCACCGCGGCGGTGGCCGCGGCCGCGTCGGGGTCGATGTCGTTGACCGCGACCAACGAGTCAACCGAGGCGAATCGTTCGGCGAGGGCCCGGCCGATGCCTTTACCGGCGCCGGTGACGACCACGACCCTGCCGGTGAGCGACTCGGGTCCGGTGGCGGTTCGTTTCATGGGTCGTCCCGGCCTTTCGGTCGGATGGCCACCAAGCTAATCTGATCCGCCATCCGACCTTGAGGTGAGGACGACATGGCCTGGATCGAGACGGTGCCCGACGATGAGTGGAACGAGGGTCCGCTCGGTGAACTTCACGCCGCGGTCGTCGACCGGGCCCATGGGCGTGTCGACAACATCATGGCGATCCACTCGCTCAACCCGAAAGGGTTGTCGGCTCACATGGGGCTCTACGGCTCGGCCATGTCGGGCACGGCGACCCTGCGCAAGGTGGAGAGGGAACTGATCGCCATGGTGGTCAGTCAGGTCAACGGTTGTCACTATTGACTCACGCATCACCGGCGCGGTCTGCGCCGACTGCTCAAGGACGACGTGCTGGCGGCGGCGATCGAAGCCGACTGGCGCGCCGCCGGACTGTCGGACAAGCGGGTGGCGATGCTCACCTATGCCGTGAAACTCACGCTCACCCCGGCCGAAATGGTGAAGGCCGATGTGGATGCGCTGCGCGACGTCGGCTTCGGTGAACGCGACGTGCACGACATCGCCGAGAACACCGCCTACTACGCCTACGCCAACCGCATCGCCGACGGCCTCGGCGTCGAGCCTGAAACCTGGATCTCCGACGGTTGAGTCGGTATCGACGAACCGACCGACCCGAGTATCGGTGTCCGGCGCCACGTGGAGTACTCTCCGACGATGGCCGGCATGCACGATGACGTGAAACGGGGATGGGTCGAAGTGGTTGTCGAGATCCCCAAGGGTTCTCGCAACAAGTACGAGATCGACCACGACAGCGGTGAGTTGTGGCTCGACCGACACTTGTTCACGGCCACCACCTATCCGGCCGACTACGGCTTCATTCCTCACACGCTGGCCGAGGACGGCGATCCGCTCGACATCCTGGTGATCCTCGACGAGCCGACCGTGCCCGGCTGCCACATGCGGGCCCGGCCCCTCGGCGTGTTCTGGATGGTCGACGAGAAGGGACCCGACGCCAAGATTCTCGCCGTGCCCGCCGGTGACCCCAGGTGGGAGCGGCTTGGTGATCTCGAGGATGTGCCGCCCCACCTTCTCGCCGAAATAGGCCACTTCTTCGAGGTTTACAAGGCGCTCGAGCCGGCCAAGCGCGCCGACGTGGGCCGGTGGGGCGACAGCACCGAGGCGTGGGCCGAGATCACCTCCGCCCATGCCCGGGATCGGCAGCGATAGCCGGGATTGGTAGTGTCGCCATTGATCGTCCAATAGATGGGGAGCGGGATATGGCAGGTGCAGCGACCTCGCAGGGGTACGGCTGGTGGCAGGCCTCCGACGGGCTCTGGTATCCACCGGAGTCAGCGGCGCCACCGTCGGCACCGATGGCGGCCTACAGCGGTGTGTCCGCCGTCCCGGGGGCGATCACGCCGGTGGGCAACGGCCGCCGCTTCCTGGCCTATCTTCTCGAAGTTCTTCTGGCTGTCGTCACATTGTTCATCGGATGGATCATCTGGTCGCTGGTCGTGTGGGGTGACGGCAAGACACCGGCCAAGCAGGTGATGGGAATGCGTTGCGTCAAATCTGACACCGGCCAGCCGGCCACCTGGGGGACGATGTTCCTGCGTGAGATCGTGGGCAAGGGAGTACTCGGCGCAATCACGTTCAGTGTCACCACCGTGGTCAGCGTGTTCATGATCCTCTTCGGTTCGGAGAGGCGTGGTGTCTGGGACCACGTGGCGGGCACCGTGGTGGTCGACGACTGAAACGATCGTCGCCTCAGCCGAGGTGGCGCAGCGCGGCGAATAGCTGTTCCCCCTGCTCGATCGGGCAGCGCCAGTCCTCTTCGGAATGGATGATCAGCGTGGGTGTGGTGGCGTTGGCGGCGTAGGTGATGGGTGACTGGTGTCGGATGGCATCCACGTCGTCTTCCACCGTGGCGTTCAGGTAGGGCGCCACGAAGAACCGGATGTCGGTGGTGCCGACGAATGTCTCCCAGTTGGTGACCGCTCGCTCCACAAGTGCCGCCCTGAACCGGTCGGTGTGGCCGATCGCCCAGGCGGTCATGAAGCCGCCGTAGCTGCCGCCGCCGATCCCGATCCGGTTCTCGTCGATGTCGGGTCGCGCCGCGAGATGGTCGGCGATGGCCATCACGTCGTCCCAGTCGCGTTGCCCGAGCCCACCGATGATGCAGCGGGCCCACTCCTCGCCGTAGCCGTCGCTACCCCGGGGGTTACCGGCGATCACCGTGAAGCCCTCGGCGGCGGCCATCTGGAACTCGTCGAAGAAGCCGTATCCGTACTGGGTCATCGGCCCTCCGTGGATGTAGAGCAATCCAGGCCCGGGGTCGCCGAGCGACGGTGCCGAGGCCGGTGGGCGATGGATCCAGGCTTCCACGGCGACCTCGTCGGTGGACGCGACGGCCACGGTCTCGGGCTCCGACAGGTCGAGTTCCTTGAGCAACCCGTCGTTGAGGGCCGTGAGGCGTACCGGTTCGGGGCCGGAGAGTTGCCACAGGTCGGCCGGCCGGGTCGGGCTGGTGATCGCCGCCACCACCCGCCCGGCGTCGGGCGAGGCGTCGAACGAGGCAACCCGTGAACGGCCGCCGTGAATCCGCTGCGGCCCGGAGCCGTCGAGCGGGTACCGGTCCGATCACCGTGGCACCGCGCACCGTTCCCGGCGCCAGGACCGCCCCGTCGACGGCCACCGGTGAGACACCGCCCGTCGTGTCGATGTTGACATCGGCGTGGCCGAGCCGCACCGGCCGGCTCCAGGTGCCGTCGGCTCCGAGGTCGAATCGGTGGAGGAGCGAGAACCCGATCCGGGCGGCCGTGGGTGAACCGACCGCGAGCAATGGCCCGTCCCGGTGCCAGCACAACTCGTCCCACGCGCCGACGACCGACGTGACCTGCACGGCATCGGCGCCGTCGGTTCGGCACACCCAGATATGGTCGACGCCGGTGATATCCGCGTCGTCATCGGATGCGGTCACCGTTGCGATCCGACTCCCGGAGGGGTCGACGGCGAGAGCCGAGTGATCGAACGCCGGGTCGGAGATCCGCTGTTGCCCGCCAGATTCGACATCGACAACATGGATCTGCCGTCTGCGATCGTGGATCCAGCCCCGGCCGCTGAAGCGGTAGTCGAGTGATCGGATCGTTCGGGGACGGCGAGCCAGTTCATCGTCACCGAGACCGATTTGATTCTCGGGCCGCTCGGTCGCCAACACGGCCAGACGACGTTCGTCGAGCCATCGGAAGTCGACAACATCATCAGGGAAGTCACCGACCGCAAGGGGTTCGCCGGGACCCCAGTCGAGCACCATCAGCAGCGTCTTCGATTTCTGATCCGTACGCATGAACGCGAGCCGACCACCGGAGGGTGAGAATCGGGGCGAACCATCATCATGACCATGGGTGAGGCGCCGGATGCCGTCGCCGTCGTGGACGTGGAGCCGTGATCGGTTGGAGTCGGTCTCGAGGTCGGGCCAGGTGGCCGAGAACACGACAGCGTCGGAGCCGGGACGCAGGGCCACCGCCCCGACGGTACGGATGTCGTGGAGATCTGATGGGCGCATCGGGCGTGTCATGTCCGGAACCTACAACGCCGTGGAGCCGGGGCCTAAGGTCGCCCCATGAGCGATTTTCCCTGGCGACAGACCGACGGTTCCCCACCGCCGGTGCCACCCCACGAGGGAGCGGTCGACTGGCCGGTGAGGTCCACCGATCGGTCGTTGTGGCGGTATCGGCAGGTGATCCCGGTCGGACCCGTGGCGGCGGTATCACTGGGTGAGGGTTCGACCCCGCTGGTGGCAGGGCCCGAAGGCATGTCGATGAAGTGCGAGTACGTGTCGCCGTCGGGTTCGTTCAAGGACCGTGGCTCATCGGTTCTCATCAGCGCGATGCATGCCGCCGGAGTCGACGACGTGTTCCTTGATTCGTCCGGCAACGCCGGAGCGTCGATGGCGATGTACGCGGCCGCGGCGGGTATTCGTTGCGAGGTGCTCGTGCCGGCGTCGACTTCGGAAGCCAAGACCCGCCAGGCCGCTGCCCACGGGGCGACCGTCACCCGCCTCGACGCCGGCCGCGAGGCGGTGGCACGAACCGCCCGCGCGTTGGCCGAGACCAGGGTCTACGCGAGCCACAACTGGCAGCCGCTGTTCATTCACGGCACCAAGACCCTCGCCTACGACCTGCTCGATCAGCATCCCGACGGGCTGCCCGACCACATCGTGTTGCCGGTCGGATACGGCTCGTTGCTGATGGGATTGCATCTCGGGTTCACCGAGCTGATCACGGCCGGCGTGATCGAGGGGATGCCACGGCTCCACGCCGCCCAGGCCGAGGCCTGCGCGCCGCTCTGTCGGGCGTTCGTCAGTGGCGCCGGCCAGGTGGATGCCGTCGACGCCGGCCTCACGGTCGCATCGGCCATCGCCTCGGCGGCGCCGGTGCGTGGTCGGGCGATGTTGGCGGCACTACGGGGAAGTGGCGGATCGGCGGTGGCGGTGCCCGAGGTGGAGATCATGCCGGCGTGGGGAGAGTTGGCCCGCGCCGGGTTCTACACGGAGCCGTCGAGTGCGGTGGCGTTCGCGGCGGCCCGCCGCCTGCGCGGCG
>QIIW01000097.1 GCA_003231645.1 Acidimicrobiia bacterium | reverse complement strand
CCGCCCAGAAAGCGACCAGGTCGTTGACCCCGATCGCGGGAATGATGTCGTGGAATGAGCGGCCGTCGCCGGAGGGGGCAGTATCGGGTAGACCGAAGGGCACCAGGTCGATCAGAGATCGGAAGTCGGGGTCTCCGTCACGCGTCAGATGGTTGAGGCGTCCAAGGGCCCCCAGATGACCGAGCCAGAGGTCGCGTTGGCGCTCGGTTGCGCATATGAAGAAATCACCTCGCACCATCTGGTCGGACAACGTGCGGATGGTCGACTCGACGACATCGACGGCCCGGAGAGGATCATCGTGGTCGAGCTGAAGTGCCTCGAGATGAAACGGGTCGTAGAGGTCGACCACGATTGGCTGGGGGATGTCGTGCAGCCACGGGTTGCGGACCATCACCGCGCCCTGGAGAACCACGACGTCGGACTTCGGCACGAGATCGCGCAGCCGGCCGGGTTCGGCGCACTCGACGCCCGCGAGCGAGACCCGGCCGTCGGCGGCCGAAACCAACGACACCGGCTGCTGATCGGCCAGAGCCTTGGCGATCTCGACCGCCCGGATCGCCGGCCCGGCCATGCGCTCCCCAAGCACATCGTCGGTAATCACGAGTACCCGGGGGCGGGATGAATCGTCGGATGGTGCCTTCGCGGGCACGGTCATCGGCGCCACCGCTTCCGGCCCGGTTTCACGGAGAGGCGTTCGGTGAGAAACGCGGCCGTCATGTCGATGTCGTGCTTCGCTATGGAGGACGCCGCAGCCACAGTCTGGCGTCGGGCAAGGTCGGGGTCGTCGAGAAGCTTCCTCAGCCCGGCCGAGGCGGCATCGAGGTCCGGTTCCCACCAGGTTCCGTCGGCGGGGTAAGGATGGGCTCTCTTGCCGACGGGCACCTTGCGTGCCGGAACCACGGTGACGGTGTGGTCGTCGATGAAGTCGGCGGGGCCGCTTCCCGCGGTGCACAGGACCGGCGTACCCAGCGCCATGGCGTGGGCGATCGTGAGCCCGAATCCCTCCGAGCGGTGCAACGAGGCGTAGATGTCGGCCGCGCTGATCATGGCCGAGAGTTCGCCGGCACTGTTGTGTCGATCGATGATGCGAATGTCGTTGCGATGGCGCGTGAGCCAGCGCAAGCGATCGAGCTCATCGGGCACGCGCTCTCCGTTGATCGACTTGAGGATCAGCACGGGCCCCTCGTCGGGTGCGAATGCCCTGGTGAATGCCTCGACCAGTCCACCGGGATTCTTTCGTCTGGCGACGCTGTGGAAGTCGAAGGAGAACAGCACCACCGGTCGCTCGGATGTGACACCGAGCAGGGCGCGGCCATCGCCTTCAGCTTTGTCGGCAACAACCGGAATCGGTACGACCTCGACCGGGCGTTCCGTCCACCTGAGCAGGTTGTCGGCGATGTAGCGGCTGCCGGCCCAGATTTCGTCGACCGACGAAATACCGTGCTTCATCTCGGCGGTGATCAGATCGGTCTCCCAGAAGAAAACACCGATGGTGCGAACCGATTCGGGGTCGCGAGCGCGACTCTTCTTCACCTCGGCGACCCGATCGGCATTGACGCAGAGGATCTCGACCCGATGACGAGGCGGGTCGTCGGGCGGTGCAGCGGATCGTGTCTGGTTCGCCGACCCGCCGATGAATTGCATCGACGTAGGTGTTCCGTTGCGTTCGAGAGCGAGCGCCAGGAGTCTCGCGACCTCGCCCACACCGAGGTCGGCGTTCATGTAGCCGGCCAGATCGACCCCGGGGATCAACGGGAGCGCGTCGGGTGAGATTGGGACCGGAACCCACGACGGATCGAGCCCCTCCTGGCTGACTCCGTCGCGTCGGAGCCATTCGGCGAACTCACGACGGTTGGCGGGACCGAGATCGGGTGCCGGGAACGCGGCCTGGAGATCGAGACGGTCGCGCCACAGACCCATGGCGGCCCGTGACAATCCATCCGGGCGCGCCGACGGGGATCCGATCCAGTCGTCGAAATCGCGGCCGGGGGGAGGCGGCGGTTCGGGTTCACCGAGGATCTCATGGCGACGCAATGCCTCGGCGTACAACCGCCGATTGGCTGCGGCCCGGGTCGATGCGGCGGGTCGTGGATCGTCGATGAGGTCGTGGTCGCGCCCGGCGTAGATGTCGGCCAGGAGCGGGTGATCGACCAGCCTCACGCGCCCGCCTTCGTGGCCACCCATCACAAATGGGCGGTCACGATCGTGCCCTGTGGTGTCGATGGTGGAGATCGGGTGACCGTCGAACTCGATCCGTGATGGGTTGATTCCGTGGCCGGGTGAGCGGCATTCGGTGATCTTGATCCATGCGGTCGCGATCGTAAGCAACGCCCCACGAGCGCCGGGACGGCGGGCGGTTTCCTCCGACCACCAGGACAACATCTCGTCGGCCTCGGCACCGGCGGCGAGTACGGTCGGGAGGTAGATGCCCTCGGCGTGGGACTCGATCAGATTCGGATGCCGATCATCGACCGGGAACGGCCGCAGCATCCTCGGGACGAGGCGCAGGGCCTCGTCACCCCGACGGTCGAGATCGACGAGCGGTCCGACCACCTCAATGGCCGGATCGAGGAGCAGCACTTCGTCGTGCTGCATCAACGCCAACCGGGCGAGTTCGGGTAGCAGGGCCGCCGCGGCATCGTCGGTGGTCGTCCGCCCGATCCTCCGGCCGAGTTCGTCGCGGCCGAGCATGAGATCCTCGGGGCCGACGACCCGATCGGCGGTGGAGGCGGTGCCGTCGATGCTGAGCACCCAGGTGATGGCCGCCGGGTCGACTTCACGAACGCGTCCGATGAGGCGAGCCGAGGCGGCGGCGGTGAAGGAGCTGACGGTGCTGAGGACAACGCGGGACGGGTCGGTGCTCACAGGGGTTCAGTCTGCCCCGCCCGGCGGCTGAGTCGGGCGATTCAAGGGTGTCCGGCCGAATCCCGGGCGGTAGCATCCGACTCCATGTCACCCGCCGCCGAGATCTGGGCCTTTCGCGGGCTGACCCGCAATCTCGTGGCGCGTGAACTCAAGGTCAAGTACAAGCGGAGTATTCTCGGCTGGACATGGTCGCTGATCAACCCGGCGACGACCATTCTCGTCTACACCTTGGTGTTCAGCATCTTCTTCAAGGCACAGGTGCCGGCCGCCGGCAACGGACGGCTCACGAGTTTCTCCCTCTGGCTCTTCAACGCGCTGGTGCTGTGGAACTTTTTCCAGGCATCTCTCATATCGGGCATGGCATCGCTGGTCGGGATCGGAGATCTTCGTAGGAAGGTCTACTTTCCGGTCGAGATTCCGATCATCGCGTCTCTGTCGACCAACGTGGTTCAGACGGTCATCGAACTCGGTGTGCTGATTGCCATCATGGTTGCGGTGGGCAACATCGCCTGGACCGTCGTGCTGATCGTGCCGATACTTGCACTGTTCATGATCTTCACGCTGGGCCTCGCCCTGATGGTGGCCATGGCCAACGTCTATTACCGCGACGTGGGATACCTCGTGGGTGTGGTGCTCAACTTCCTTCTCTACCTCACTCCGATCATCTACCCGCTCTCGATCGTGCCGCCCGGATACCGAGTCATGGGCATAAGAGTCATCGCCATGCTCGAGGCCAACCCGCTGACCACCTTCGTCGAATCGGCTCGCGACGCGACCTACGCGCTCGACGTACCGCCCCTCTCGTCGTGGATCGAGATGATTGTGGTGAGCGTGGGGGTCTTCCTGGTGGGCTGGGCGATTTTCAGACGGTCGGCAAAGACCGTGGTGGACGACCTGTGAGCGATCGCCGGGCGAGACTGAGAGCGGCGGCGATGTCCGGTCTGCCCGAGGGCACCTGGCGGCGTCGGATGGCGAGCGCCGGGGTGTCGACACTTCGCCACAGCCGAACGTTCGCCCGCGATGTTCGTGATGACATTCGACGTGGTGTGGGCGGCGCTGTACCCGTCACCTACCGCGGCTGGCGACGATCAACCGCCCCGCGCCGATCAGAAACCGACCATCAAAGGAGATTGGCGGCCGACCACACTCACGGCCCCGAAGTCCATGTGATCATCACCGGCCGTGGTGACCCCGGCGACACCCTGAAGTCGCTCGAGTCGCAGACCTGGCCGACCTGGCGGGCCGGCGTGGCCGGCCGCGGAACGTCCGACGACGACCGCGTCGAGTTCGGGGTCGATCCGCTCTCGGCTCTGGCCGACGGCAACCCCGACGATCTGGTGGTTGTCGTCGACGGCGGCGACACCTTCAGGCCCGATGCGATGTTCCGGATCGTCGACCTGGCCTGGAGTTCGCCGTCGTGCCTGCTCGTCCACTGGGACGACGAGCTGAGCGGTCCGTGCGACCCCCGAATCCGGCCCTCATGGTCGCCGGCCACGCTGTTGTCGGCCAACTACCTGGGCAGATCCTTCGCCGTCCGCCGAAGCGCGGCCCGAGCCGCCACCCGCGGCCGTGGTCTGGTGGGATCGGACCTCGACGTCTGGGACATGCTGCTGCATCTCGGGCTCGACTCTGATTCGGTGCGGCGCATCTCGGCGGTTCTCACCACGATCTCCCGACGAGCCGACCGATCCGGTTCCGGCCGGCGGCGAGAAGATCGTCGGTGAGGCGTTCGAGCGGGCCGGCATATCCGCCGGGGCCCGTCGGGCCGAGGGCCGTGTCGAGTTCGACTGGAAGTTCGATACGCGGCCAACGGTCACGGTCGTCATACCGACCCGCCACAACCGGGCGATGATCGGGCCGTGCCTGTCCGGCATCGCGAAATCCGACGTGAGCGGGGTCGACGTGGTGGTGGTCGACAACGGTGATCGCACCCCCGACAACGACGCCTGGTATAGAGAATTCGATCTCGATCTGTCCGTGGTCTGGTGGACCGAACCGTTCAACTACTCGGCGGTCAACAATCGGGGTGCGGCTCTGGCCGGCGGCGACGTCCTCGTGTTCCTCAACGACGACACCGAGATTCTCGACCCGG
>QIIW01000091.1 GCA_003231645.1 Acidimicrobiia bacterium | reverse complement strand
TCAGCCAGTGGGCCGGCGGTACAGCCGGGTAGAACAGCGGGTCGGATTGCCAGACTTCGAAGACATCATCGATACCAAAGGGTGCATGTTTTGAACAGGTGAGCGGCCTGAGAGTCAATCTCGAAAGGGTCGTCCTCGTTGAGTGCATCGATATCAAGCAGTTCAGCCACTTGCTGGTAGTGTAATACAAACGGATACAGTCAGCAAGGTGTCGCCCTCGCAAACACCCCAGCTCCTACCAACGATTGAACAGTCAGCTTCGATCCATCCCTCCTTGCCGGTCGACCCTTGAGGAGCGTGAATATCGAGCGCGCCGATCCGAGCAGGACCCACCACATCTCGCCGGATATCGAGTGCTCTGCTCGTGAGTGCAGCTCGCGAATATCGCTTGGGCCTGCGGGGCCGCCTAGACAGTTGTCGCAGCGATCGAAAAGTGTCGTTCTCGGGCCGGTCCGGTGTCTGTTGATCGCGCTATTTGGTTGATATGGGCCCTCGGCCGGTGTCCTCTGTCGACAAACGACCTGGATGTCCGAAAACTGCGAGAGTTGACTCTCAGTTTGGGCCACGATGGTTGGGTGGGTGATTCGTTGGTCGTTCGTGGGTCGTGTCATCACGATTGTCCTGACACGTGTGTGTGGGATGTGACGGTCACCGATGGGCGGGCGGTGAAGTTGCGAGGCAACAAGGAGCATCCGACCACTCGAGGGGCGTTGTGTCCGAAGGTGAACCGATTCCTGGACCGCGTCTATCACCCTGATCGCTTGGCGACACCGCTGCGACGTGCTGGATCGAAGGGCGATGGGTTGTTCGAGCCGGTGACCTGGGACGTCGCGCTGGGTGAGATCTCGTCCCGGTTCTCGTCGCTGATCGACACGGTCGGCGCGGCGTCGATTTTGCAGTTCTCGTTTGACGGAACCCAAGGTGTGATCCAGAAGGGAATCATGGCCGACCGGTTTTTCAACGCCATCGGCGCATCGGACATTCATCGCCATCTCTGCGGTGCCACAGCTTGGCTCGGCGCCAGTGATGTGTCGGGCGTGCCGTTCGGGACCGACCCCGAAGACTTGGTCGAGGCCCGCACGATCATCTTGTGGGGAACGAACACGTATCTCACGAATAGGCATCTGTGGCCGGTGATCGAGGAAGCCCGCAAAGACGGCGCGACGATCGTGGTGATCGACCCCGTCCGGACCTCAACTGCGGAGCGGGCTGATGAGTTCTTCCAGATACGGCCGGGCACCGACACAGCGTTGGTCCTGGCCATGGTTCACGTGCTTGATCGCGACGGCTTGGTCGATGTCGAGTGGATCGATGCAAACACGTCGGGTTGGGAGGAGCTGGCGGCGTCGGCTCGTTCGATGACCCCTGAGCGGGCGGCCGATGTCACGGGCTTGGAGGCGAAAAGAATCGAATGGCTTGCTCGCACCTACGCTGCCCGGAGGCCGGCGGCGATCCGGGTGCTGGTGGGTCCGGAGCACCGTCAGCATGGTCGCGACATCATGCGGGCGATTGCGATACTGCCGGCGGTGACTGGCGCATGGCAAGACATCGGTGGCGGGTTGGCCCGCTCGACCCAGGTGTATTTCGAGACTGCGCTCAACTATCCGCCGCCACCGGACCCTCCGAGACGCATGTTCAACATGGCTCGCCTGGGCGAAGTTCTCACGGATCGCAGCCTCTCGCCGGGAATCGCGGCGCTGTTGGTCCACAACTCCAACCCGGCGGTCATCGTTCCCGATCAGAACCCGATCATCGAGGGCCTCGAGCGGGAGGATCTGTTCACCGTTGTGATCGAGCAGTTCATAACCGACACCGCCCGCTACGCCGACATCGTGTTGCCGGCTACCACCCAGATCGAACATCTCGATCTCGGCATTGCCTGGGGCCATCTCTACCTCTCGTTGAACCAACCCGCCATCGAACCCGTAGGCGATGCGCTCCCGAACACGGAGATCTTCCGGCGCCTCGCCGCCGCCATGGGCATCGATGACCCCGGGTTGCAGGCCAATGACGAGACGTTGATCCGCGAACTTCTCGACTCCGACCACGAATGGCTCCAAGGCATCACATATGAACACTTGGCCGAGCACACGTGGGCTCGACTCAACGTCGTTCCCGGAACCCGCCCGTATGCCGATACCACAGCTGACACCGACGACGGTCGGCTGCACCTCGGGGTATTGGAGTACCAGGCGGGCGACGAAACACCCAACGGCAACCAAGAACTCGTCGATCGATACCCGCTCGTGTTGATGACCCGCAAACAACACGTCAAGTTCCTCAACGCCAACTACGCCCAGTTCCCCGAACACCTCCCAGCCGAAGGCGAACCCTGCCTCCAGATCCATCCCGACGACGCCGCCCGCCGCGGCATCACCTCGAGCGACCACGTCGAGGTGTTCAACGACCGCGGCAGGCTCAGTCTCGGAGTCGAGGTCACTGACGAGGTACTGCCAGGTGTCGTGGCGATTCCGTTCGGGTGGCACCATCGCCACTCCCCGCAAGGGCGGGCCGTCAACGCTCTCACCAACCCGACCACACCCGACCACGACCTCGGGTCCGCGGCCTTCCATGACACCCTGGTCGACATCACCCGCATCCCCCGAGACAGGCACCAATGACCGGACGCTTCTCCGAACGCCCCACCCGACACACCGGCACGACGACCATGCAGGGGTGGCGGTTGAAACGTTATGAGATCAGCCTCGACGGCGAGACGATCGACCCGGTCATCATGTCAGCGGTTGATGCTGTCCTTCGCGCGAACCTTCCAGGTGCTGCCGGCGACGCGCAGGTCGGGTTCGTCATCGTGCACCACGGTGCACAACAGGTCTGGATCCTCGCCGACCTATGGGACGGCGACATCATCAGCCAACACACCTTCTTTGCGAACTTCGCCACGCCCACCGAGTTCGCCCCAGTGGCCGCCGGCGGCCCAACAGCATGCGTTTGGGAACTCGCTGTCCATGCCCACGAGCGAGAGGCCTTCATCCGCCATGTGCTCGACCCGACCGATGGCCCCGACCTCGATGCCTACCTTAAGGACGCGCTCGTGTCTGCGTCCCACACCAACCAGGAGCTGATCGACGCCTTCAACAAGGCATGGGCCAACAGTAACGTCGACGCGCTCATGGAACTCATGTCGCCCGACCCGACTTATCGGGCCTCGACCGGCTCGGGACCCGGCACCGACTACCACGGCGGCGACGCCGTCCGGGCGGGATTCGTTGCCGTCATCGAAGCAGAAGGAGCCAACGCCGCGCCCGCCCCGCCACCGGGAGCAGTGACTGTATTCGGCAACCGAGCAATGTCGATGTGGTCCTACCCGACCACCACACCCGACGGCACGACGGTCACGGTGGAAGGTGTAGACCTCTGGACGTTCGAGGCAGACGCATAAAGATCAAGGACGCCTACCGCAAATCCTTCCCCGACCCCACCCCAGGAGCGAACACGAATTGATCGAACAGCTCAAAGCCAAGGTCCCGATGGGCTACCCGTCCAGCCTCAACCCCGTCGTCATCGAACTCACCGGCGAACGAGTCGTACTCGAAGCCACCATCACATCAGCCCACCATGCCGGAAACGGCTACCTCCACGCCGGCGCGCTTGTCACCCTCGCTGACACGGCCTGCGGTTACGGCAGCCTTGCCGACCTCCCCGACAACGCAACCGGCTTCACCACAGTCGAACTCAAATCCAACCATCTCGCCACCATCACCGAAGGCAAGGTCACAGTAACCGCGACCAGAACCCACAGCGGACGATCCACCCAAGTCTGGGACGCCACGCTCAACGCAGACACCGGCCGAACCCTCGCGCTGTTCCGCTGCACCCAGATGATTCTGTACGCCGGCTGACCACAATGGCCGAGCGAGAGACGCTCAACAACATCAACATGCGACATCTACGAACCTCCTCAACCGGCATCGCGAGCAGCTCACTCTCGACGCGTCCCGCTGGTCGACCGCTCGATATCGGCAAGCAGAATCCCGAGGCAAGGGCAGATCTCGCCGCCCGGTATCGGCCCAAGTGCGGCGCCTCATATTCGCGGCGCCGAACGAGGTTCGATCCGATGATGGGACCTGGATGTGTTCCTCAGAGTCGACCCGCTCGGCGATCTTCGGGTTGGCCACCCGACGAGCCGATGGATGGCGATGTCATACATCGTGCAACGCAACCAACGCTTCTACGTCGTGGCCTACAACGGCTGTGACCCAATCACCGGAACCGAGCGACGGCGCTGGCACCCCGCCGGCACAGATCAATCTCATGCAGAGGAGATCCAGAGGAGGCTCGACCTCCGGCGACCCTCGATCTGCGCTGATCGCACGCTCGGCGGATTCATGTCGACAACTTGGCTGAGCTCGAAGAGCACCCTCACTCATCCCACCCGGAACCGGTACACCTGGATGATCGACCACAACATCACGCCGCGAATCGGTTCGGTCCCGCTCACGGCGCTTCGCCCGGCGGATCTCGACGCCTGCTATCGAGATCTCATCGACAACGGCGGCCGCCGGAACCAAGGCCTTTCGGCAAAGACTGTGCTTGAGATCCACCGGGTGATCTCCAACGCCTTGGACCTGGCGGTGGATCGTGAACTCCTTGACACCAACCCTGCACTACGAGCCCGGCCACC
>QIIW01000149.1 GCA_003231645.1 Acidimicrobiia bacterium | reverse complement strand
GCCACCACGGTGGCGATCAGGACTCGGGTTCTCGGCATCTAGTACCTCCTGTCGGACGAGGATCAGCAGCTCGATCGACAGAAAGTGTGCCGGCCGAACCAAACCCGTTTCCTCGCGGGTCGAACGGTTCGCTCGGTACGGGGTGTGACCGGACTTGCTGGCAACCGAGCCGTGGCTCGATGACAGTTCACCGTTGCGGGACAGTGCCGGATTCCAACCGGACTTCATCGCCGTACCGACCGCCATGGTACCGCCCCCCCCGTTTCAGTAACTCCCCGAACAGCGAAGAGCGCGGTATCGGTTCGCCGTGGTGGAACCTGGATCCAGATCGTGGGACATGCGACTTGTGGCAGCGCCGGTACGCGGACATCGCGGTGATCTCGCGCGCCGGCTGTTACATCGCTTGGTCCAGCCCGGCCCCGAGGCGGGCGAGCCCTGTGTCGTCAGGAACCGCAATGCGCACATAGCCCGGCATGCCGAAACTGGCACAGTCGCGAACGATGATCCCGAGAGGCGCGAGGCGTTCCCGCAGACCCGGGGCGTATACGAGTACCCACGGGGCGTCTCCCGACTCTGGGTCCAGGCCCCGGTGAGTCAACATGGCAGAGAGCGCATGGCGCGCAGAGGTGGTCGCCGTCGCCCAGCCGGGCAGGTCGGCGGCGCCGAGGAGATCGGGGAGCATGGCTGCTGCAAGGCCGTTCACCGCCCACGTCGGTTGATGTTGGGAGAACCGGTCGACATCGTCGGCGATGACGTAGCCGATCCGCAATCCGGGGCACGCGAACACCTTCGTGAGCGACCCGACGATCACCGATGAGCGGTTCGAGAACCAGGTCCCCGTTGCAAGCGGATAGAACGCCTCATCCCAGACATCGGCCGTTTCCTCGCTCGCTGCGAGCCAGCCGCTGGGGTTGTGCGGGTCGCTACGCCACAAAGGGCCCGTGTCGTTCCGTGGGTGCAGACTGAACTCGGGTTCCGACTTCACCCGGCCACCGATCTCGCGTGACACGAGGGAGATGGCCTCGCTGCCACCGTTGGTGAGCAGGACCTGCACCGGATCGACATCGAATGCAGCGGCGAGGGCATGCGTCGCGGCCTCGGGATGCGGATAGGCACTCAACGTGTCGAGATGGTCCCGCGCTATGGACGAGATCGACGGCGCGAAAGGGTTCATGCTCTGGGAGAGATCGAGGATCGATGCGGGGTCGAGGCCGAGTGCCCGAGCGATCAGCGGCCCATCGCCTCCGTGAGGGCCGGGGAGCGGGGTCGGGAAACCTTCGAGAGAGGTGTGCTGTGGCATGGCGACGGCATCGTAGCGTCGGGTCACCGCGACCGTTGTCGATCTGGACCGGTTCGAGATAGGTGGGCGTGTGCCCGGTTCCAACCCCATGGTTCACGAGTGCCCTATTGTGGAACGGCACCCCATCGACAGCGAAGTCCGGTTGAAGTCCGGCGCTGTACCGCAACTGTGAAGCCCCGCTGAGGGGACGAGCCAGGTCGCCTGTCATGGTGGTGGTGGGCGCGCCCCCGGAGGAGGGGATCATCCACAGTCGTTGAAGGCCACTCCTCCGTCGAGCGGAAGGAACCCGACGACTCATGGGACGCACACAGGACATCACTTCGCCACGAGATCCCAACTTTCTGAATCGGCTGATCTTTGCATCAACGGGCGAGAGCGCCGGCGGGGTTCATCGTGACTCTGTTCTCCTACTGGGAGGCGCCAGAAGCGGCAAGAGCAGCCTGGCGGTCGATTATGCGAAACGCTTCGGCGGACCGGTGACGTTCATAGCCACCGCAGAGCCCGGCGACGATGAGATGGCTGCTCGCATCGTCGACCATCAGCAACAACGCCCATCCGAATGGACGACGGTCGAAGAGCCGCTCGACATCGCCACAGCCATCGGAGAGGTCCCCCACGGTGATTGCGTGGTCCTCGACTGCTTGACGTTGTGGGTCGCCAACCTCCTCGGCAACGGGGTCACCAGCACCGAGATCTACGACCGAGCCGCCGATACAGCTGCGGTCGCGGCCGCTCACCGCTCCCCAATCATCACGGTCTCGAACGAGGTCGGTTCCGGGCTCGTCCCCACGACGAATCTCGGGCGGGTCTACCGCGACGTTCTCGGAGACGTCAACCAGATCTGGGCCGATGCGACTGAACACGTGTATCTGCTCGTCGCCGGCCGGGCGCTAGAACTATCCCAGCTCACGGGGACCGAGGGTCCAGGGCTATGAATACGGCAGACAGGCTACGTCGGGACCTCGATGAGGCACCGGGACCCGACGATGATGCCCGCCTTGTCACTGCCACCAGAGCCGAATCGGTCCTCAGGCCGCTTGGGGCCCTTGCCCGCCTCGACGAGATCGCGGTCTTCCTCGCGGGCTGGCAACGCACGACACATCCACGAATAGAACGTCCAGCCGCCCTGATTTTTGCTTCGGACCATGGTGTCACCGCCGAAGGCGTCAGCGCGTACCCATCGGAGGTGACGGGTGCGATGGTGCAGGCCTTCGAGCGGCAGGTCGCCACCGTCAACATCCTTGCAAGGGAGGCAGCAGCAACGGTCCGGGTGATCGACGTAGGTGTTGGTGACCCGACAGGGAACCTCGCTGTCGAGGACGCGATGTCGGAGGAGCGGTTCGCCCGCAGCGTCGCAATGGGACGGGCGGCAGTTGCGGAAACAGACAGCGACCTGATCGCTCTCGGTGAGATGGGGATTGGTAACACGACACCGGCTGCCGCAGTGTCCGGCGCGGTCTTCGGTGGTGACCCCGCCGCCTGGGTGGGCCGCGGGACCGGCGTCGACGACGAGGCTCTTGACCGTAAGACGGCCGTGGTGCGACGGGGCATCGAGCGGATCTCAGACTCTTCAGACCCCCTCGAGGTGCTTCGGCGAATCGGTGGGGCGGAGCTGGCGGCGATCGCCGGTGCAATCGTCGAGGCGCGGAGGCGTTCGATACCGGTCGTACTCGACGGATACGTGGTCACTGCCGCCGCGGCTCCATTGGGGGTTGCGGTGCCCGGCAGTCTCTCCCACTGTATTGCAGCGCACCGTTCTGCCGAACCGGGCCACGACATGCTCCTGCACCATCTCGGTTTGAGGCCACTTCTCGATCTCGAGATGCGCCTCGGTGAAGCCAGCGGTGCCGTTGCGGTCATCCCGCTGATCCGTATGGCAGCTGCGGTGGTCGTCGACGTCCCGACGTTCGAGGAGTTCGGATTGCCTGCCGGTGAGTGACCTTGCTGCTGCGGTGCGCTTCCTGACGCGTCTCCCGATCCAGGTGAGCGACGGTGGGCTTCCAAGAAGGGCCCTCATGTGGTTCCCCGTCGTAGGAGCGGGTATCGGGCTGTCCATCGCAGGTGTTTACGCGGTGGCGCTCGAGGCCGCACCACCGCTGCTTGCTGCCACCGTGGCTGTGATCGTCGGCGTCGTCATCACCGGCGCACTCCATGAAGATGGGCTTGCCGACACGCTCGACGCCTTCGGTGGATCCCACGATCGACAACGAATCCTCGAGATCCTCAACGACTCGCGGATCGGGGTATTCGGCACCATCGGTTTGATCCTCAGCGTCGTCGTACGGGTAGCCGCGCTCGCCGGACTCGGTGGATGGGAGGGTGTCGTTGCACTCACCGCAGCGCACGCCCTTTCCCGTGGTGCTGCCGTCTTGCTGCTGGCCATCACGCCCCCGGCACGCACGACGGGACTTGGAGCCACGCTCCGACCGAGTGCCGGGCGTGGATGGGTTGTGTACATGGTTGGCGTTGTGATTGCCGGTGCGCTTCTCCTCGGTTGGGTGCTGCCGGCCGCTGCGGTCGGTGTCGCTGCCGTATGGGGAGTTCGACGTTGGACTGTGGGCAAGATCGGTGGAGCAACCGGTGATGTGGCAGGTACGGTCGAGCAGTTCGTTGAGATCCTCGTCCTTGTCGGCGTTGCCATGGTCGTCTCCACCATCGCCGGTGGTGTCGTGTGGTGGATCCAATGATCGGCGAGACGGCGTTGTGGCTCGTTCGTCACGGTGTCACGGACTGGAACGTCGATGGGCGCCTTGCAGGTTGGTCGGACATCCCGCTCAATGCGTTCGGTGAACGCCAGGCATTGGCGCTTCGCGAAGATCTGAAGCTCCGTACGTTCTCAGCGGTGTGGAGTTCAGACCTCACGCGGTCGCTCGACACTGCGCGCCTGTCGTGGGGTGAGCCACGTGTCGATACGCGTCTTCGCGAGATCGACTTCGGCCGGTTCGATGGGCTTCACTGGAGCAAGCTCCCTGCAGACGCCCAGAACGATCTCCTCGGGTTCGAGGGCTTCCATGCACCCGATGGCGAGTCCGTCGCCCAGTTGCGTGGGAGGGTCTCGGCGTTCCTCGAGACGCTCCCCGACGGTGACAACCTCATCTTCACACACGGAGGTGTCATCCGACTTCTCCTGCGAGATCGATGCGAAGATCGATACGTTCGACATGGAGAGATGATCGGCCCGCTGCGATGTGGGGGCGGGGGGTGATCTGTGGTGAAGTGCGATTCGGCCGGGTTCGGTCGGCGGCATCGTGAATCGTTCGATACGGAGAGGGACTGATCGTGTGACGCGTGTTTGGCCTACACGCTCATGATGGACCCCGGGCGTGAGAGAGCCCGCCTTGGTAGGCGGGCTCTCTCAC
>QIIW01000022.1 GCA_003231645.1 Acidimicrobiia bacterium | reverse complement strand
GCGAAGTTGACCGAGGTTGGGCTGCCTTTCTGGTTGGCCGGCGGCTCCGGTCGGCCGGGTCGGCTCGCCGCGGCCCTCGAAGCCGGCGCGGCCGGTATTCAGGTGGGTACCGCGTTCGCGTTCTGCGACGAGTCGGGCATCGAGGCGTCGATGAAACAGGAGGTGATCCACCAGGCGCTCACCAACGGCGTCAAGGTGTTCACCGATCCGCTCGCCTCCCCCAGCGGTTACCCGTTCAAGGTCGTCGATGTGAAGGACACCGTGTCCGACGCCGCGGTGGCCGAGGAACGAACCCGTGTCTGCGACCTCGGTTTCCTGCGGGTCGCCTATCAACGCGACGACGGCACGCTCGGCTACCGCTGCCCGGCCGAGCCCCGCGGTGCCTACACGCGCAAGGGCGGCGATCTCGCCGACACCGACGGCCGACGTTGCCTGTGCAACGGCTTGTTGGCCACCATCGATCTTCCCCAGGTCCGCAAGGGGAAACCCGAGGCATCGCTGGTCACGTCGGGCGACGATCTCACCACGGTGGTGCGATCGCTGTGCGGCGACTCCGACAGCTACAGCGCCGCCGACGTGATCGCCTACCTCGAATCCTGATCGCGACGGCTTCGTCCGGTCGCCGATCCGGCCCGGCGGACCTCAACCAGGTTCTCGTGGAACGCGGCCGATCCGAGTCCGTCGGGTGATCTCGCATTGGTCAGCGCGTTGACGGCCCGGTCCTCGGGGGTGTGACGGTTCCACCAGCCGAACGGCATCGTGACCAGCCCGGGCTGTACCACCTCGGAGATCTCGGCCGTCACGGTGAGCGAGCCGCGGTCGTTGTACACGACGACGAGGTCACCGTCGCTGATGGCGCGGGTGCCGGCATCGTCGGGGTGGATCGACAACGTCGGTTTCCCGCCCGGCGGCAGGTGCTCGGGAAATCCGCCGTAGCCGGCGTTGAGAAACTTGGGGTGTTGTTTGCGTGACATGAGCGTGAGCGGTAGTCGACGGGCCCGCTCGGGATCGCCGTCGGGGGTCTCCGAACCCGGGCGGTACACGAGTCGGCCCAGGTGGATCGACGTGTTGTCGGTGGCCGGTGGCGGATCGATCTGGGGATGGTGGCCTTCGGGCACCGCCAGTCGCTGCCAGGTGCGGTCGCCGAGAGACTCGAGATCGATTCCGGTGAGCCATTCGTGGTCGAAGTCGAGGAGTTGGCGGACCAGGTCCTCGTCGGTGTCGGCGAAACGCGGCTCGTCGAGCCCCATGGCCGCGGCCAAGCGACGGAAGATCTCGGTGTTGGGCAGGCACTCTCCCCGCGGTTCGATCGCCGGTTGGTTGAGAGCGAGATACATGTGCCCCCAGGCGATCGCCAGGTCGAGGTGCTCGATCTGGGTGGTGGCCGGCAGGACGATGTCGGCGTAACGGGCGGTGTCGGTGATGAACTGTTCGATCACCACGCAGAACAGATCGGTGCGGCCCAGGCCCCTGATCACCGCGTTCTGGTCGGGGCAGATCACCGCCGGGTTGGAGTTGTGGACCACCAGCGCCTCGATCGGCGGGTCGGGCGCGGTGCCGGTCGGTCCGGTTCCGGTGAGAACGGCACCCAGGTCGGCCATGTTGAACCGACGGCGGACCGGCCGGTCGCTATCGCCGAGGCCGAGCGCGGTCTCGAACCAGATCTGGGTGGAGCGGGCCAGGCCGCCTCCTTTTTCGGCCCACGCGCCGGTAACTGCCGGGAGCATGGCCACCGCCCGCATGATGTCACGGCCGTGTTCGCGGTGTTCGGGCCCGATCAGCGTCCGGATGGCGGCCGGCCGCTGCTCACCGTAGATGTGGGCCAGCCACACGATCGTGTCGGCGTCGACACCGGTGATGGCGGCTGCCGTTTCGGGGGCCATCGCCGCGGCCGACGCCCGAAGCTCGTCCCAACCGTCGGTCCGATTGTCGACCCACTCCCGGTCGATGAGGTCGTCGCGGTCGAGAACGTGGATCATCGCCAACACCAGGGCCACATCGGTGCCGGGTCGGATCCGTATGAACCGGTCGGCGGCGTCGGCTGTGGCGGTGCGGATCGGGTCGATCACCACGACGGTGGCGCCACGGCGGCGTGCCGTCTCGATCGTGGGCCAGAGGTGGCGGTTGGTGAGTCTGGTGTTTGTCCCCCAGACGATGATGGTGCGCGAGTGGGCCAGGTCCTCGGGGTCGATGCCGAACGGCAGGGCGTAGACATCGGCCGCCCCCATCGATGCGGTGACCCCGCAAATGTGACGCCGGACGTCGCTCGCCCCGACGGCGTCGAAGAACCGGTCGGCCATGACCCCGCGCTGGATCAGGCCCTGCGTGCCGTCGGAGGAGTACTGCAGGATCGCCTGGCCGCCGCGGCGGTCGATCACATCGGCGAGGCGGTCGGCGACCTCGGAGATGGCGTCGTCCCACGTGATCGGCTCGTACTGCCCCGATCCCTTCGGGCCGGTTCGGCGCCGCGGCCCCAGGATCCGGTCGGGGTGGTGGACTCGGTCGAGGAAGCGGTTGACCTTCGGGCACAGTTCACCCCTGGTGGTCGGGTGATCGGCGTTGCCCCGCAGCCGAACCGCCCGGCCGCGCTCGTCGACGTGGACGTCCCAAACGCAGGTGTCGGGGCAGTCGTGATGACAGGCCCCGTGGACGATTCGGATACCGCCGGCGAATGGCGCGCTCATCCGAGCGGCAACGCCTGCTGGGCCCGTTCGTGGTCGAGTAGACGCCGCTTGAGGTCGATCCCGCCGGCGTAGCCGGTGAGTGATCCGTCGGATCCGATCACCCGGTGGCACGGCAACACGATCGGTAGCGGGTTGCGGCCGTTGGCCGACCCGACGGCCCGTACCGCGGTGGGGCGTCCGATCGCCTCGGCCTGGTGGGCATACGACACGGTCTCGCCGTACGGGATCGAGGCGAGGGCGGTCCAGGCGTCGATCTGGAACTCGGTGCCGCGCGGATCGAGCGGCAGGTCGAATTGGTGGCGTCGCCCGGAGAAGTATTCGCCTAGTTGGAGTGCGGCCGCGGCGAGGATCGGGTTGTCGACGACCGTCGGCACGGGCTTGACCAAGCCAACGTCGGACGGATCCTGCCCGTCGAAGAGGATGTGGGTGAGTCCCTTCGACGAGGCGATCAGGGTGAGGCGGCCGATCGGGGTGTCGAGGGTGGTCTTCTCCAGTTCGGGCTCGTCGTCGTCGGCCGCGTCGATTTCGTCGATTTCGTCGATTTCGTCACCCGGATCGATGTCGTCGTTCATTCTCGTACCTTCGATGGTCTGTCGTGGTCGGCCTGGTGAAGCGAGGCCCAGAGATGTTGCGCGGCGAGGGCCCGGTAGGGGCGCCAGGCCTCGGCCCGCTCCCGAACCTGGAGCTCGGTCGGGTAGGCGTCGGACCCGGCGAGCCGTGCCAGCGCCCGTCTGATGCCGAGATCAGCCGCCGGAAACGCGTCGGGGTCGCGCAGCGCCCGCATCATTACGACATCGGCGGTCCAGGGACCGATCCCCGGCAGTGTCAGGAGTTGCTCGCGTGCGGCCGTCAATCCGGCGGCACCGGTGAGGTCGAGACGGCCGTCGACCACCGCGGAGGCCAGCGCCGAGATCGTGGCCACCCTTGCCTTGGGCATACCGATGCCGTGCCGGCCGAGGTCGACGAGCTGATCGGCGGTCGGGAAGAGCCGCGTCAGGCCGAGGGCCGAGCCCGGGAGTGGCATCCCGACACGATCGGCGATCCGGCCGGTGATGGTGGTGGCACCGGCCACCGACACCTGCTGACCGACGATCACCCGCACTGCCGTTTCGAATCGGTCCCATCCTCCGATCACCCGAAGACCCGGACGGCTCCTCACGAGCGGTCCGACCAGTGGGTCGGCGCCGAGGTGGGCCTCGGCATCGGCCGCGTTGTCGTCGAGACCCAGCATCGAACGGATGCGTCCGACGTCGTCGATGATCGAGTCGAACGCCGGTAGGTGGACCCGCATCTCGAGGCAGGGGCCATGGGTGTTCAGGTCGATCTCGACAACGCCGGGGTTGCCGCAGACCACGAGGGTCCGCCGGTAGACACCGCTGTCGACGGCCTCCACCCCGGGGGTGGCTCTCGGCCCGAGATGAGCGAGAACGGCACGTCGATCGAACGGCTCGGTGAACGGCAGGCGCAGTCTGAGGCCACCATCAACGGTGAGCACGTCGCCGTTGTGACGCTTGGCCCGCAGTACGCCGGGCGCGAAGCCGAACGTCTTCTCGACGACCCGGTTCATCTGTCTCACGCTGCCGAACCCGGATGCGCCGGCGATGACCGGCATTGTGAGATCGGTCTCGTCGAGCAGTCGCCGGGCGAAGTGGGCCCGGCGGCTGCGGGCGACGAACGCGGGGGTGGCCCCGATGTGGCGTTCGAAGAGTCGGCGGAGTTGGCGGGTGCTGTAGCCGACGTGGGCGGCCAGCGTGTCGTCGTCGAAATGGTCGAGGTAACCGTCGGCGATCAGCGCGAGGGTCCGGGCCACCGCGACGGGGATGTCGCCGGGCCGCTCGGCCGGCGGCCGGCGGTCGGGCCGGCAGCGCAGGCAGGGTCGGTAGCCGGATGCCTCGGCCGCCACCGCCGATGGGAACGGCGAGACGTGGTGCGGCAGGGGCCGGGCCCCGCATTCGGGACGGCAGTAGATGCCGGTTGTGGCGACCGCGGACACGACCATGCCTGCAGTATGCCCCA
>QIIW01000050.1 GCA_003231645.1 Acidimicrobiia bacterium | reverse complement strand
GAGCAGGGGGTGCCACCGGCGCAGCTCGCCGGCACCATCCAGAACGACATCCTCAAGGAGTTCATGGTCCGCAACACGTTCATCTACCCGCTTGAGCCGAGCATGCGGATCGTGTCCGACGTCCTGGCCTTCACGTCGCGGGAGATGCCGAAGTTCAACTCGATCTCGGTTTCCGGCTACCACATGCAGGAAGCCGGCGCCACGCTCGATCTGGAGTTGGCGTACACCCTCGCCGACGGCGTGGCCTACATCCGGGCCGGCCTGGCCGCCGGCCTCGGCATTGACGCCTTCGCCCCCCGTCTCAGCTTCTTCTGGTGCATCGGCATGAACTACTTCATGGAGATCGCCAAGCTGCGGGCCGCCCGACTGTTGTGGGCGAAGTTGGTGAAACAGTTCGAGCCGACCAACCCGAAGTCGTTGTCGCTGCGCACCCACTGCCAGACCAGCGGATGGAGCCTCACCGCCCAGGACGTCTACAACAACGTGATGCGCACCTGCATCGAAGCGATGGCCGCCACCCAGGGCCACACCCAGTCGCTGCACACCAACGCCTTCGACGAGGCGCTGGCTCTGCCGTCGGAGGCGTCGGCCCGTATTGCCCGCAACACCCAGCTCTTCCTCCAGCAGGAGTCGGGCACCACCCGCACCGTCGACCCCTGGGGTGGCAGCTACCACCTGGAGAAGCTGACCAGGGATCTGGCGGAGCGGGCGTGGACCCACATCACCGAGGTCGAGAAGATGGGGGGAATGGCCGCCGCGATCGAGGCCGGTATTCCGAAGCTGCGAATCGAGGAGGCGGCCGCCCGGGCCCAGGCCCGCATCGACTCGGGGCGGCAGGCGGTGATCGGCGTCAACAGATACCGGCTCGACCAGGACGAACACATCGAGGTCCGCCGCGTCGACAACGCTGCAGTACGGACCGCCCAGATCGCCAAGCTGGAGAGGCTCCGGGCCGAGCGCGATTCCGGAGCGGTCGAGGCCTCGCTGGCGGCGCTCACCCGTGCCGCCGACACGGGCGCCGGCAACCTCCTTGCGCTGGCCATCGACGCTGCCCGGGCCATGGCGACGGTGGGGGAGATCAGCGACGCCCTCGAAACGGTCTACGGTCGTCACACCCCGAGCATCCGCACGATTGAAGGGATCTACAGGTCAGAAGTGGGTACCGACAGCGAATCCGTGGCCGGCGTGAGGGCCAAGGTCGAGTCGTTCATGGCCGCGCACGGCCGACATCCCCGGCTCCTCGTGGCCAAGATGGGTCAGGACGGTCACGATCGCGGCCAGAAGGTGATCGCCACCGCCTTCGCCGATCTCGGATTCGACGTGGACCTCGGACCGCTGTTCCAGACGCCGGGTGAGGTGGCCCGCCAGGCGGTGGAGGCCGATGTGCATGTGGTGGGCGTGTCGTCGCTGGCCGCCGGTCATCTCACTCTGGTTCCCGAGCTGAGAGACGCGTTGGCCGCATTGGGGCGTCCCGACATCAAGATCGTGGTCGGCGGGGTGATCCCGCCCGGCGACGTGCCCACGCTGATCGAGATGGGCGCCGTGGCCGTCTACCCGCCCGGCACCGTGATCGCCGATGCCGCGTCGGCGCTGCTCGACCAGCTCGGCTGACCTCGGCCGGGCACCCGGGTCTCGGGAGAAGAGCTGAGGCGATCAGTGGGGGTCGGTGGGGGTGATGATGCCGAGGCGATCCTCGACGGCCTCGGCCGCCTCCAGCGCGAGGTCCTCACGCCACTTGTCGGCGTAGATCTGGACACCGGCGGCGAGACCGGTGGCGGTCGTGCCGGTGGGGACACAAACGCTCGGCAGACCGAGCACGTTGCCGGGGGTGATGAACCTCAGTCGGTCGGTGGTCATGTCGACACCGGTCTCGGGGTCGAGGTCGGCGTCGTGGGGGAATGGATCATGGGCCCAGGTGGGACCGACCACCACGGGATGATCGATGAAGAACTCGGCCCAGAGGCGTTCGAGGCGACGCCGTTCGAGGTTGGCGAGCTGGGCCGGCATGGCCGAGGACGGGAACGCCTCGATGAGCCGTTCGAGCAGTCGGTTGGCGTCGTCGCTGAGGAATTCCGCCAGCAGCGGCAGCGTGAACTCGAGATCGAAGCTGAGCGTGTACCCCCACAGATCACTGACCAGCTGCAGCTCCGGTGGATCGGCCTCGACCACATCCCACCCGGCGTCGGACAGTGCCTTGCCGGTCGCCTGGATCGCGTCGAGAACCGAATCGCCTATGGGTCCACCGGGAAGGTCGGTGACCAATGCGGCCACCCGGCGCCGAGGGGCCGCACCCTCGAGGGTGGCGGGCACCGAACCGGGGTCGCGCGGATCGTAACCGGAGAGGACTCCGAGGGCAGTGCGAAGATCAGCCACCCGCCGGGCCATGGGGCCACCGACCGCCATGAGTTGCCCTGAGAGACCCGGATCCTGTGGGGGGAGTGAGTCGGCCCGGGGCACACGTCCACGAGTCGGCTTCAGAGAGCAGATGCCGTTGCAGAACGCCGGGTTGCGGAGCGAGCCGCCGATGTCGTTTCCCAGGCCGATCGGCGACATGCCGGTTGCGATCGAGACCGCCTCGCCCCCGGATGACCCGCCCGCGGTGAGGGTGGGGTCCCAGACGTTGTTGGTGCGGCCCCGCAGCGGGTTGTCGGTGCTGATCCTCAGGCCGAACTCGGGGAGGTTGGTGCGAGCCAGCGGGATGGCGCCGGCGGCCTTCATCCGGGTCACCGTCGGCGAGTCGATGGGCGGCAGGGCGTCGACCAACGCGGGCACGCCCTGGGTGGTGGCCGAACCGGTGCAGTCGATGTTCTCCTTGATGGTGAACGGCACACCATGGAACGGGCCGACCGCTTCGGTGGCATCGGCGGCATCGGCCCCGGCGCGCGCCGAATCGGCCAGCACCACGGTGACGGCGTTGACCGAACCGTTGACCTCCTCGATCCGGGACAGGTGGGCCTCGACCACCTCTCGGCTGGTCGTCTCGCGTCTTCTGATCATTCGCGCCAGTTCGCCGGCGGACTTCCGCCACAATTCGTCAACCATGACCCGAGAACATAGTCCCTCGCACCCGGTCGACAGGGGGACCTTCCCCCACCGATAGTGTCGGGTCGATGGAGGGCGCCGTCACATCCGATGATCGCGAGCTGATCGATGGCGTGTTGGTGGCCGATCGCGCCTCGATCGGTCGGGCCGTCACCTTGGTCGAGTCGACCCGTGGCGACCATCGCCGGCGGGCATCAGTGGTGTTGGCCGAGTTGCTTCCCCACGCCGGATCGGCCCACAGGGTGGGGATCACCGGGGTGCCGGGTGTGGGCAAGTCGACGTTCATAGAGTGCCTCGGGCTTCACCTGATCGACCGCGGCGAGAGGGTCGCGGTGCTGGCGGTCGACCCGTCGAGCTCGCGTTCGGGCGGATCGATTCTCGCCGACAAGACGCGCATGCCGGGCCTGGCGGCCGGCGACGCCGCGTTCATACGGCCATCACCGTCATCGGGAACGCTCGGCGGTGTCACCCGGGCGACTCGCGAGGCAATGATAGTGCTCGAGGCGGCGGGCTACGGAGTCGTGCTGGTCGAGACGGTGGGCGTCGGCCAGTCCGAGACGGCTGTCCACGGCATGGTCGACCATTTCCTCGTTCTGATGTTGGCCGGCGCCGGAGACGAACTCCAGGGCATCAAGAAGGGCGTGCTCGAACTCGCCGACATGGTTGCGGTCAACAAGGCCGATGGCGACAACTGTGAGAAGGCCGAACTCGCGGCGGCCGAATATCGCCGGGCGCTGCATCTGCTGGTTCCCGCCACCCCCACCTGGATCCCTCCGGTCGTGACCTGTTCAGGCCTGACCGGCGAGGGCGTCCCGGAGCTGTGGGAGAGGATCGAGGATCATCGTGGGAAGCTCACCGCCAGTGGGGAACGCGAGCAGCGTCGGCGGGTCCAGCAGCTCGTGTGGATGAGGTCGATGCTGGCTGACAGGGTCATTGACCGTTTCATGTCGGACCCGCGGGTGCTCACGCTGCGGTCCGCGCTCGAGGAGAAGGTGCTGGCCGGCGAGCTGGCGGCGTCGACGGCGGTAGATCAATTGCTCGACTCGGTCGGCCCCGAATAGCGCCCCACCGGCCGGAACCTCAGCGGCGCCTCCTCGTATTCCTCGAGGGCGTGGGCGATCCATCCTGCGGTTCTGGCGATGGCGAAGATGACCTCGCCGGCATCGGAGTTCATTGCTGACATGAAGGTGAACGCCCCGAGGGCGAGATCGATGTTGGGGGTGATGTCGAAGCGCTCCGAGATTCTCGAAACCACCGAGGCGACGATGTCGGCTCTCGACGAATCGAGCGACGACCGTCCGAGCGCATCGAAGAGAAGATCGTGACGCGGGTCGGCCGTGCGGTGGATCAGGTGCCCAATGCCTGGGATGCGGTCGTCTCGCCTGAGTACCTCGGCGATGGCGGTGTCGGCACCGCCATCCGCGGCGTCGGCGAACATCTGGTGGACGAGCCGGCTCGCCCCGCCGTGGAGCGGGCCGACGACGGTGCCGAGCCCGGCCAGCACCACGGGATGGACCCCGCTGCGGGTCGAGGCGGCGAGCCGGGCGGCCAGGGTGGAGCTGGCCATGCCGTGGTCGGCGAGCAGCACCAGGGCCGTGTCGAGTAGTGGCCATTCGTTGTCAGCGGTCGTGGCCAGGCGGTGCCACAGGCGTTGTGCCGCCC
>QIIW01000114.1 GCA_003231645.1 Acidimicrobiia bacterium | reverse complement strand
AAGTCCAATTCGCCGAACACATGTGTGGCCGCAGCGACGCACTGGAGATGATCCGATTCGTCAACTCCGGCACCGAGGCGGTGATGGGTTGTCTGAAGGCGGCGAGGGCGTTTACCGGAAGGCACAAGATCGCCAAGGTCGAGGGCGCTTACCACGGTCTGTACGACTACGCGGAGGTGAGTCAAACCGCGAAACCGGCCAACTGGGGTGACCCTGCCCGGCCGGCAAGTGTGGCCGTGGCGTATGGCACGCCGCCCCACGCACTCGAGGATGTCGTGGTGATCCCGTTCAATGACCCGGTCACCGCTACGACGATCCTGGATGGGCATGCCGACGAACTGGCGTGTGTGCTCATCGATGTCATGCCCCACCGGGTCGGGTTGGTGCCGGCCAGCGCCGAGTTCGTGGGCTCGCTGCGTGTGTGGTGCGATCGTCACGACGTTCTTCTGGTGTTCGACGAGGTGATTACGTTCCGTTCGGAGTACGCCGGCGCGCAGGCTTGGTACGACGTCAGCCCGGACCTCACCGCCATGGGCAAGATCATCGGGGTGCATTGGGTGGGCGTCGCGAAGTCATGAAGGTGATGGACCCGCTGGCCGAGGTGGTTCTGTTCCCGCACTCCGGTACGTTCTCGGCCAATCCGGTCACGATGAGGGCTGGACTGACGGCGATGGAGTACTTCGATGGGGCCGCGATCGAGAAAGTCAACCGACTCGGTGGTCGGGCACGCGCCGGCATCGAAGAGGCTATAGCCGCGGTCGATCTGCCGGCTTGCGTCACCGGTCGAGGTTCGATGTTCCGGTTGCACATGAAGGCCGTACAGCCGCGCAACCATCGCGAGGCATACGTTCCCCCCGAGGAGGCTCGCTTGCTTCGAGTCGTCCTCGACCACCTGTTCGATGAAGGATTCATCATGCTGAACACCTGCTCGGCCGCCATCTCGACGGTGATGGGTGAACGCCAGGTCGACGACTTGGTGGAAGCCATCACCGGTGGGCTCCACAAGGCCAAGGCGCTGCTCTGACCGTACGAATCCCGATCATCTGCTTCACCGGGCCTCGGCGGCCGCCGGTAGGCCCCAATCTCAGGAATCAGTTGAAGTAGAGAACGTCGTCGCTGTCGAGGACAAGGGGATCACGGTCGAGCTTTCGCAGCCACGAATAGACCGGCGGCACTCGATCTGCGATCGATTCGACGGTGACGTCGATGAGCGATGGTCCGTTCGTGGCGAAGGCCCCCTCGAGGGCGATCACCAGATCGTGGGGTGTCGCGACCGACCAGGAAGGTATGCCGAAAGCCTCACCGAGTGCCTTGCCGTCAGGCTCGGCGAAGTCGACCGATATGGGCTCGCGGTGGCCGCGCAGCCGGTGCAGTCCCTTGATCCAGCCGAAAGTGCCGTTGGAGAACAAGATGAGGACGGCCGGCACCCTGAGCCGGGCCAACGACTCGAGTTCGCCGGCCGACATCCCCAGTGAACCGTCGCCGAACAAACCGACGGGTCGGCGAGTCGGATCGGCGAACCAGGCCCCGACGACAGCGGGTATCGCATAGCCCAGACCGCCGAAGGCTCGTGGAATCGTGAGTGAGACCTTCTGATTGGTCTTAAGGAATCGTGTCATGTAAGGGGTCGGCGTGCCGGCGTCGGAAAGAACGTGTACCGGCTCGCCATATCGGAACAGGAACTCGTTGAGTTCGTGGGCGATGCGTTCCGGGCGAAGTGGAACTTCGTCTCGTTCGAGCAGGACACCGGCGTTGAGCCAGAACGTCGATCGGAGTTCGCTCAGGTGCCGAACCCACTCCTCTTGTGCTGTCGTGGCGATTCTGGTGTCGGGGATCCGGCGCAGGAGGTCGTCGACCACGGCTCCGACATCGCCGGCGATGCTCAACACGTTCTCGAAGTTGTTGCCGAGGGCCAGCGGGTTGATGTCGACGTGGACGATTCGTTTGTTCCGCGTGACCGTCGGGAAGGTGAAGCCGACGGTCACCACCGAGCCGATCTTGGAACCAAGGAAGACCACCAGGTCGGCTTCCTCCATCGCCAGGTTGGCATGTGGGTGAAACCCGTTGTCACCGATCACCCCGACGGCGAGTGGATGGTCGGCCGGAACCGCTCCCTGGCCGGTGATGGTGGTGACCACGGGTATCCCGAGCCTGTCGGCGAGCGCCGTCACCATCGCCCCGGCGCGAGACCTCCTCACCCCGCCACCAGTGACGATCAAGGGGCGTTCGGATGTCGTGAGGAGTTCGGCCAGGCGATCGATCTTTTCTCCCACCGGCCTGGTTCGAAATGACGGGAACGTCTTGCACTCGTGTTCGACATGCAGGGAGATCCGGGTCTCGTCGACCTCGTCCTGGAGGATGTCACTCGGTATCTGCAGGTGAACGGCACCCGGAGTCCCCGAGGTGGCGGTTCGAAAGGCCCGCCGGATGACCTCGGGGATCTTCTCCGCGGATTTCACGAGCTCCGACATTTTCGTGACGGGCTCGTAGAGGCGCGCGCAATCGAGTTCTGTGATGACGCCGCGCCCCTCACCGGCCAAGGGGATGTCGATCGTCAACAGGATGATTGGCACGGCGGAGGCGTTGGCTTCTGCCACGGCAGGGAGCGAGTATGTGGATCCGGCGCCGGACGGACACTCGAATACGCCCGGGCGGTCTCCCAGCCTGGCGTAGGCATCGGCCATGAATCCGGCGGACCGCTCGTCGCGTGCCATCACGTGTCTGATCTCGGTGTCGCGGCGCTGGAGCGCCTCGTAGAACATGACGTTGGTGTCACCAGGCACCCCGAAGACGTTGGTGACGCCGTAGTCGACGAGCATCGCGACCAGAACATCGGACCCGAGCATATGACCACGTATCCCTTCAGCTGGGTGATGGACGAGCGAACATCGCATACCGTATACCATATGCTCGAGCCGAGGCGGCATTGGGAAACAGAGCCGTCGATGGACCGGCGCGCCGTGTTGCCTCTCACCAACCCCACGACCCGCCGCCGCGCTGCGACGGGGGAGCAGGGGTCGGCCGGTGGTCCTGGCACGGTGCCCTTCAGCCGAGCACGGTCATGGTCGACGAGTCGGCCACGACCCGATTGCGCGAGAAGGTCGCCATGTCGATCGCCATACCGGAGTAGGGGCCGGTGACGACCACCGGGTCGGAGTCGTGGTCGCGGCCGCCTTCGACGGCTTCGATCAATTCGGCCATGCAGTGACCGGCTATCGGAGCGTTCTTGAACTGGTTGCCGCTGGTGCCGACCGCCATGTAGAAGCCGGGTAGGTCGCTGCGGTCGTAGATCGGCGTCCAGTCGTCGGCGACATCGTAGAGATCGACGACGCCGCGCTTCTGCTGCGGCACACCGAGGCTGGGAATACGGCGGGCGCAGCGCAACACAAGCAGTTGGTATTCGTCTTCGGTGAGTGTGGTGCGGTATTCGTCGGGGTCCCGAACCCAATCGAGTTCGTCACAGGCCGGTTCGGTGCTGCCGATGAGGACGTTGTTGCCTCGCTCGGGCCGGAAGTAGACGCCGGTGTCCTCGTCGCCGATCATCACACCGGCGCCGTCGAAATCGACGCCCTCGGCCGCCGGCACGACGAACACCTCGCGGCGCAGCGGACGGGTGGTGATGTTCATGGACGATCTCACGCCGGCCATCTCGTTGACGATCGACGAGTGGGGTCCGGCCACGTTGACCACGATGGGCGAGGAGAGGACGGTGCCGTCGGACAACCTCACCCCACTCACCCGACCTCGCTCGGATCTGATGCCGACGATTTCGGTGCGGAACATGAACTCGGCACCGTGAACCACGGCCACGGCGGCGAGATTCTGCGCGGCCAGCATCGGATCGGAAATGAATCCCGAATCGGGTGTGCTGATGGCACCGCGCAGCAGCGTGTCGGGGTCGCGCCAGAACGCCTCGTCGTCCATGGGCACCGGCGGTCCGAAGCGATGAAGATCAAGAAACGGGTGACGGGCCAGCAGGGCGTCGCGATCAAGGCGCTCGTAAGGGACACCGAGCCGGTCGTAGTGGGGTAGGACGCGGTCGACACGCCCACCTTCGAAGTCGAGCATCAGCATCGGGTAGTTGACGAACTCGGCGAGCGCCTCGGGTTCGGCCGGGGCTATCACCTCGGCCCAATCGCGCCACCACAGGTGGCCCTCCCACGCCATCGCCACCCCGGCCTCGGTCGAGTAACCGAATCGGATGACGGCACTCGAGCTGCTGGTCGATCCGTAGCCGGCACCCGGTAGCTTGTCGATCACCAGCGGCCGGATGCCACGCTTGGCGAGCGCGGCAGCCACCGCACAGCCGACCACCCCGGCACCGACGACGATGGCGTCGTGATGCTCGGACTGATCTGGCTCTTTGTCTCTCATCTGTCCGGTTCTTTCATGGGCCTAGATGATCGCATCTTCTGTGAAGGGACGTCGCTCGACGATCCGTCGGTGGCCGAGATCGCGCAGATCGAGCGAACGGTAGCCGCCATAGCAGATCAGTTCGCTCACCCCCCGGCCCACTCCGGCCGCCTGTTGGAGGCCATGGCCCGAGAATCCATTGGCGAAGATGAAGTTGGGCACGGTCTCGGCCGCCCCGACGACGGCATTCTGGTCGAGGGTGTTGTAGGCGTAGTGACCGGCCCACGAGTGCTTCACCGAGATCCTGTCGAACTGCGGGATGCGGTGGGCGAGCGCCGGCCAGATCCGGTCGGCGAATTCGTCGTGACGCACCGCGAAGTCGTCGTGGTCGACCGCGACATCGTCGATCGGCGCTCCGCCGGCCAGGTAGTAGGGCGGCTCGCTGCGAACCCAGATGCCGCTGGTGTCGACGGTGAGCGGAGGGGTCCGGCTGAGCGGTGTCCGGCAGTCAAAGAGAAAAACACTGCGCCGGCGCGGTTCGACGGGGAGCTCCAGCCCGGCCATGGCGGCTATGACCGCACCGTGGGTGCCGGCGCAATCGACCACCGTCCCACAGCCGATCGAGTCGCCCGACGCCAGATCGACGCTCGAAACGAGGCCGGCGCCCATCCCGAGGCCCACCACCCGGTCGGTGATGTATTCGACTCCGTTGTGTCGGGCCCGCTGCCTGAAGCCCTGCATCAGCGAGTAGGCATCGAAAGTGCCCTCGTGGTGCTCACCGATGCTCGCCTCGGCCAGATCGTCGGTGAACATGTACGGGTATCGTCGCTGTGTCTGGTCCGGTGTGAGCAGGGTGACATCGACCCCACAGCTTCGCTGGACGGCGTGATTGCGGCGAAGCGTCGCCATGCCGGCCTCGGTGGCGAGGAACAGATAGCCGGTTTCCCTGAACCCGAGATCCGGGGACTCTCCGTCGACCTGTACCCGCTGGTGGTAGTCGGCCATGAACTCGGTACAGAACTGGGAGATGGCGATGTTGACCGGATTGGAGAACTGGTGGCGGATGCTGGCGG
>QIIW01000126.1 GCA_003231645.1 Acidimicrobiia bacterium | reverse complement strand
GTGATGTCAGGCGATCCGGTTGAACATGGCGTGGGTGATCTCGTAGACGGCTGGCTCCCCAGCGAAGAATCTCCGTAGCTCGTCGACCGCGAGTTCACCCATGCGGGTGCAGTTCTCGATGCATCCGGCGGTGTGAGGGGTCAGCACGACGTTGTCGAGGGAACGCAGCGGACTGTCGAGGGCCGGCGGTTCGGGGTCGGAGACGTCGAGGAAGGCGAAGAACCGCCCCTTGGACAGCTCGGTGATGAGCGCCGATTCGTCGATGAGATCGCCGCGTGCAGTGTTGATGAGCAGTGCGTCGTCGCGCATCGAGGCCAAGGCTCCGGCATCGATGATGTGGTAGGTCGACTCCATGGAGGGGCAGTGCAGCGAGACGGTGTGGCAGCGCGGCAAGAGCTCGGCCAGTTCGACCTTGGTGACGCCCATCTCCGCGGCCTCGTCATCCGAGAGGTAGGGGTCGTAGACGAGAATCTCGACTTCGAAGCTGTCGAGAAGTGAGATCACATGACGACCGACGTTGGAAGCCCCGATTATTCCCACGGTGCTGCGGGTCAGTTCCCGGGCGTCCCAGCGATCCCAAGCGGGGCTGTCGCGCCATCCGCCTTCGCGCAGGTGCTGCGACAGGGGGATGATCCGTTTCCGGCCGACGATCATCATGCCGAGAGTGGTTTCGGCGACATCACGTGCGAGCATCACGCCGGAGCTCGTCAGGTGGATACCGCGCTCCCAGAACGCGTCGGAAACGAAACGCTTGACGCTGCTGCCCATGTGGGCCATCGCCCGCAGATTGGGGGACGACTCGATGAGCTCGGCATCGAGTTGGGCGACCCCCCAACTGGTGATGCAGGCGTCGGCCTCGGTGAGCAACCCAAGCAGCGCCTCGTGATCGGCCGGGTCGGGTGATTCGTGGTGGCGAATCTCTGCGAAACTGTCGAGTTCGTCCCATGCGGCCTGGCTGAACATTCGCGCGTAGTTGCCGCGCCCAATGGTGATGGCAACGATGGGTCGGGTCATGGGCACATCTCCTGGGACGGTGGATTCGCTTGATCGTGGTGTGGTGGGTCGTAAATGCCGAGGCCGATGCCGGCCAGTCGGGCCGCACCGAGCGCCGGCCAACTACCGTCGCCGGCAACGGTGACGGGTAGTCCGGTGACATCGGAGATGATCGTCGGCCACACGGAACTGGCGGCGGCACCGCCGACGAGGGTGATCCTGGACGGCTTGGTCCTGGACTCCGCCAACAGTTCAAGGGAGTTGTGAACCCGGGACGCGGCACGCTCCATGACCGCGACCGCGGCTCGCCCTCGCGTGTTGGCGTTGGCGATATCGGCCTCCACCGCCGCGAACATCTCCTCTCGGTCCAGCCGGTCACCGGTGACTGAACCGTAGGTGTCGCCGACCCACGATTCGAAGTCGGCCCCGAGCCCGCCCAGGTATTCCGAGGCGGTGATCCGTCCCGGGACCACATGCGGGCTGACGTTGAATCGGGCCGGTACAGCGGCGAAGGTGACGGCGTCGGCAACGACGGTGACCACCCAGGCCGTGCCGGATCCCAGCAACACGTGACCGGGCTCGACCACATCGAGTGCGAACGCGGCACAGGTCTGGTCGTGGCCGCCGGCCACCACGAGCAGGTCCGATGGCAATCCGCATGTTGATGCCGCTCGTGTGGTGATCCGTCCGATGACCTCACCAGAATCGTTGAGCGCGGGCAGTTGGCCCCGGGACACGTCGGCGAGACGGCAGAGTTCGGGGCTCCATTCGCCTCGTGGCACATCCATGAGCTGCATGGCGGCGGCGTTGGACGGGTTGGTGGTGGTACGGCCGGCGAGAAAGCTGGTGACGAGAGTGTCGGCCCCGACCCACGTGACGGCGCCGGGGCTGGTACGGGGGGGCGAGGAGCTCATCCAAGCGAGGGTAGAGAGGCCCAGGCCGGCGCCGGGGTTCCAACCGCTGAGCGCCCGGATCAGATTCCCGGTCGAGGTGGAGAGCCACCCTTCGACGATCGGGGTGCTGCGGCTGTCCATCCATGTGATGAGCGGGCCGATCGGCGAGCCGGACTTGTCGAGGCCCACGATCGAACCACTCTGAGACGCAACCGCGATTCCGGCCGGCTCCACGTCGTCGGGTAGTTGGCGACACACGTCGATGATCGCTTCGACTACGCATTCCAGGATCTGGGAGGGAGACTCCTCGGAGCGTCCCGACCGGTCGACGTCCATGGCCATGGTTGACGACATCGATTCGGCGACGACCGCGAAGTCGGCGTCGGTGACCACGGCCTTCACGGTCGTGGTACCGACGTCGACTCCGAGCAGTGCTCGGCGATTCATGGCGTGTCGCGGGCCGGGTGGCAACCTCAGTCGCCAGACGGCATGAGAACCATCGCCTCGTCGACACTGGCCCCGTTGTGGACGATGGCCACGATTGCGGCCGTCATCGCCGCTGGATCGGAACTCTGGAAGACGTTGCGACCGATGGCCACGCCCGCGCCACCGGCATCGATCGATGACTTGATGTCACCGAGCATGTCGCGTTCGCTGCCGGTCTTGGCCCCGCCGAGAATCACCACCGGCACATATGTGGACGATGTCACCTGGTCGTACCCGGGCCGGTAAGGGGCCTTGATGAAATCGGCACCCAACTCGGCTCCGAGTCGGGCGGCAAGAGCGATGCTCTCGACCGTGCGAAGTTCGGGAGGGCTGTTGAAGCCGCCCGGCACCATCTCTGCGAGCACCGGCATGCCCCACCGGTGGGCTTCACGGGTCATGGTGGCGAGGTTGGCCAGTGTCGCCTCCTCCTTGTCGCTGCCGGGCAGTGCCGTGACGACCACCGCGTCGGCTCCCAGGCGGAGGGCGTCCTCGACCCGGAAGAACAACGACGAGGCCGGGCCGTCGCTCGGTGAGCCGAGGTTGGTGGCGGCACCATCACCTCTCAGGATGAGCCCCACCCGGCTGAGTTCGCTGGTGAAACGGCCGGCGATACCGAACGAGGTGAGTATGGCGTCTGCCCCGCCGGCCACAACCTTGGCGATCGTGTCGGCGGGATTCTCGAACCCGGGGCACGGGCCGTCGATCAATCCATGGTCGAGAGCGACGATCACGGCCCGTCCGTCGGATTGCAGAATTCGGTTCAGTCTTCTCTTGGTCATCGGTTCCTTTCAAAGGTTACGGGAGGCAGTGATCAGTCGAATCCGCCGGAACCGGCAGCGGCAACGATCGCGTATGTCTCCTCCATCAGTGTGACGTTGTCTTCGAGGTTGTCCAACAGCACATCGCCAAGAAATGTGTCGAGTCGGTGTTGTCCGGTGAGATCGCGCAGTTGGAGCGAGCATTCGGTGGGTGTTCCCGAGATCTGGTATCTCGCCAGCAAGTCGAGCGTGGTCAACGGTTCAAGGAGTTGGGGGGCGTTCTCGGCGACGGCGCGTTCGACGAGAGCGATGTCGGATCGACCGAATCCGAGTGATTCGAGCACCCTCGACGGTGAGTCCATGAGCACGTAGGGAAGGGTCATTCGCTGCTCGGTGAGCATGTCGTCCGTGTAGCAGATCCGTCCGAGGTAGATGTGCTTGGGGTGGGGTCGCCCGGCCTCGGCGGCCGCGTCGTCGACGATCTCGAATGCCGCGCCGAGGTCGGGTTTCACCGTTATGAGAGCACCGGACGCGTGGCGGCCGGCGTGTTCGAGCAGCATCGGCCCCCGACTCGCCACCCAGATCGGGATCGACTGAGGGCCCAGACCGAGTGCGGCGTGATCGAGAGAGAAACGGGATCCCTCCCAACTGATCTCTTCACCGCTCCAGAGGGCCTGCATGATCTCTGTGGCATCGGCAACCGTGCGGTAGGGCTTCTCCCGGGGTATTCCCATGGGGGCCAGCACCATCGAGCCCCCGACGAGCAGGGTCACGAACGCTCGTCCGTGAGACATCTCGTTGATGGTGGCCAGGGCCGCGGCGGTGACCGCCGGATGTCGGGTGTAGGGGTTGGTGACTGCTCCGATCCTGATATGACTGGTCTCGCGGGCGATCGCTCCGAGGCAGGCGTAGACGTCGGGATGAAACCCCTCGTCGGCGATCAGGCAGTAGTCGTATCCGATTCGTTCGGCCTCCTTCGCCACCTCCACCACCACGTCGGGCGGCATGAGCGGAATGATGTGGGCACCAACCTCGATCATGGTGCTACCCCGACTCGGCCTGACGATGACCGAATCTCTGCCCGCCGTCGACGGTCAACACCTCGCCGGTGATGTAGTCGGCCTCGACCAGGAACTTCATGGCATTGGCCATGTCCTCGGGGGTTCCCCAGTGGCCCAGCAACGTGTTCTGAGCGGTCCGTTCGTATTTGGCGTCGGTGTAGTCATGGGGCCGAAGAGTCGGTCCGGGAATGACGGCATTGGCCCGGATGGTCGGGGCGAGGTCAAGGGCGAGTTGGCGAGTAAGGGCGAGGATGGCGGCCTTGCCGACGCTGTGCCCGGCGAACCCCGGCCAAGGTTCGAGCGCCGACAGGTCGCTGATGCTGACGATGACGCCACCGCCGCGTTCGAGCATTGAGGGGGCGACGAGGTTGCTGCAATAGAACGGGCCGTGGACGAGGGTGTCGATCGAGCGGTGCCAAATAGTGAGGTCGTCGGTGGGGAACTTGTCCTTGATGAAGATCGACGCGTTGTTGACGAGCACGTCGATACCACCGAAACGGGCCTTGGCGGCGTCGACCATGGCCGTCACCTGCTGATAGTCGGACACACTGGCCTGCGCCGGCAGGGCGGCCACCCCCAACTCCTCGGCCTCGGTGGCGGTGGATTCAGCCGCGTCGCCCGAAGTGTTGTAGTTGATCACGACGTTGGCACCGGCTGCGGCGAGAGTGAGCGTCATCACCCTTCCGACCCGGTGGGCGCCGCCTGTGATCAGTGCAGTCTTACCATCGAGATCCATCGCTCTCCCCGTGTCGCTACCGAAGGTTCAAGCTAGACGAT
>QIIW01000141.1 GCA_003231645.1 Acidimicrobiia bacterium | reverse complement strand
TTGAACTTCGCGAAGTGGTGGCGGAACAGTTCATAGGTGCCGTCGACGAGATGGACGATCATGGCGGCCGAGCCTGCCACAACCGTTCACCCGGTGCGCCATGATGCCTGCAGTGCATCTCCCCGGAACCGGACTACCCATCGAGGACGTGATCGGACCGGTGCGCGCCGCGCTGGCCCGGACCGGCACCGCCGTCCTGCAGGCCGAGCCGGGGGCCGGCAAGACCACGGTGGTACCTCTGCGCCTGCTGGCCGAGCCGTGGCTGGCCGGACGCCGGATCGTGATGCTCGAACCCCGTCGTGTGGCGGCAAGGGCGGCGGCCAGACGTATGGCCGTACTGATCGGTGAGAGCCCCGGAAACACCGTGGGCTGGGTCACCCGCGACGACCGGTGCGTCAGCCCCTCGACCCGCATCGAGGTGGTGACCGAGGGTGTGCTCACCGCCCGACTTGTCGACGATCCGGGTCTCTCGGGAATCGGCCTTGTCATCTTCGACGAGTTCCATGAACGCAGCCTGCCGGGTGACACCGGCCTCGCCCTGGCCTCCTACGCCCGATGTCGGGGGCAACTCGATGCCCGGGTCCTCGTGATGTCGGCCACACTCGACACCGACACGGTGGCCCGCTTCATCTCGCGGTCCGACGAACCCGCTCCGGTGATCAACGCGCCGGGACGCACCCACCCCGTCGAGATCAGGTGGCGGCCGCGTCGCCGTCGCGACCGCCTCGTGCCGAGGGTCGTCAAGGCAATCGGGGAGGCGCTCACCGCCCCCGGCAGCGTGTTGGTCTTCCTGCCCGGTGTCGGCGAGATCCGCCGAACCGAACAGGCTCTGCGCGACGCGTTCGGCGCCGACGGACCGGCGGTGATGGCGCTGCACGGTTCCCTTCCGGCGGCCGAGCAGGATGCCGCGATCATTGCCCGGGCCGAGCGTCGGATCGTGCTGGCCACCGATATCGCCGAAACCAGTCTCACGGTCGAGGGGATCGGATCGGTGGTCGACGCCGGTCTCAACCGTGTTCCCCGCTACGACCCCCGCACCGCCATGACCGCGCTGGTCACCACGTCGGCGTCGCGCGCCTCGGCCGAGCAGCGGGCCGGGCGGGCCGGGCGCACCGGGCCGGGCGTCGCCATTCGGCTCTGGTCCAAGGTCGAGCACGCCTCTCGTCCGGCGTACCTGCCCCCCGAGATCACCCAGGTCGATCTGGCCGCACTGGTGCTCGACCTGGCCCGTCGTGGGATCGTCGATCGACTCACCGTCCCGTTCATCGATCCTCCTCCCGAGAAGGTCTGGCTGAAGGCGGCCGCTCTCCTTCGCTCTCTCGGCGCGATCGACGCCGACGGGTCCGCCACGCCGATGGGTGTGCGCATGGCCCGTGTTCCGGCCCATCCACGACTGGCCCACATGATCGTTGCCTCGCGACATCCCTGGCTGGCGTGTCTGCTCACGGTACTACTCGACGAACGCGACATTCTGCGGGGTCGGCCCGGAAGTCTTCCCGCCGACCTGGGCGAACGGGTCGCCCTTCTGATCGATCCCGCTCGCCGACACCCGGCCGCCGATGGCCGGGCCACCCGGGCGGCCCGCCGGCGGGCCGATGATCTGGCCCGGCGACTCGGCGTCGACGAGGCTCCGGTCGATCTGGCCGATATCGGGGCCGTGCTGGCCACCGGATTTCCCGATCGTGTGGCACGGAGCCGGCCCCGCGAGAAGGGCCGGTTCGTGACGATCGGCGGCCGCACCCTGAAAACCGTCCGTGGTGACAGCCTGGAGGATGCCGCCGGGTTGGTGGCGGTCGACCTCGGCGGGCGCACCAGGGACCCCGTTCTCCACCGAGGCGCCCGGCTCGAAGCACACATCGACCACATCGTCTACGCCACACCCGACCTCGACGCCATGGTGGCCGAGGTGACCGAGGAGTGGGGGGTGGAGCCATCCATCGGCGGTCGCCACGACGGTCTGGGCACACGCAATGCCCTCCTCTCGCTCGGCGGCGGGGTCTACCTGGAGCTGGTGGGTCCCGATCCCGAACAGCCCGACCCGCCCGGTGCCCGGCCGTTCGGAGTCGACGATCTCAGGGCACCCCGGGTCGCCACATGGGCGGCCCGGGTGCCCGACATCGACCTGTGGGTCGCGTGGGCGAGAGCCCGCGGATTCGATCCCGGCGATCCGGTCGACATGCAGCGCACCACACCATCGGGTGAGGTCCTGAGATGGCGTCTGACGTTTCCCCTGCCCGGCGACGGGGTCGTTCCCTTCCTCATCGAGTGGCCCGGCCCGACCCCGGCATCCACGGCGGCCGGCGGCGCCACCTTGATGGCCCTCGACCTGTGCCACGACGACCCCGCGGTGGCTGTGAGAATCGCTGAGCATGCCCTACCCATCGAGGTGACCCGGGGCGTCGCCTCGATCACCGCGACGCTCGTCACCCCCAACGGTGTGGTGTCGATCAGCAGCTGACCAGTCGTCGACTACTCCTCGACGAGCTCGATCAGGGTGCCGAACGATCCCCTGGGGTGGATGAACGCCACAGTCGTGCCGCGCGATCCCGGACGCGGTGCCTCGTCGATGGTTCGGGCTCCGGCGGCGATCATCGCCGAGAGTGCCTCGGCACAATCGTCGACCCGGTAGCCGACGTGGTGGAGTCCCTCGCCGCGCTTCTCGATAAACCGGGCGATCGGCGAACCGGGACGGGTCGAAGCCGTGAGTTGGATGTAGCTGTCGGCAACCTTGATCAGGGCCTCCTCGACCCCGTCGGAGTCGACGATTTCGCGATGGTGCACCGTCGCTCCGAAGGCGGCCGCGTAGTAGCCGATGGCCGCCTCGAGATCGTTCACGGCGATGGCCACATGGTCGATTTCGGTGAGCATCATCGGCGGATGCTAGCCGCTCACCGCGAGTGGCCTTCCAACACATCCCATGCCAGAGGTGCCACAATCGGTGCAGCCGACGGTCGTCCGCTACCGTCAGTGGCCGCATCAAGACTGGACCGGATCATGGATCTGACCCCCGAACAGTTGGAACTCGCCGAATTCGGTGTCCTGGGCGACGGCGGGTTCGCCCCCGACGAAGTACGAGCGCTGCTGCGCCGGGTCGCGGAGCATCTGCGCGGCCTCCAGAGCGAAGCGGTTCGAGGCGTGGCCGACTCCGTTGGTGCCGTCCTCGACCAAGCCGTCAGGTCCGGCGAGGACATCGTGGCTCGTGCCGCCACCGACGCCGATGCCATTCGCAAGGCGGCAGAGGCCGACACCGCCAGGATCAAGGACGACGCCGCCAAGGTGGCTGCCAAGACGATCGCCGATGGTGAAAAGGTCCTCGCCGACAGGATGGCCGCCGCCACCGACCGGATCGACGAGATGATGTCCGAGGCCGAGACGGCGGCCCGGACCCGGTCGGCATCCGTCATCTCAAAAGCTCAGCAGCGGCTCGACCGTCTGCTCGCGGCCGAGCGAGACGTCCACGATCGGGTCACCGCTGCGCTCGACGACATCCACGAGTCGCTGGCCAGTGCCGGCATCGAGCAGTCCCACGAGTTGGCCCTGACCGTGGAGGACCCCGAGGCCAGTTGGGCCGATGATCCCGAGGTCACCGACATCATGAGAGAGTCGGCCTGAGACCGTTCGGCGAACCGAAACGGCGGGTTCGAAGAAATCTGGATGTAATGGTTGTAATGCGGATGTAATTATCGTAAAGTAATCGCAATACGGGATCAGGGGGTCCGTTTCCCTCTGGAGACCGAACTGGAAGAGGCGTCGCCTCGTATCTGTCGGATTATCCATACCGCCCGCGCCCGACAGGTCGAGATGGCGCTTCTTTCAGTTTTCACCTTCGGCCAGCGTCTTGCGTCCCTCCAATGCTCGGCCGAGCGTGAGTTCGTCGGCGTACTCGAGGTCTCCGCCGACCGGCAACCCGCTGGCGATACGAGACACACGAACGCCCATTGGCTGGAGGAACTTCAGCAACAGGCTGGCCGTGGCCTCGCCCTCGAGATTGGGGTTGGTGGCGACTATGACCTCCTCGACATCCTCCTCACCCACCCGGGACATCAACTCCTTGATACGAAGCTGGTCCACTCCCACACCGTCGATGGGGCTGAATGCCCCCTGGAGCACGTGATAACGGCCCCGGAATTCCTTGGTGCGTTCGATGGCGACGATGTCCTGGCTGTCTTCGACCACGCACAGGATCCGCGCCTCCCGGCGCGGGTCACGGCATATCGAACACTCCTCGCCTCCCTCCGAGAGATTGAAGCATCGCGTGCAGAACGAGACCCGCTGCTTGGCCTCGGTGATGGCGGCGGCCAGCTTCAACGCGTCATCGGTCGGAATCTTCAGCAGATGGAAGGCCACTCGCTGAGCCGACTTCGGGCCGATCCCCGGAAGTCGACCGAGCTGATCGATGAGTTCCTGGACCGAGGTCGAGTAGCTCACTGGGGCTCTGGCTCGCCCGGGCCCAACCGGCCGAGGTCGAGCCCTCCAAGGTCGAGCCCCCCGAGCCCCATGCCGGAAATAGCCCCTTCCTGACGTTTCTGCAGCTGCGTGGCCGCGTCACGCAGAGCGGCCAGAACGAGATCCTCGAGCAGTGTGAGATCGTCGGGGTCGACCGCCTTCGGATCGATCGACACACTGTGATACTCGTATCGGCCGTCGACTCTCACCCTCACGAGCCCTCCGCCGGCCACCCCCTCCACGACCTCGGCCGCTGCGGCCTGGGCATTGGCCATCATCTGCTGGGCCGACTCGAGGAGTCCACCGAGGTCGGGCATGCCGCCGCCGAACGGGCTTTCGGGCTGCTGGTCAGTCATTGTCGTCGTCCTGTTCGGTCGAGAGGAGTTCGGCTCCCGGAAAGGCCTGGGACAGCTCCTCGAGCAATTGGTCGGCGTGGGCCGGGGCGTCGACCAGATCGTTCAGATCGACTTCTTCGGCGGTGGCGCTCGATTGGTGTTCACCGAGCAATTCCGACCAGAGCCGGCCGAGTTCCGCGGTCGACCTCGCTGCCCCCGCGGCCTTGGGGCCGAGAATCTCATTGGCCTTGCCGATGACATGTTCGCGGGTGAACCCGAGGTGGCGGACCGCCATGTCGACCACTTCACCCGGTGACGCCGGAACGAATCCACTCAGGTCCGAGTCGGGATCGGCTTGAACCGGTGACGGGTCGGACGGAACCCGTGGCGGCACGACGGGCGGTGTCGCCGAAGCGGCAGGCGGCGTCGCCGCGGCTGGTTCGGCCTCCTGTCGTCGGTCCAATCGTTGCTGGTCGAGTACCCGACGCGCTTGGGCCGCCGGACCTCGACCATGGCCTTCGATCCGGATCGCCGGCGGCGCCACTTCGGTGGCCGGCTTCGGCGGGGGCCCGGAATCGAGGCGACGCTCGAGTTGCTCGATCCGCTCGGTGAGGGCTTCGATCGACTGATCGGTCTCGGCCCGGCAGACGCGTACCAACGCGACTTCGAGAGCGACCCTCGGGTCGGGCGCCTGACGCATGTCGACCAGGGTTGAACCGATGATCTCGAGGGCCCTGGTCATGGCGGACGGACTCAGCCTGGCAGCGAGGGCCTCGGCCCGCTCCTTGGCACCACCGGCAAGCGTCGGTGGAGGCGATCCCATGGCGACGAGGAACGCGTCACGCAATCCCGACACGGCGTTCTCGCCGATACGGCGCGGGTCGCTGCCACGCCCGGTTGCATCGACCACCGCGCCCAGAGCGGCGGCGGCATCGTGATCGGCCAGCGCGTCGAGAAGAGCCGGCGTCGAAGTATCGATCTCGATCAGGCCACCCGCCGCGACCACGCGGTCGAGAGCCGAGAGGGTGTCGCGTACCGAGCCGCCTCCGGCCTCGATCACGTAGTCGACGGCCGTGTCGTCGACATCGAGTTCAGCGTCCTCGATCACCCACCGGATGTGGGCCTCCATGTCTGCGGCTCCGAGCAGGCTCAACTCGAAGACCTGACATCGGCTGCGAATGGTGGGCACGACCTTGTGGGGTTCGGTGGTGGCCAGCACCCACGTGACGTGTGACGGCGGTTCCTCGAGGGTTTTGAGGAGGGCATTCTCGGCGCCCGAGGTGAGCATGTGTACCTCGTCGAGTATGTAGACCTTGGCCCGCCCGGGCGTTCCGAGGTTGACCTTGGCCAGCAGGTCGCGCATGGCGTCGACACCGTTGTTGGATGCTGCGTCCAACTCGTGGAGGTCGAAGGATCGGCCCTGCTCGATGGCTACGCAGCTCTCGCATTCACCACACGGTTCGCCGTCGTCGCCCCTGTTCTCGCAGTTGAGGGCCTTGGCCAGCACCCGAGCCGAGGTCGTCTTGCCGGTTCCCCGTGGGCCGTGGAGCAGGTAGGCATGACCGACCTCACCCTTGACGACGGCGTTTTGCAGAGCGGCCACGACGTGGTGTTGGCCTCTGATCTCGGAGAACTTCTGGGGTCGGTAACGACGGTAGAGCGACTGGTAGGCCATGCCCTGCCGACTCTACTCTCGCCGGGCGGCCCGGTCTCCGGTACCACGCGAGCGACGCCCGTCCCCGGGAGTGACGGCCAGGCGATCTGCGGCACACGAGCTGCTCCGCTGAGAGCTGCTGCCTTCCGGCCCTGACTCGGTTCACGGGATCTCGTTGCACAGGACCCGACCGCCACACCCCGGAACGGGCGTTGCGTCAATCACGATAGCCTCGTGTCTCGAATCCCGCTCCGGCGGGGACCGGGAGGGTTGCCAGAGCGGCCGAATGGGCACGCTTGGAAAGCGTGTGAGGTGCAAGCCTCCGTGGGTTCAAATCCCACACCCTCCGCCAAGGCGGCCGGTGCGGATCGCGGGGTCCGCGCCGGATCGTCGGCCCGCCTTTCCCCGAGGTGGTGGTGCGGACCTAGCATCGCCGCCATGACCACCCCACTTCCCGACCGAGGTCGGCCGGCCGACGAGGTTTTCGCCGACCAGACCGAATGGCACAGCGAGGACATCGATTGGCGCGGCGGCCGCGCCTTCAGCCTCGTTTACAACGCCGATGACCCGTCGCTCGAGGAACTCCAACACCGGGTTGCGGCGGCGTATCTCCACGAGAACGCCCTGAATCCGTTCGTGTACCCGAGCCTGGTCAGGATGGAGGAGGAGGTCGTGGCGGTCGCGGCCGGACTGTTCGGTACCGACCCCCGCGCCGGCACCATGGCCTCCGGCGGAACCGAAAGCATCTTTCTGGCCGTCCACACTGCCCGCGAACACGCCCGTAGCAGGGGTGTCACCGATCCCGGTATCGTCATCGCCTCGACCGCCCATCCTGCCTTCAGCAAAGCGGTCCACTACCTCGGCATGCACGAGACCCGTGTGCCGGTCGGCCCCGACCTCAAGGCTGACCCCGAGGCCATGGCCGCCGCGGTCGGCCCCGACACGGCCCTGGTGGTGGGATCGGCACCCTGTTACCCGTTCGGTGTGATCGATCCGATTCCCGAGATCGCGGCGATTGCCGTGGCCAACGACACGCTCTGCCACGTCGACGCCTGCCTCGGCGGCTGGTTGCTCCCGTTCTGGGAACGCATCGGCGAGCCGGTGCCTCCTTGGAATTTCGAGGTCGAGGGTGTCACCTCGATATCGGCTGATGTCCACAAGTACGGCTACTGCTTCAAGGGCGCGTCGGTCATCGTCTACCGCGACGAACCGATGAAACATCACCAGTACTTCATCTTCGACGACTGGCCCGGCGGTCTCTACGGCTCGGCCACCACCGCCGGCACCCGACCGGCCGCCCCGATCGCTGCGGCGTGGGCCACAATCCAACACCTCGGTCTCGACGGCTACATCGCCAAGGCCGAGGTCGTGCGTGACACCACCCGCCGGTTCCAGGCCGGTATCGAGGCGATCGACGGCATCCACATCACCGGTGAGCCCCAGATGTCACTGTTCGAGTTCGCGGCCGACGACAGCCCCGACATCACCGGCGCCATCGGCGATGTGATGGACGACCGTGGCTGGAAACTCGACCGCCAGAACGGCGGCCTCCACCTGATGATCTCACCCGGCCACGCCCGCATCGTCGACACCTTCCTGGAGGACCTTGCGTATGCCGTTGCCAATCACGGCGACACCCGCGGGGTCGCGGCCGGCTACGGCGGAGTCGTCTGACACGTGACCCGCAACAGGCGACTGTCGATCGTCGCCGCCATCCTCCTGGTCGAGATCTCCCTCGATCAACTCACCAAGGCCTGGGCCGAGTCATCACTTGGTTCAAGCCGGTACATCTCGGTGCTGCCGACGATCAAGCTCAACCTGGCCTACAACAGCGGTTTCTCGTTCAGCACCGGCTCGGACCGCGGGCAACTCATCGGCGTCCTGGTCGCCGTGATCTCCGGGGTGCTCATCTGGCAGATCCTTCGGGAGACCCGCGACGGTCGCACCATCCTGATGGCGGTGATTCTCGGAGGCGCGATCGGCAACCTCATCGACCGGGTGTTCCGGGCCGACAACGGGTTTCTGTCGGGTCGCGTGATCGACTTCATCGATGTCACCTGGTACGCAGTGTTCAACCTGGCCGACATGTTCGTGGTGGACATGTTCGTGGTGGTCGGAGCCATCGTCCTCGTAATCGACGAGGTGTTGCACGACCGCCGTTCGTCACACCGCGACAACGACCCGAGCGACGATCTCAGTCGGAGCTGAGCCCAACCAACACCTCGATGAACAGGGCCGGATCAGGCCTGAACCGGTAGTTGTCGGTCTGGTCCGACAGCTTCACCACGCCATCGGCGTCGAGCACCACGGCGGTCGGCAGCACCGTCTCGGAGTCGTAGCCGACGAGGCCGAGCGGCGTGCCTCCGGGGTGCTGGATACCGAGCCGTCGCGCCGCGGCGTTGCCCTCGTCGACCAGGAAGATCATCGGCACCTCGAACTTCGCGACCAGGGTACGGCTGTGACCGGCCGACTGGGGGCTGATCAGCACGACCTGCGCCCCGAGCGCCTCGATCTCGCGGTAGCCGGCGGCCAGTTCCTTCACCTGCACATTGCAGAACGGGCACCAGTTACCCCGGTAGAACATCACG
>QIIW01000038.1 GCA_003231645.1 Acidimicrobiia bacterium | reverse complement strand
CGCTCGACGACCGAAGGGAACTCCAAGACGAGAAAGTCCGTCCTGGATGGTTCACCCCCGGGACCGCGTTCCGGGCCAAGTTGAGCGTCGACTGTCCGCTCGTTCACGAGCAACTGAACAGGAACGCACCGCCCACTCAGAAGACTCTCAGCCGCCTCAGCCGCTCTCGACCGATACCAGGTCAGCGAACGCTGCCGAACGTTGCGAGCTCCACAACGACGAGTGGGCGCAGAGGGACTCGAACCCCCGACCCCCTCCTTGTAAGGGAGGTGCTCTAGCCAGCTGAGCTATGCGCCCGGAATCGTGGAGGATACCGGACGCCCGCGTGTGCGGTGACCTCCCGCACCGGTCTCCATGATATTCAGTCGATCACCAGACGCGAGTCACCGCCGTCTTCGGGGCGAACGATCGAGGCGTTGGCCGAACGGGCCTCATCGGAGGCGTTGACCTCAAGAAAGAGCCGACCCTCGAGCCGCAGGCCCTCGTCGAGAGGCAGACGCCGACCGTCGACCACGGCTCGTTTCGCGGCGAAGATCGCCCCCGCCGGATTGCGGGCAACAAGCCCGCACCAGTCGATCGCGTGATCGACGAACCCGTTGGTTGGCAGCACGGCATTGAGCAGTCCCATCCGTTCGGCCTCCTCGGCCTCCACGATCCGGCCGCTGAGACACAGCTCCGCTCCCCGACCGAGTCCGACCAATCGGGGCAGACGTTGCGTTCCACCGGCACCCGGGATTATCCCCACGTTGACCTCGGGCTGACCCATGTGGGCGCGCTGCGAACCGACACGCATGGTGCACGCCAGCGACAGTTCACAGCCACCGCCCCAGGCCTGGCCGTCGATGGCCGCGACCACCGGCTGCGGCATCGACTCGATGAGATCAAGAGCCCTGGACCAAGCCGAGAGGTCACCCTCCGGAATTCCGCCCTCGCTCAGCACCTTGAGATCATCGAGATCGGCGTGGGCGACGAAGTATCCGTCGACGCCGCCGGTGATCATCACCACTCTCACCTCGGGGGCGGCCTCGGCCAATTCCTCGAGACGGTCGACGAGTTCGGTCATGGCGACCAGACTCATCCAGTTGGCCGGCGGCCGGGTGAAAGTCAAAACCGCTGTCGCCTCGTCAGCGCCCGCTCTGCGAATCGTCCAGAACCCTCCCGGGTTCGGTGCCTGTCGGATCGACTCACCCATGGGTGGAGCGTAGACCCACTTAGATGACCAGAACCGAATCGCCGCCCTCGACCACCCGGCGGCGAAGCACCAACACGTCCTGCGCCTCGCCCTCCAGGAAGGGCGGATTGTCGGGGTCGACCCACTTGGCATCGAGTAGTTCGGCCGAGTTGACCTTCACCGAATCCGGGTCGAATCCCGGCACGGGTGTGGATCTGAACACTACGTCGATCCGGCGAAGGCCGGCGTCGAAAATTACCCACGGTTTGCCGGTGATGATCACGTTGAGACCGAGTTCCTCGCGGAGTTCACGGCGAACACCGGCTTCGGGATGCTCGCCCTTGTTCAGGAGTCCACCCGGCAGGGCCCAGCCCTTGCGGTACGCGGGCCTCACCAGCAGCCAACGGCCGTCGTCTCGTTCGATGATCGCCAGGGCACCGGCTGTCCAGCTCGGCGCGATCGACCTGATGATCGCGCGGCGAGCGCCCCTCGGGAGAACCCCGAAGGCCCGCAGGGCGAGTCGGTAGAGGCCCTTCGGTATCGAACCCTTCATCATCCGGCCCAAGCTACCCAGCCGCGGCGGTTCGCCGCAGACCGACCAGGAGCGGTAGTAGACGGCCTACGGCCGCCACCGGGCTACGGCGCGCCGAGTGGTCGATCACCACCAGTTCCCGGCCGAACGCGTCGGCCACATCGACACCCGCCTCGCGGCACACCAGAAGCGCCCCCATGTAGTCCCATGGTCCGAGAGCGTCGTCGTCATAGTCGACGTAGGCATCGAAACGGCCGTCGGCCACCGCACACAGATCGAGTGCGGTGGCCCCCATGCAACGAAACTGTGCCCATCCGCCGTGGGCCGGCGGCAGCGCATTGACCGCCACGATGGCATCCGCGAGATCGACCGGATTGCGGTGCGGGAGCGACTGATCGTCGAGCATCGCCCCGCCGCCGCGCACCGCACTGAATCGCCGACCGGAGGCGTGATCGTGAACGACCGAGACCCTTGGGGTACCTTCGTCGACCACACAAATCGAGGTCGCGTACCAGGGCAACGATCGCGATGCGTTGGTGGATCCGTCGAGCGGGTCGAGCACCGCCACCGGTCCGTCACCTCCGGTGAGCCCGCTTTCCTCGCTGAGCACGCGAAGCCCGGAATCGACCAGTATCGCGACCGCGGCATCATCGGCGCTGAGGTCGCTGTGGTACTGCCCGGTTCGTCGCCCGGACAACCCCCAGTCGTCCTGCGTCGACAGCGCCGTCACCACGGCGTCGGTCGCCTGGTGCAACACGTCGAGGAGATGATCGTCGTCCACCGCGGCAGTAGACCACGTCGAGTAGCGCCGGATGGGGACCATCGGGCATGGACAGTCTCGCCACGAACCCGCCATCGCGACGGTATTGCCGCAAATCGTGGCAGGCTTGGGGTGTGGCAGTCATAGACCTACAAGGCTTCGTGGCCGATCTCAAGGACCACGTCACCGAACACGGATTCCATGTTCACGATGAGCGGCACTTCATCGAGACCTACACCAACCGACAGACGTGGGAGGTTGATCTTCACCCCGACAATGCCTGTTCGGGTCCGCTCGACATGCACGTGTCGATCGAGGTCGACCCCCGCACCCTCATCATGTTCGAGGACGAGGTCAATCGGGTCGGCGAGGACGGCGAGCCCGACGAGGCGATCAAGATCCCGTTCACCGTCAGCTTCGCTCTGCCTCCGCTTCACACCAGCCCCGACCTGTTGATCCTGGCCACCGACCTGGCCGGTATCGGCGGACCCGATCTTCCTCTCGAAGTGACGGCAGTTGACGGTTTCGCCGCGGTCACCGACGCCCCCGAGCGGGCGATCAGCATCGTCGGGCGAGTGGAGGTACCGCTCTCTCGCATCTTCATGGGCCAGGAAGTGCTGTGCGACGTGCTCGATCACTGCCACCGGATCGGTGAGTTCCTGCTCGACCGGGCCCCGGCCTGGCTGGGCGATTTCTGAGTACACTCCGGCCGGCGGCATATCCTGATCGGCTGGACGCGGCCGACGCCCTCACGAAGATCGAAGGTTTCTGAGCGCCTCGAGCGCCTGATCGGCGTGGGTGGTCATGTCGGTCTCACTCCGAATCGCCTTGGCGACCCGCCGTTCGGTGTCGATCACGAACGTTGCCCTTTTCGACGGCAACCGGCCCAACCGCTTCACACCGAATGCCCCGGCGACCTCACGATCAGGGTCGGAGAGAAGCGGGAAGCCCAGGTCGAACTTGTCGTCGAATTGCTTCTGCCGATCCACCGGATCGGCGCTGACACCAACTCGCTGCGCCCCGAGTTCGGAGAACTCGTCGACCAGTTCGCTGAAGTGCCGGCTTTCGATCGTTCAACCGCGGGTCATGGCCTTCGGGTAGAAGAACAGGACCAACGGACCGTTCCGAAGGAGACCGGTGAGCGTCACCGTTCGTCCGGCCTGGTCGACGAGCGAGAAGTCGTCGACGATGTCGCCTTCGTTCATGTGGGACCTCCAACGCGGTCGGGAGTGACCTTGTGACGTGCGCGAACCCTAGCCGCCGATCGCCCGACCGATTTCGCGACCGGCGGCCATCGCCTCGGAAACGACCCCACCGACGTCGACGCGGGTGAGACGACGGTCCTCCATCAGGATCTCGCCCCGCACCATGGTCAGGCGAACATCCGATCTGCCCGCCTGATAGACGAGCGTGGTGAACGGGTCGTACATCGGCACGTTGTGAGGGGCCGACGTGTCGACGGAGATCAGATCGGCTTGTTTGCCCTCGGTGAGCGTCCCTACCCGATCGGCGATCCCGAGCACCTCGGCACCACCGATCGTCGCCATGGCAACCAGCTCCCGGGCCGTGAAGCGTTCGGGTCGCTGGGTGACGAACTTGCCGAGCGTCGCGGCCGCCCTCATCACCGAGAACATGTCGTAGTCGTTGGAAGCAGTGCCACCGTCGGTGCCGAGCCCGACCCTGATGCCCCGCTTCAACATCTCATCCACCCGGCAGATACCCGACACGGTCTTGAGATTCGAGATCGGGCAGTGAGCCACGGCGGCGCCGGTGTCGGCCACCAGATCGAGGTCGTCGTCGTCGAGCCTGATCGCGTGGGCGAGCACCGTCCTCTCACCCAGCACCCCAACGGCACCGAGATGCTCCACCGGTCGGCGACCGTAGATCTCCCGGATCGTGGCGTCCTCCTCCTTCGATTCGGCGGCGTGAATGTGAAAAATGAGGTCGTCGGCAAGGGCCCGCCGCCAGATCGATTCGAGGTGATCGGGGCCGACCGTGTAGCCGCCGTGGGGGGCCACCGTCACCTGGACCAGAGGATGGCCGCGGTATTCGTCGAGAAGCACCCCGAGTTCGTCCATCCGCGCCGCGGGGTCGAGCCCGTCGGGGCCGGGGAAATCGAGGTAGACGGTGCCGGCCAACAAACGGAAGCCCATCTCCACCGCGTTCTTCATGGTGCTGGACGGGTCGAAGAACATGTCGTTGGCGGTGGTGATGCCGGCCAACAGATGCTCGACCATGGCGACCCGTACGCCGGCGCCGAACCACCCGTTGGCGATACCCAGCGCCTCGATCGGCCAGATCCGTTCGAGGTATTCGCCGGTCGTGACGTCCTCCACCAGGCCTCGGGTGATGGTGCCGGCGAGATGGGTGTGGGTGTTGACGAAGCCGGGCATCAGGATGTCGCCGTCGAGGTCAATGATCCGGTCCACGGTCGTGCCGCGCAGTTCCGACGTGGAACCCACCGCGGCGATCATCGTCTCGTCGACGACCACCGCTCCATCCTCGATCACCGGACGACCCGGGTCGCTGGTGAGCACCAGAGCATGGGTGAAGAGTGTCGATGACATGATCTCCCTTCCCGGCAGCCGGAGAAACGTCTGCCTCGGCCGCATACTCTGCCACTCCCGCCCCCGGCCACCAGCCACCCCGCTCCCCGCCCCCAGACGAAACTCGGGCGCCCCAACCACGGGCCTCGTAGGTGAGGCGACCTAGTGGATCACCGCATAAATAGCTCGCGTATGGTGGAATGGGGGTTGTCTTCGAGTTGAAGGGGTGGCCCGATGCCGTTTTCTGTTGATC
>QIIW01000129.1 GCA_003231645.1 Acidimicrobiia bacterium | reverse complement strand
ACCGGCGTCTGCCCGGTGGATTCCGAGATGGCGGCTGCGTAGAGCAGTACCTGCGGTAGACGTTTCTTGCGGTAGCGCTCGGGTGGCGCGTTTCCCGACTTGTAGTCGGTGACCACCATCCCGTCGGCCTCGACATCGAGCCGATCGACGATGCCCCGGAATGGCACACCGGCCAGCGTCGCTTCGACGCTCTGCTCGGTGGCCTCCACCTCGACGATGTCGGGTTGTTCGAGACTCCATAGATTCTCGATGGCCTTCCACGACTTCCATTTGAAACTGCGCTTGGCACCGGAGTCGAGCTCGAGGGCCACGAAATCGGGGTCGGCCTCCCACCCGGGCCACTCGCAGGCCGCGATGTCACGAGCCGCGTCCTTGGTGCGGGCCCCGAGGTCCAGCTGCATCAACAGCTCCAGGACCCGATGCGAGAAGCTGCCGATCATCGCAGCCTCACCCGGCGGGTCGGCCAGATGCTCGATGTAGCGTCGCCGCCATTTCTTCGCGCACTGCTCGAAGGTGGATGCGCCCGACGGCGACAGCCTCTTCGGAGGCCTGATCTGGTTGATCGTCGGGTCCTCGGCGGGGGCGGCCTGCGATGTCATCGGTGTAGTTCTACAGCACCGATGTGACACGCACCGGTTCCCCGGCGTCAGATGTCGAGCATCGATTCATCGACGAGAGCCGAGTTCCTCACCAGGAAGTCACGCCGCTTCGACACGTCGTTGCCCATCAGCACGTCGAACATCCTGGCCGCGTCCTCGGCCTCGATGCCGTCGTCCATGGTGAGTCGACGCAGCGTTCGCGTGGCCGGATCCAGGGCGCAGTAGCGAAGTTCGTCGACGTTCATCTCCCCGAGGCCTTTGAATCGCTGCCACTTGATGTTTTCGCGCTTGCGGTTGCCCTTGCACAACTCGTCGGTCATCGCTTCACGTTCAACGTCGGAATAGGCCCGGTAGACCTCGTCACCGATCTTGGTGGTGAACAGCGGAGGCTGGGCGGCGTAGACGTTGCCGGCTGCCAGCATCGGCTTCATGTAACGGTGGATCAGCGTAAGCAGCAGGCAGCGAATGTGGCTGCCATCGACGTCGGCGTCACACAGGATCACGATACGGCCGTAGCGGGCGTCGGCGATGTTGAAATCCTTACCCGCACCGGCACCGACCGAGGTGAACAGCGCCTTGGCCTCGGCGTTGTCGAGCACCTGCTTGGCCGACGCCTTGGCCGCGTTGACCACCTTGCCCCGCAACGGCAGGATCGCCATCGTCTCGCTGTCACGTCCCCGTTTGGCCGGCCCGGCCGCCGAGTCACCCTCGACCAGGATCAGCTCGGACTCGGGACCGTGGACCCGACAGTCGGCGAGCTTCTGGGGCATGCCGGTGGAACCGAGGCTGGCGGCCTTGCGCCTGGTCTCGAGCACCTGTCTGGAAGCCACACGGTTGGTGACCGCGTTGGTGATCTTGTCGCCGATGGCCTTGACGTGGGTGCGAGGGCCACCGCCGGTGTCGAACCACTCCTTGAGTTGGTCGTAGACAATGCGGGCGACGATCCCCTGCACGGCCGGAGTGCCGAGTTCCTGCTTGGTCTGGCCTCGAAATTGTGGCTCGGCGAACGTCACCTTGAGCGCCGCGACCAGGCCCTCCTGGACGTCGTCCTTGGTGGCCCGGTGTTGGCTCGTCCTGGCCAGCTTCGCCAGCTTTCGACTGTCCTTGAGCAGCACGTTGTTGACGACGAGGGTGAGCGACTTCTCGAAGCCCGCGAGGTGGGTTCCACCATGACTGGTGGGGATGGTATTGACGAACGACACCACGGTGGAGTCGTAACCCTTGACCCAGCGAAGCGCCACGTCGACCGTGCACTCGCGCACCACATCGGTCATCTTCCCGTCGACCGGCACCTTCTCGACGAATTGTTCGATTCCGTTGATCGAAATGACCTGGCTCACGTTGTCGCCGATCGACAGATGGTCGACCAGGTCGACCAGCCCGCCGCGTGACACGAACGTGAACTTGTCGGCGCGACCACCAACCCGCCGATCGTCGACTGTGATCCGCATGCCCGGCACGAGGAAACACGCATTGGTGCAACGTTCACAGATCTCGTCGACGTCAATCCGCGCCTCGGGATCGAAGACGTCGAGGTCGGGCCAGAACCGCACCCTGGTGCCGGTCTTGTTTTTCGAGATTCGCTTGATCTTCTCGACCTTGTGGCCGGCCCGGAACCTCGACCCGTCGTAGTGGCCGGCCCGGCGGGCGTCGAACCAGAGTTGGTGGGTTGCCCCCTCGCGGTCGACCTCGGCCACCAGCTTCGAGGCCAGCGCATTGACCACCGATGCACCCACCCCATGGAGACCGCCCGACGAGGTGTAGGCACCACCACCGAACTTGCCTCCGGCGTGGAGTTCGGTGAACACGACCTCGAGGGCCGACACCTTGCGCTTGGTATGGGTGTCGATCGGGATACCCCGACCGTCGTCACCCACCTCGACCGACTTGTCGCGGTGGAGGATGACATCGACCTTCTTGGCGAACCCGGCCGAGGCCTCGTCGACAGCGTTGTCGATGAGTTCCCACACGAGATGCATCAGGCCGTCGGAACCGGTGCCCCCGACGTACATGCCCGGCCGTTTGCGCACCGCCTCGAGCCCTTCGAGGGTCTCGATCGCGTCGGCATCGTAGTCGCGGGCCGCGGCCTGCTTCGGGTTCATGTCACCACCGTCCCGGGGCAATCACACGGATTTGTCGCTCGGAGGCCGCGGCCACGAGGTCACGCCGTGTGGGTTCGACCCAGAGCGGCACCGGATGAGGATCGAGTTTCCTGGGATCGTCGTCGGCCGACATCTGCGTGAGCAATCCGATTCCGGTTCCTATGAGGGCCAGGGTGATCGACTGGCCCGAATTCAGCTTCAGGAGCCGCACACCCTGGGTATTGCGGCCCTTGGAGGGGATCTCGGCCACTGCCGTGGTCTTCACACCCCCATCGGAGGTGACGGCGATGACCATCTCGCGGGCCGCCACCGCGTTGGCCGCGACCACCACCGAGCCGCGTCTGAGCTTCATGCCACCCACACCCCCGGCCTCCCGGCCCTGCACACTTATCGGCCCGGCGGTGGTGCGCAACGCCTGGCCATCCGAGGCGATCATCACCAGTTCGGCATCGTCGGGGGCAGTGAAAACCGCAGCGACGGTGGCCGAATCCCTGAGACCGATGATGGTGCGGCCGGGCTTGGTGGTGAGAACCTCTTCGATGGTGAGTCGCTTGGCGATTCCGGTGGTGGTGACGACCACGACCTTGTCGGGCCGATCGGGACCATCGGACCTCGCCGCCACCAGGGCCAGCACCGACTCGCCCCGGTTGAGACCCAGAAGTTGAGCGGTGTCGGTGCCGCGGGTGCGCCCGGTCGCATCGGGGAGGCCCGTGCCCCTGACGTGGAACACCCGACCTTCCGACGTGACCGCCGCGACAGGCGACATGGTTGTGGTCAGGGCGCGGCAGGCGATCAGATCGTGTCGCCCCGCCGTGGCCCGCTTGCCTCCGTCGGGGTCGGTGCAGGCGATGTTGCCCGAGGTCGAAATGGTGATGAGACATGGCTCGTCGGCCACCTCGGACGGTTCGATCTCGGCTGGAATCGACCGGTCGAAGATGGGGAGGTCCTCGGGCTTGATGATCTCGGCCCGGCGGGGCACGGCCAGGTCGGCCACGAGCTCGCGGAGTTCCCTCAGAACCGTCGTGCGCCGGCGTTGCTCCGAACCGAGGATCTTCTCGAACTCGGTTATGTCGGATCGCAGCGACGCCATCTCCTCGACGAGCTCGAGCCGGGCCAGGGCGGTGAGACGGCGCAGCGGCATTTCGAGGATGTGGGCGGCCTGGATCTGCGACAGAGCGAACCGCTCCATGAGCCGGGTTCGGGCCTCGCCGGAATCCTGCGAGGCACGGATGGTCGCCACTACCTCGTCGATGGCGTCGAGCGCGACCAGCAGACCATCGACGATGTGGAGTCGGTCGAGTGCCTTTTCGAGACGATGACGAGTGCGCCTGACGATGACCTCGAGGCGATGGTCGATGTAGTGGCGACACAGGTCGTAGACCCCGAGTGTGGTGGGCACCCCGTCGACGAGCACCACGTTGTTGATGCCGAAGGTCTCCTCGAGTGGGGTCTGCCGGTAGAGATCGTGGAGCACGACCTGCGGATTCACCGCCGCCTTGACATCGATCCGAAGGTGCACCGCGTTGGCATCGGTGGTGTGATCGGAAAGGTCGGCAATGCCGGTGATTCCGGTGATCTTGTTGCCGTTCACGAGGTCCTTGACCTTGGCGATCACTCGCTCCACTCCCACCAGATACGGGAGTTCGGTGACCACTATGGCCTGGCGGCCGCGGGAGACCTGCTCGATGTGGGCCCGGGCACGAATGCGAAACGATCCGCGGCCGGTTTCGTAGGCCTCACGCAGTCCGTCGTCGATGACGATTCCCCCCGATGGGAAATCGGGTCCGGGGAGCACCTCCATCAACTCGTCGATGGTGGGCCTGGGGCGCCGCTTGTTCATGACCAGCGCCACGGCCGCTTCGACCTCGGTCAGGTTGTGGGGGGCCATGTTGGTGGCCATACCGACGGCGATTCCACTGGTGCCGTTGACGAGAATATTGGGGAGAGCCGCCGGCAGAACGATCGGCTCTTCGCCCTCACCGTCGTAGGTCGAGCGGAAGTCGACGGTGTCCTCGTCGAGTTCGCGAGCCATCTGCATGGCGGCCGGGGCCAGTCGGCACTCGGTGTAGCGCGAGGCGGCCGGGGGATCGTCGAGACTGCCGAAATTCCCCTGAGGATCGATGAACGGGACCATTCGCGAGAAGTTCTGGCCCATCCGGGTGAGGGCGTCGTAGATGGCAGAATCGCCATGGGGGTGATAGCGCCCCATGGTGTCGCCGACGATGCGGGCCGATTTCCGGAACGGGGTGCCGGGCCTCACCCCCATCTGCAGCATCGACCACAGGATGCGACGCTGCACCGGCTTGAGTCCGTCACGAACATCGGGGATGGCACGCGACGTGATGACGGAAAGCGAATAGGCGAGAAACGACTCACTCATCTCGCTGGCGACCGGCACATCGATCACTTCACGGGCGAAGTTGGGTTCGAACTCGAGTTGTCGGGGCACTGATACTCCGTGTCGGAA
>QIIW01000148.1 GCA_003231645.1 Acidimicrobiia bacterium | reverse complement strand
ACTTGAGCGGGGTGGGCCCGCAATCGTGTGTCTTGTCGTGGCCGTGTGAGACGATTTCGGTGCTCGGGGGTCTGGACGGGTGTGGAAGAGGCGACCATGACACCAACGTTCGAGATCTGGATGGCGGATGTGCGTCCGCACCTCGAACGAGCGTTTCTGGCCCGCTTCGGTACCGAGATCACGCCTGACCTGACGGCGGAGGTTGTCGCCTGGGCGTGGGAACACCGTTCGGCCATCGAGAGCATGAAGAATCCGTCGGGCCATCTGTATCGGGTCGGGCAGAGCAAGGCCCGGCGACTGCTCCGCTGGCGCAAGTCGGTCCTGACGTTGCCGCCGGAACGTCAGGCACCCGGTCACGAACGCACCTTCGAGCCGGGGCTCGATGCCGCGCTCATCGCGCTGAACGACGAGCAGCGGGTCGCCGTGATTCTCGTCCATTGTTTCGGTTGGACCCAGCCCGAGGTGGCCGCAGTGGTCGGGATTCGGTTCCTCGTCAATGGTTCCGGCGATACCGTGACCGCTTCGCTGAGCGGCGAAGCGACCCCGGCGACGACCCTCAGGGCTGCCGATGCACCGGTCTCCCCGGCCGAGACCTGCCGCAAAGGCTTCGACCCGTCTGGTGACCCCGGCGTCCCGGCCGAACACGGTCTGACCAGGTCGAGCCTGGCGCAGGCTGACGCCGTGGTGGTGTCCACGCCCACCCGGCCCGATGTGGCATTCGTGTTCCTCCCCACGAAGACCGCCTTGGCCACATGCGTTGTTCCCGCGGCCGGGGTGGGCGGATTGCTGCTGAAGATCGACCCGACCGGAGAAAGCCCCAGCGCGGACTCGATATCGGTCTGGGGAGCAGGGAGCCAGTTCGGGCCGGCCGAGGTCGGCGGTCCGGCCACCACGCACGTCTACGGCCGAGCGGGAGAGGACGTCGCGGGTATCTCCGTCGTCATCGGTTCCCTGACCACCGAAGGCGTGATCCGGGACGGCTGGTTCCTGGTCGAAGCGCCGGTGATCGATCCGGGGTTCTTTGCCGCCGGATTCCTCGAGTGGACACTTCGGGATGCGTCGACTCGGAGCGACTCTCTGGCTGATCTGCTGCCGGACAACGGCTCATCGGCCACCGGCGTTGTCACCGACACGCCCGAGGGAACCATCGTTGCCGCCGTATCGACGTGGATCAATCAACTCGGCCTGGCTGAGACCGACACCAACCTGTGGCGACAGAGGCTCCAGCGGACCTGCAACACCGGAGTCTGGAACAAGGACGTCGGTCTGTCGCTGGCCGCCGAGTTCATCACCGCCGATCTCGACAAGTCGGTCCGGTCTCCGGATCGGGGCCAACCGACGGCGCGACAGGGGGCAAACGCGCTCTGGATCATGGCCGCCCAAGTGTGCCCGGACGCGTTCCCGCCCCAAGCACTCGCCGCCGGGCCCCAGCGCCGTGAGCTACCGCCCGAGCACCTCGATGCCACGGCCCCGGAACTCGGCGCACAGTCCCGACATCAGCTCCCGGGGGTAGCCGGGCAGGCCGAGCCGGGGCTGGTCGCCGTCGATGACGTCGATCTTGGCCTCGCCCATGTTGTGGTAGGCAAGCAGGTGGATCGACGGCCGGCCGAGACGGTGCAGGAACGCGATCACCGAATCGATGTTGGCCGGGGTGTCGGTGAATCCCGCCACCGCGGGCATCCGGAACTCGACGGGGAAACCGCCGGTCACCAGCAGCTCGGCGTTGCCGAGGATCTCGTCGAGGCCGTCACCCAGATGTCGGCGGTGGAGATCGTCGTCGAGGATCTTCAGATCGAAATACACCAGATCGCAGAGCCTGAGAGCCGACTCCAGGAGCGCCCAGGAGAAATTCCCGCACGTCTCGATGTTGGTGTGGATCCCCGCCTCCTTGCACAACTCGAGAATCCTCTTCAGGAAGCGGGGATGAAGTGTTGGCTCACCTCCGGTGAACGTCACACCCCCACCGGAGCTGCGGAAGTAAGCGATGTCGGGCAGCAGCCTGACCATGAGGTCCTCAGGACCGAGATCCTCACCGATCAGCCGGAGTGCCTCGTGAGGACACGCCTCGACGCACAAGCCGCATCGATCACAGGCGTCGTGGTCCACGCGATAGCCCTCGTGTCGGATGGCGTCTCTCGGACACACGGCAGCACACTCGAAGGTCTCTCGGCAGCGATTGGCGTAGAACGCGACGATCGGACGAGTGCTTTGTGATTCCGGATTCTGGCACCAGGGGCAGTGGAGCCCACACCCCTTGATGAATACCGATGTCCGGATGCCGGGACCATCGTGCAGCGAGAACCGTTGGATCTCGTAGACCGGTGCCACGTTTCTCACACCGCTTTCTGGCGTGTCCTGCCGATCAGTTCCCGTTGCATCTCCGGCGTCAGATCGACGAAGAAGGCGCAGTAGCCCGATACCCGAACCAGCAGGTTGCGGTGACTGTCCGGGTCGCTCATCGCCTGCTCCAACACATCGGGGTCGACCACGTTGAACTGCACCTGCATACCGCCCTGCGCGAAGTAACCGCGAACGAGAGCGCCGAGAGTGTCTCGTCCCTCCGCACCGGCCAGGGTCGCGGCATCGAACTTGACGTTGAGGTTGATGCCGTTGCCGAATCTGCGGTGATCGAGCGAGGCAACGGAGTTGAGCGAAGCGGTCGGGCCCAGACGGTCGGTTCCGTCGACCGGAGCGAGGCCATCGGCGAGGGGCCGGCCGGCGCGCCTGCCGCTCGGCATCGCCGCCATCTTCTTGCCGAATCCCTGGTGACACGTCATCGAGTAGAAGCCCGGTACCCACCTGCCGCCCCTGGTATTGGTGCGGCGGGATACGCATCGGTCGAACAAGGCCGTGGCCTGATCGGCGAATCTGTCGACACTCGGATCGTCGTTGCCGAAGCAAGCGACCCGCCCTACACGCGCCCGGATCATGTCGTGCCCGACGAAGTCGTCGGCACAGGCATCGGCCATCTCTTCGAGCGTCAACCGACTGGTGCGGAATACGAGTTCGTCGATCGCCGCCAGCGAATTGGCGAGGTCGGCCACCCCCACCGCCTGGATTCCCGAGGCGTTGTGGCGGGCACCACCCCGGGTGCTGTCGCTGGCGCTCTCGACGCAACCCCGGATCATCAGTGAAGCGAGTGGCGTGGGGAAGTTCCGGGCACCGGATCGCTCGATGGCGTCAAGGGAGTACGCCATGGCGGAGATCCGATCGTCGGTCACCTTCTCGACACGCTCCAGCAGATCGGCCGTGGAGTGGATGCCGGCCAGCCAAGGTCGGCGACCGTTCCGCGAAGAGTCGAGCCGATCTCCTCCCCCGAGAACGAGTTCGAGACTGAGGGCCAGGTTGAATATGGCCGCGTCGGAGGAGGTGAAGCTCTCACCCGGAAGTGCCGGCTCGACGCACCCGACGGTCGCGTAATTCCAGACCTTTTCCGGGTCGAAGCCACGCTCGACCATGGCGGCCATGATCACGTCGTCGTTGTAGAGGGCGGGCGAACCACCTCCCCGTGACACCACCTCGGCGACTCGTTGCACATAGGCATCACACGATGTCGAGCTGACACGGGCATGCCAATTGGGCTGTCTGCTCTTGAACCCCTCGATCACATCGAGCAGCAGGTATGTGAGGTCGTTCGTGGCTTCGTTCCCGTCGGGGCCGATACCACCGATGGTCAACGCCTGACCGCTCGGAAGGCCTGCGTAGTAGTCGGTGGCCCGACTCGAGAACAGCGGGACAACCTCCGACAACTTGATACAGAAGGCGGCGAAGAGATCACGAATCCGGTTCGGGTCGAAGTCGGGGCTCGCCGCCTCGTGGCGGTAGAGCGGGTACAGGTACTGGTCGAAGCGGCCGAGGCTGATTCCCTGGTCGACCGACTCGATCTGGATGATCATCTGGAAGAACCAGATCATCTGGAGGGCTTCGCGAAGGTTACGGGCCGGGCGGCGCGGCACGTTGGACAGGACCTCCACGATGTCGGGGCGTCCCTGACGACGGGCCTCATCAAGGTACCGATCGGCGAATCGCTCCACCGCATCCATACAGATCATGCACGCTTGGAGGAAGTTGCGCCCGTCGAGGTCGAGCCCGGGGTCGGCCATGCGGTCCACGACCTCGGCTCGCATTCCGTCGGTTCCCAGGACGATGAGTCGCTCGTAGTCGGGAAGGAAATGGGCGACTCCCCCGGCCTCGTTGATCACGTGGTCGACGGCACCGAGCTGTTCCCTGGCCACCTTGACCCGCTCTCGCAATGGAAAGGCCCGCATTCCCAGATTGCGATTGATCCAGTAGGGAATCGCCGATCGCAGCAGCTTCCACTTGGCGTGCGGGTCGACTCGAATCGGGTTGATCTCACGCTTCTCGAGGTGAAGGAGATCCTCGAGCATGGCCACCCCGGCCTTCTCGATGTGGCAGATCGCCCCGACCCGATGTTCGGTGTGGTTGCCGACGATCAGTTCACCCGGGTGGATCCGGATGGTGCGCCGCTCGAGATGGTCGGCCAGAGCGCCGGCGTTGAGCAGACAGGACGGGGTATCCCGATGCGATTCCCGCTTCCAGTACTCGGTGTAGTGGATGGCACGTTCTGCGCCCAGAGCCGGCCGACTTGCCAAATGATCGGCGTAGAGCGATTCGATCTCGGGTGATGGCTGCCAATTCGACATGATCTCGGTTCTCCCGCAGAGGGAAGATACCCCCACAGGCTAGCCGAGGGCCCCAACAGGTGGGCCCAGGGGCTTGACCTCGCCGAACCGGCCCCAAGGGTGGGCGCAGCCGAATCCGTCCGGTCACGAGACGGCAATCGGCCCCTCGGTCCCGGTGACCGTCCATGAACCGTCGACGTTGGCGACACGATAGGTAAGCCAAGTGCCGCAGAGGCCACCACACCACAGGGACATCGGCACGAGTGCCGTATCACCGTCGATCACGGGTTCGCCGACGCCCAGGATCATCGAACCCGGAATCACCGGAGTGAGCTGAGCGGTCCGCCATTCGGCCGGATCGTCGATCCACCGCACGGTCCCGAAGGCCACGAGGGTGTCCTCGATCGCGGTGCGCTCGGGACCGGTCAGCGGACGCCGGGAGTCCGTGACCGATCCCGTGGCGTCTCCCGCCGCGGGGTCGAGTCGAGTCTGGACGAGATACTCGGTCGACGACGGCCCGCCGGGGCCGAACGTGCCGGTCTCGTTCACGAGCCGGCTGAACGCGGCCGCCATCACGGCCCCGGTCCGGTTCACATCGGTGGGACTCGAAGTGGTCGG
>QIIW01000074.1 GCA_003231645.1 Acidimicrobiia bacterium | reverse complement strand
GGCGCTGTCGATCGCCGACCGGGGGTGGGTCATCCAGACCGGCAAGGTCGTGCTCGACGACACCGCCGAAAATCTCCTGGTCCACCCCCAGTTGCGGGCCTCCTATCTCGGTGGTGGCGAGCACGAATAGCGGGTCGTCCGGGCCTGCGGTCAAGTGAACGCGTCGGGGAAGCGGGCGGTGCAACCCGGTGGCAGGCCCAACGTTGGGGTCAGGTCGGCTCGACCGGTCTGGTCGCCATCACTCCGGTGAGCAACAGCAGCAGTGGCACCGTCGACACGACGGCCACCGTGGGTCGCAGTCCCACAGCGTCGGCGGCCGCGCCGACGCCAACGCCGGCGATGGCTCCTGCGCCCAACTGCAACGACCGGAAGGCGCCCAGCGCCGGGCCGTGGTCACCGGCCCGATCGAGCGCCAGCAGGTTGGCCAGCGGGAACAGAGCGCTGACCTCGGCGGCGAAGACGATCGCACCGATCACCGCGGGCGCCATCCACGGACTGAGTGCCCAGGCCAGCCCGCTGACGGTGAGAACAAGGCCGATACCCCGCGCGGTTCGAACAGGGCCGTGCCGGTCGGCAGCGGCACCGGATACGAGTTTGGCGGGCACCGACAGCACCCGACCGACGGCGAGAATGCCGGCGGCAGCGGCCTCCGGAACTCCCCAGACGACCACCGCGAAGACCGGGAGAAAAGAGACCGTGGCGTACTGGGAGACTCCGCCAACGACGCCGACAACGGTAGGGGTGCCGAGCACCGCCTTCAGTCCGGTGAAGATCGGCCCCGAGTTGTTGGCTCGCGGTGCGTCCCTGATGAACAGCACGGCGACGCCAGCGGCAACCGGCAGCGCTGCCGCCAGGCCGAAAACCCATCTCCACTGGAGCCGCGGCCCCAATGCGGAGAGGCCGGCGGCCAGCACCAGACCTCCCGAGAAGAAGACGCCGAAGACGCCCATCGCGAAGCCACGTCTGTGAGAGCCGGCGAAGCTGCCAACCAGAATCACAGCACCCGGATACAGCAGCCCGGCGCCGGCACCGATCAGGACCTGAGCCAGGAAGAACTGGTGGGAGCCGGAGGCGGTTGCGGCCGCGGCACCGCCCAGGCCGCTCGTTGTCAGTGCGGCGGCCAGCACGGCGGTGGTCGGCAGGTGCCGCAGAAGGAGGCCCCCGATGGTGTTGAACACTGCGATCGAGGTTGCCAGCATGGCGAACGCCAGGCCTGCCTGGGTGAGATCAAGCCCGATGTCGTCGGCGACCAGAGGGTAGATGGGGGCGAGTACGGCCTCGCCGGTCGTCACCGCGAGGTATGCCAGACACACAACGAGAAACGCCGTCCATCGAACACCGTCGCCACGCCTGGTGTCGGTGGAGGTCAGCGTGGTCATGGCCGAGCCGGGGTCCGGCCTTCGACGGCGACGATGAATGCTCTGACATCGTGACGCCTCGGCCGCGGTCGGGTGGAATCGATCGCGCAGCAGAGCCGGGACTTCTGATCGAGTCCCGGCCATTCGACGGGTGGCGAGAGTGGGGACGGTTCGTCCGGCGGAGCAACCTGGCGGGTGGCAGCTACGCGGAAATACATCGAGTGTTCCTGATCAAGGACGGGACCTCCACTATCGCATACTGTACGCGAAAACTCTGCCTCGGTTATGGTTGTGGCGGGTGGCGACGAAGGCCGCCACGCGACCGATGGCCATGATGTCCGACCTGGCGTCCCGGAGCGTCCAGGGTGGGCCTCGTTGTCGCCACCCAGCGTGTCGGGGGCGGCGATCTCCGTTGCGTTGATGGCATACTGTCGACAGGAGGTCGAGTGTGACAATAGGTGGAGATCACAGGCCGCTACGTGAGATTGTCACCGATGAGATTCGTGACATGATCCTGCGCGGCGATCTGCGGCCGGGTGATCGGCTGCACGAAAAGAAGATCGCCGACATCCTCGGGGTGTCTCGCAATCCCGTCCGTGAGGCCATCCGCGCTCTCGAGGTGACAGGTCTGATCGACGTGACGCCCCGCATAGGGGCGTCGGTGACCAGCTTCGATGTTGATGACCTCTGCCAGCTTCTCGATGTCCAATCTCGACTCGAGGCGTTCGCGGCCGAACTCGCGGCGGTGAATCATCAACCCGAGGACCTGGCTGAAATCGATCGGTGCATCGCGGAGGGGCGTGCCGCGTCGGCAGCCAACGATCAAGTGTCAGCCGCCAAGTGCCACCGCGACCTTCATTGCGCCATTGAGCGCGCGTCGGGCAACGGACACATCGAGAGCAGTGTCGGCCCACTCAGAAGCCGCACGCTGCTGGCGTTTTCGGTGATTGCCGACCGGCGCTGGATGCTCAGCTGGGACGAACACCAGGAGATTCGTGATGCCATACAGTCGGGCGACGCCGTCGTCGCCCGTGAGAGTGTGCACAATCACCTTCAATCGGTGATCGCAGAGCTGTGCACTGCCGTCCCGAGTGGAGCCGATGGCTGAAGCAGAGGTCATCCGGCTGGTGATCTTGGCCGTCAGGCCGTGGAGTCATAGAGCCGGCCGGTGGATGTGGACATGAACGTGTCGAATGGGATCTCCTCCTGCTTGAGAAATCCTTTCTGGGGCAGAAGTCCATCTCTGATCATCTCGATCACGGCGACGGCCGACCCGGCGGTAGTCCAGGCGATGGCGGTCCTTTGCCCGCCGCCCAGGACTCGTGGCGCGAACGCTCGCACGTACTCGAGGCGGCGGAGGTGGCCACCGACGTGACCCTCGGAGGCCACGTGTATGTAGACGATGTCGTTGTCGACCGGTGGTTTGGCGTGGGTGAGGATCTCTCCCGCCAGGTCCCGTCGCTCGCGCATGAGCAACTCGTGGAAGAAGAAGTTCATGAGTCGCATGTGTCCCGGGTAACGAAGCGTCTTGTAGTCGATGTTGTCGACCCGGCCCAGATAGGTCTCACACATCGTACCCAGTCCGCCAGAGGTGGTGAACGCCTCGAGTTGCGTGCCGGCCACGTAGATCGTCTCGAGCCACTCCATGGGCGACACCCACTTGTGTACGCCCCCCTCGATCACCTCGCAGTCATTGAGGTACTCGTTGACCACACCTTCGGGTGACCAGTTGAAGGCGTAACCCATGAGCCCGGTGGGATGCCTCGGAACAGCGCCGACCCTCATGCGAATCGACCGACAGTGCTCGAAGCGTTCGGCCTGCGACGCGGCGACGATGCCCACGAATCCGGGGGCCAGGCCACACTGTGGCGCCATGACCGCGGTCGCAGTTTCGGAAAGACTCCGGATCCGCTGCGTGGCACCGACGTCCTCCGTCAGGTCGAAGTAGTGGATACCGAGTTCATGGGCCGTCTCGGCCACGCCGATGTTGAGATGGTACGGCAGGCACGAAAGTACGGCGTCGCTCGCCACCAACCGGGACCTCAGGGCGCTGCGGTCGGATGAGTCGAGAACTTGCATTTCGAACGGCTGCTGATCCGGTGGCACGCTCTGGTCGTACCCGGTGACCGTGAACCCGGCCGTGTGGAGGAGTTCCGCCGCGAGCAGCCCGACCCGGCCCAGGCCGAGCACCGCCACACATTCGATCGATTGGCTGGTGAGGTCGGACATGGTCGGCTCACACCTCGAAGGTAATGCCCTGGGCCAGAGGCAGCTCTCGCGAGTAGTTGACGGTGTTGGTCTGGCGCCTCATGTAGCCCTTCCACGCGTCGGAGCCCGACTCGCGTCCTCCGCCGGTGTCCTTCTCGCCTCCGAAAGCGCCCCCGATCTCTGCCCCCGACGGTCCGATGTTCACGTTGGCGATCCCACAGTCCGAACCCACCATCGACAGGAACTGCTCGGTTTCCCTCACGTCGTTGGAGAAGATGCAGGACGACAGCCCCTGGGGTACATCGTTCTGCATGGTGATGGCCTGGCCCAGTTCCCGGTATCGCATCACGTAGAGGATCGGGGCGAAGGTCTCCTGACGGACGATGTCGGTCTGGGTGGGCATCTCGACCATGGCGGGATGCTCGTAGTAACCGCCGGGATACTCATCGAGATGAGCACGCTCACCCCCGAAGACCACACCGCCGTCGACCTTGGCGCGTGAGAGGGCCTCGTGCATACGGTCGTGGGCCTGTTCGTCGATGAGTGGGCCGACGAGAACTCCGTCGGTGAGTGGATCTCCGATCGGCAATCCGGCATAGATCGATCGAAGGCGCGGAATGAGATCGTCGTATACATCGTCGTGCACGATCAGGCGGCGAAGTGTGGTGCAGCGCTGCCCGGCCGTGCCCACGGCCGCGAATACGATGGCCCTGACCGCCATTTCGAGATCGGCCGACGGAGAAACCACCATGGCGTTGTTGCCCCCCAGTTCGAGGATGCAACGTCCGAACCGCGCCGCCACGGCCTGACCCACTGAACGGCCCATTCCGGTGGATCCGGTGGCCGAGATGATTGCAACACCGGGGCTGTCGGTGAGCACCCGGCCGAGGTCCGCTCGTCCTATGACGACCTGGGACAGGTCATCGGGTGCCTCGCCGAACCGTTCCACGGCTCTTTCCACGATCCTCTGGGTGGCGAGAGCACACAGGGGAACCTTCTCCGACGGTTTCCAGATGACGGGATCACCGCACACCAGGGCGAGCGCCGCGTTCCAGCACCACGGTGCCACCGGAAAATTGAACGCGGTGATGATCCCGCACACTCCGAGGGGGTGCCACGTCTCGCGCATGGTGTGCCCGGGACGTTCCGACGCGATGGTGAGGCCGTAGAGCTGGCGTGACAGACCGACGGCGAAATCGCAGATGTCGATCATTTCCTGGACCTCGCCCAGACCCTCTTGGAGGATCTTCCCGCATTCGAGCGACACGAGCGCACCGAGTGAGTCCTTCCGGGATCTCAGCTCATCGCTGATCAGGCGTACGAGTTCGCCACGGCGAGGTGCAGGCACGCGGCGCCACATATCGAAGGCGGCTTCGGCCCGGGCGATCATCTCTCCGACATCGTCGACGGTGTGCTTCGTCAGTCGCGCCACCTCACTGCCGTCGATCGGTGTGGTGATCGAAAGGTCTCCGCCGTTCAGGTCGGATGGATCGAGGCCGGCCGCCTCGAGCACACTGGTAAACGACATGGCCTGTTCCTCCTGGTAGGCCCGGCCACCATACGGTGAATGACCCGATCATTACACACATCAGTAGCTTCATGTAATACTTGAGTCATGAGCCGTTCGCCCACGCTGGCCGAGCGAGTCGCTGAAGCCAACGAACGACTGACCCCGTCGGAGCGTCGGGTCGCCACCTTGGTGCTCGATGACTCGACCGTGCTTGCCTTCGGAACCGTGGCCGAGGTGGCCGATCGGGTGAGCACCAGCGGCCCGACGATCGTCCGCTTCGCGGCCAAGCTCGGATTCGACAGCTACGGCGCTCTCCAGCAGGAGGCCCGGCGGTTCCTGTCGGAGCAGTTGAAGCGACCCAGGGATCGGATTC
>QIIW01000131.1 GCA_003231645.1 Acidimicrobiia bacterium | reverse complement strand
CTGGAGCCTGCCGAGCGTGGGATTGCTGGTGAATTCGTTCCGTACCCGCGACGCACAACGCGCCGGGGGATGGTGGAGGGTGTTCTGGGGTGAAGGCAATTTCACGTTCGACAACTACAACGCGGTGCTGAGTGCCAAGACCACCGCCAATCTCACCGACTCGCTGCTCAATTCGATGGCTATCGCCATTCCGGCCACCATCATCCCGATCGCCATCGCTGCGTTCGCGGCATACGCATTCGCGTGGATCGATTTCAAGGGTCGCAACTGGCTGTTCATCGCCACCGTCTCTCTCCTGGCGATTCCCCTGCAGGTGGCCCTGATCCCGTTGCTGCAGCTCTATGTGGGTGGCGCCCACATCACCCTGCCGTTCCTCCACAAGACACTGACCCTGGTTCCGGATTTCAATCTGGCCGGTACCACCACCGCGGTGTGGCTCACCCACACCGGGTTCGCTCTACCCTTCGCGATCTTCTTGCTCCACAACTACATAACCCAGTTACCCGAGGATCTGTTCGAAGCGGCGCGCATCGACGGCGCCGACCACTACACGATCTTCTGGCGACTCATCCTGCCCTTGTCGGTGCCGGTGTTGGCCGCGTTCGGCATCTTCCAGTTCCTCTGGACCTGGAACGATTACCTGATCGCCAACACGATGGCCGGCTCGAATCCCGATGCCATCACGACCACCATCCGTATCGCCAACCTGGCCGGCGACTTCGGGCGCAACGAGCATCTGCTGCCGGCTGCGGCGTTCGTTCAGGCGTTCGTGCCACTCGGGGTGTTCTTCGCCCTGCAGCGATACTTCGTGAGAGGTCTGCTGGCCGGCTCGGTGAAGGGCTAGCGCCTGATCGCCAGGCGGGTCACCGGGTCGAAGAAGTGGAGTCGTGCCGTGTCGATGACGATGTCGATCTGATCACCGGCCTTGGCTCGGCTGCGGGGGCTGAATCGCCCGACCGCTGATCCCATGGCGTTGTCGAGGTCGCTGGGGAGTTCCCGCACGGCATCGGGATCTCCGGAGTGAACGGTGTGGGCATCGATGTCGAAGTGGACCATCACCTCGGCTCCGAGCGATTCGACGAGACGCACCGTGGAGCTGACCCGTTGGTCGCCGGCGTGGTCCGGTTTGATCGCGGCATCCTCCATGTCCTCGGGGCGGATACCCACGATGACCTCGGAGCCGACGCGGGATTCGAGGTCGGGGCGTCGAGCGAACACGTCGGGGCTGATCGCCAGCCGGTTGGATCCGAGCGTGATCGAGTCGGCGGCCAGGGTGGCCTCGTAGAGGTTCATCGAGGGTGAACCGATGAACGCGGCCACGAAGACGTTGTCGGGATTGTCGTAGAGAGATTGTGGGGTGTCGACCTGCTGGAGGACACCGTCCTTGATCACCGCCACCCGATCGCCCATCGTCATGGCCTCGACCTGGTCGTGGGTGACGTAGAAGGTGGTGACACCGAGATTGCGTTGAAGACGGGCGATCTCGGCCCTCATCTGTACCCGCAACTTGGCATCGAGGTTGGAGAGCGGCTCGTCCATCAGGAACGCCGACGGCTGGCGCACGATCGCCCTGCCCATTGCCACCCGCTGGCGCTGACCACCCGAGAGCTGCCCGGGCTTGCGATCGAGTTGGTCCTCGAGCTCGAGGATCGCTGCCGCCTCGCGTACACGTCGATCGATTTCGTCCTTGGGCGTCTTGGCCAGCTTCAGGGCGAAACTGATGTTGTCGTAGACGTTCATGTGGGGGTAGAGCGCGTAGTTCTGGAACACCATCGCGATGTCGCGATCCTTGGGGCCGAGATCATTGACCACCCGGTCGCCGATCCGCAGTTCACCGGCGGAGATCTCCTCGAGCCCGGCGATCATCCGCAACGCGGTCGACTTGCCACAACCCGAAGGCCCGACCAGTACCAGGAACTCGCCGTCGTTGATCTCCAGGTCGAGTTCGGTCACGGCCTGGAACCCATTGGGGTAGACCTTGGTCACCCCGTCAAGTACCACGTCTGCCACTTGGGCCTCCTGTAAGCGTTCTCGGGGACCCTAGCCGGAGCACCGAAGCGGGGCCATGACGGATGTCGTTCGGTGAGTGGGGGGTGGATCCGGGGCGCGCGGGTCAGCGCCGGTGGGAATCGATCACTCCCGTGTTGAAGCCGGCCAGGTGGAGTCCGCCGTGGAATCGGGCGTGCTCGATCTTCAGGCAGCGGTCCATCACCACGTCGAGGCCGGCCTTGGTTGCCAGCAGGGCTGCCTCTTCGCTCCAGAGGCCGAGCTGTACCCAGAAGGCCGATGCCCCGACGTCGATCGCATCCTGCGCGACCCCGGGCAAATCGCGGTTGCGTCGAAACACATCGACGATGTCGGGAACCACCGGGAGGTCGGCCAGCGACGGATACACCGGCCGGCCGAGGATCTCGGTCTCGCGTGGGTTGACGAGATGGACGTCGAAGTCGGTCGACGAGCTGAGCAGGTAGGTGGCGACGAAGTTGCTGGCCCGTGCCGGATTCGACGAAGCGCCGACGATGGCGATGGCCTTGGATCGTTCGAGGATGGAATGGCGGGCGGCAGGACCGGGAGGGTCCCAACCCACGATCGGGGGATGATCGGATTCGGTCATCGTTCACCTGCCTGATCGAGTGCCTGGTCGAGGTCCCAGACGATGTCGTCGATGTCTTCCAACCCCACGGAGATGCGAACCATGTCAGGTGTGACACCTGCCGCCGTGAGTTGTTCGTTGGAGAGCTGCTGGTGGGTGGTGGATGCCGGATGGAGCACAAGGGTGCGGGCGTCGCCGATGTTGGCCAGATGACTCACCATCTGAAGGTGTTCGATGAACCCCGCCCCCGCGTCGCGGCCGCCCGACACCCCGAATGTGAACACGGCTCCGGGTCCGAGCGGCAGGTACTTGTCGGCGAGCGCCTTGTGGGGCGAATCATCGAGCCCGGCGTAACGGACCCAAGCGATCCTGGGGTCGCCGTGGAGCCATTCGGCCACGGCCCGGGCGTTGGTGACGTGTTCCTCCATGCGTTGGGGGAGCGTTTCCAGGCCCTGGAGGAACATGAACGAGTTGAACGGCGACAGACATGCCCCCACATCACGCAACTGCTCGGCTCGCACCTTTGAGCAATAGGCGTATTCACCGAAGTTGTCCCACCAACGCAGGCCGTTGTAGCTGGCCACCGGTTCGGTCATGTGCGGGAACCGTCCCGACCCCCAGTCGAACGTGCCGGCCTCGACGATCACACCCCCGATCGAGGTTCCATGCCCGCCGATGAACTTGGTAGCCGAATGGATCACGATGTCGGCGCCCCACTCGATCGGGCGGCACAGATATGGAGTCGCGAACGTGGAGTCGATCACGAGGGGAAGCCCGCTGGAGTGGGCCACGGCGGCGAGAGCTTCGATATCGGCGATCTCTCCCGAGGGATTGCCAATCATCTCGGTGTAGAGCAGCTTGGTCCGGTCGGTGATGGCGGCTTCGAAGGCCGACGGGTCGGTGGCATCGACAAAGGTCGTCTCGATGCCGAGCCGGGCCAACGTGACCGAGAACTGGGTGATGGTGCCACCGTAGAGGCTGGAGCTGGCCACGATGTGATCGCCGGCTCCGGCCAGTGCGGTCACGGAGAGAAACTCCGCTGATTGCCCCGATGCCGTGGCTACCGCCCCGATGGCACCCTCGAGGCTGGCCATGCGCTCCTCGAACGCCGATGTGGTCGGGTTGCCGATCCGGCTGTAGATCAGGCCGTATTTCTGGAGGGCGAACAGGTCGGCGGCGTCTTCGGTGTCCTCGAAGACGAAGCTGGTCGATTGGTAGATGGGCACGGCCCGGGCTCCGGTCGCGGAGTCGGGTTGCCCTCCGGCGTGCAGGGCGCGGGTGCGAAAACCCCATTCATGATCGTTCATCGCTCGACTCTAGGTGGCGGCTGCGCATCCCTCTAGCCTGACCGCCATGTTCGTCCGCCGCCTCGACCGTGCTCGCCGCCGCATGGAGGCCGACGGCGTCGACGTGATGCTCCTGTCGGTGGGCGCCGACCTGCCCTATTTCTGTGGCTACGAGGCCATGCCCCTGGAGCGATTGACCATGCTGGTGGTGCCCCGCGACAGCGACGCCACGCTCGTCGTCCCCGCCCTGGAGGCGCCGAGGGTGGTCGAACGGCCCGATGTGTTCGCCGTCAGGCCATGGGGCGAGACCGACGACCCGATCGCCCTTGTTTCGTCCCTTGCCGGCGCGGCCGACGTCATTGCCATCGGCGATCACACCTGGTCGGGATTCCTGGTCGACCTCATGGGAGCGATACCGGCCGCGTCGTTCCGACGGGCCTCGACCATCACCAGCCCCATCCGGTCGGTGAAGGATGCGGCCGAGATCAAGCAGCTCGGAGCCGCGGCTGGGGCGGTCGATCGCATAGCGACCAGACTCCGGGCCGGAGAGATCGAGCTGGCGGGTCGCACCGAGGCCGAGGTGTCGGCCGAACTCAGCCGACAGATCATCAATGAGGGCCACGCCCGGGTGAACTTCGCGATCGTGGCGGCCGGTGAGAATGCGGCCAGCCCCCACCACCAACCGGGCGAGAGGACGATTCGGCCCGGCGAATCGGTGTTGTGCGACTTCGGCGGAACCATGATCGGCGACGATGGCGTGGGCTACTGCTCCGACATCACCCGCTGCGTGTCGATCGGTGAACCGCCGCCCGAGTTCGCAGATCTCCATTCGGTTCTGGTCGTGGCACAGCGGGCATCGGTGGACGCGGCAACAATCGGCACGTCGTGCGAGGAGGTCGATCGGGTCGGCCGTTCGATCATCACCGAAGCCGGCTACGGCGATTTCTTCGTGCACCGCACCGGACACGGAATCGGGGTCGAGGCCCACGAGGCTCCCTACATCGTCGAAGGCAACCGGACCCCGCTGGTCGATGGTCATGCGTTCTCGATCGAGCCGGGTATCTACATCCCCGGCCGGTGGGGGGCGCGTCTGGAGGACATCGTGGTCGCCACCGCCGACGGCCCCGACCCGCTCAACACCGTCGATCACGCCCTCGTCGTGGTCGAGCCGTGATCCGACTCGACGCCGCCACCGTCCTGATCCAGTGGGCGGCCGGCCGGTGGGTGGCTGTTCCTGTGGGTCACCACCCGTCGCCGTGAGGTCGGTCTCGGCTATGGCCGGCTCCAGAGGATGGTCTTCCTGTTGATGGCGGCCGGATCGCTCGTCTCAGCCTTTGCCACCGAGCCGACATGGACGCGGGAGACGGCGACGATGGCGTTCATCGCGGTCGGGCTGGGGTCTCTGGTCGTGTCGACCATCCGGAAATCTGCGGGAGTGGCCGGACAGCGCGGCATGGTCGACAGGCGTAGCCAACGTGTGGCGGCCATGACCGGAATCGACCGCGACGAGCAGCGGTTCGACCGCGACGCCGCCGAGTTCCCGCCGGTGCTCGACTTGATCACGGCCGGGGTGGGCCTCGTCGCCGTGCTGTTCGGTGGGATCGCCGCCGGTGATCCCGTGCTGCTGTCGGTGACCCGGGCGATGGTCGGAGCCCTGTTCCTGGGGGTGGTGTCGGATGCGATGCTGCTCGGCCACTGGTATCTCGTGCAGCCGGGTCTGGCCCGAGGCCCGATCCTGGAGCCGGCGAGGTGAACGGGCCTGCTGTGGCTCCCCGAGACGATTGTGATGCTGTGGCCCACCGGGATGCTCTCGGTTCTCGACGGCAGCATCGACGACG
>QIIW01000009.1 GCA_003231645.1 Acidimicrobiia bacterium | reverse complement strand
CACGGAGGTCGGCCGGATCACCGTGCTCATCGACCCGCTCGACCACCGGGATGAACTGCATCCAGTCGGTTCCGGCTTCGTCTCGGAGAAACCGGTAGACCTCGCGGGGGTAGTCGGCGTTGACCCGGTTGAGCGCCGTCAACACGTTGTAGTCGACGTCGTGTTTCTGGAGCAGGCGAAGACCTCTCATCACCCTGTCGAATGAGCCCTCACCCCGCTTGTTGACGCGGTGGGCGTCGTGCAGTTCGCGGGGGCCGTCGATACTGATCCCGACCAGGAAGTCGTGTTTCTTGAACATCTCGCACCACTCGTCGGTCAGCAGGGTGCCGTTGGTCTGTATCGAGTTGTGAAACGACTTGCCGGACTTGCGATGGCGCGCCTCGATCTTCATTGCCGTTCGGAAGAAGTCGAGACCCATCAAGGTGGGTTCGCCGCCCTGCCATGCCACCGTGACCTCAGGTGTCTGGTTGGCCGCGACGAGGGAGTCGATGTATGTGTTCAGCGTCCGCTCCGACATCCGGAAGTGATCTCCGTCGTACAGCACTTCCTTGTCGAGAAAGAAGCAGTAGCTGCAGGCCAGGTTGCATATCGCCCCGGTCGGTTTGGCCATGACATGAACCGCCGGCGGCGACCACGGTGCGTCCCGGCCACCGCCACTCACCTCGACCCGAGCCTCGTTCGGGGGCTCCGTCATGTTCGATCCTCGGAGCCGGGACGTGTGAGCAGCTGCTCGGGTGATTCGAGCCGATCCCGGACCGACCCGAGGAACCGGGCCGCGACGGCACCGTCGGCGACACGGTGGTCGAAGGTGAGGCTGAGGGTGATCCTGCGGACCCGGGCCACGGAGTTGCCGCTCCAGGTGACCTCGTCGCGAATGCGGCCGACACCCAGGATGGCGTTGTTCGGCGGGTTGATGATCGGCGTGAAGAAGTCGACACCGAACATCCCCAGCGACGACACCGCGAACGTGCCCCCTTCGAAGTCGGCCAGAGCCAGGGTCCTTTCACGAGCGCCGGTTGCCAGCCGCTTCGTTTCTGCCGCGAGGTCGATCAGTCCGAGTCGATCGGCTCGGCGGACAATGGGCACCACGAGGCCATCATCGAGTTCCACGGCGACGCCGACGTTGATGTCGGCGAGCACGTGGATCTCGTCGTTCACCAACATCGAGTTGAGGATCCGGTGCTCCACGAGCGACCGGGAAACCGCGGCGGTCACGAAGTCGGTGTAGCCCGGCACGCCGTCGAGCTCGCTGCGCAGGGCAACCATGGCGTCGGCATCGGCATCCATGCCGAGGGTGAGTTGCGCGCTGTCGCGCAGACTCTCGACCATGCGCCGGGCGATGGTCCCCCGCATTCCCCGTGTGGCGATGACCTCGGCGACGGCCCGCCCGGTCGGCGAGTCGGCTGGTTCGGAATCGCCGGGTCGGCTCCTGGCGAACATCTCGACGTCATCGGACAGAACGCGCCCACCCGGACCGCTTCCGGTGATGGTGGCCAGGTCGAGGCCGAGTTCCCGGGCAACCCGGCGGGCGTTGGGTGAGGCGACGATCCGCCGACCGGCCGCGGGCTCCTCGGCGGTGGGGACATCCTCGTCGTCGGCGAGAATCCAGCCGATCAGGTCGCCGCAGGCCAGAGTGTCTCCCTCGGCTGCCACCTGGTGGAGCACCCCGGTGGTGATCGCCTCCACGTCGGTGTCGACCTTCTCGGCCTCGATGGTGAGCAGGGGAGTTCCCTCGGTGACCGGGGTGCCCTCGGGTGCGAGCCAGGCGGTGATCGTGCCTTCCTGCATGGTCAGGCCGAGCTTGGGCATGACGAACTCGGTGGCCACCGGATCAGGCCACCACGGGGTTCATCCCAAGGACGCCGCGCACACCTTCGGCGATTCTCGCGGCGTCCGGGACGTAGAGCTGTTCGAGGGCCGGGCTGAACGGTACGGGACAAAACGGTGCGCCGATCCGAGCCACCGCGGCGTCGAGGTAATCGAACGCCTCCTCCTGGATCTGCGCGGCGATCTCGGCGCCGATCCCTCCGAATCGCACCGCCTCGTGGACGACGAGCGCATGGTTGGTCCTGCGCACCGACCCGACGACGGTCTCGGTGTCGAAGGGTTGCAGCGTCCGGGGGTCGATGACCTCGCATTCGACGCCTTCGCCGGCCAACGTCGCCGCGGCGGTCAGCGCTTCATCGACCATTCGGCCGACGGCCACGATGGTTATGTCGGAGCCGGACCGGGCGATCCTCGCCTCACCGAGGGGTGTCTCGTAGAGCTCCTCGGGCACCGGCCCCACCGCACCCAGCAGCATCTTGTTCATGATCACGATGGTCGGGTTGTCATCGCGTACGCACGAAACCAACAGCCCCTTCATGTCGTATGGAGTTGCCGGGTAGACGACCTTGAGGCCCGGCACGTGACACAGGAGCGCCTCGAGGCTCTGGCTGTGTTGCGCGGCGGCCGACAATCCGGCACCGGCGCTGGTGGTGATGGTGAGCGGCACCTTGGCCTGGCCGCCGAACATGTAGCGAAGCTTGGCCGCCTGGTTGGCGATCTGATCCATGGCCACCAGCACGAAGTCCATGAACATGATGTCGACGACCGGCCGCAGGCCCGATACGGCGGCTCCCACGCCGAGGCCGACGATCGCCTGCTCCGAGATCGGGGTGTCGATGACCCGCCGTTGGCCGAATTCGTCGAAGAGTCCCGAGAACGTGCCGAACACTCCGCCGGCGGCACCGACGTCCTCACCGGCCAGGAACACCGATTCGTCGGCCCGCATGAGCTGGGCGAGCGCCTCCGACACCGCCAGCAAATACATGAGTTCTCTGGCATCGGGAGTCGCCTCGGTGGTGGTCACGATGGTGCTCCCGTCTCGTTGTACACGCCAACCAGCAGCGCCTCGGGTTCGGGCAACGGGCTCTGTTCGGCGAACTCGATGGCCCCGTCGACCTCGGCCTGCGCCTCGTCCCACACCGCCCGAGCCGCATCGGCGGAGAGCTCACCGCTTTCGGCGAGACGGGCCTCGAAGCTGCGGATCGGGTCGCGCTGTTTCCACTCCTCGAGCTCGGTGTCGGAGCGATACGAGACGCCCACTCCCTTCACGCCCATGTGGTCGAAGTAGCGGTAGGTCTTGCACTCGAGCAGGGCCGGGCCGTTACCGGACCGGACTCCTTCGAGGGCACCGGTCGCAGCCTCGTGCACGGCCACGACGTCCATGCCGTCGACGATCACCCCGCGCATGCCGTAGCCCGGGGCACGCTCGATGATGTCGGTGATCGCCATGGTGTCGCAGCGCCTGGTGTACTCGCCGTACTCGTTGTTCTCGCACACGAACAGAACCGGCAGCCTCAGGGCGCCGGCCATGTTCGCGGCCTCGTGGAAGGCACCGATGTTGGTGGATCCGTCGCCGAAGAACGCCACGGCCACCCGCCCGTTGTCCTCGTACTTGTTGGCGAACGCCGCTCCGACCGCGATCGGAACGCCCGCGCCCACGATGCCGTTGGCACCGAGCATCCCGAGATCAAGATCGTTGATGTGCATCGAACCGCCCTTGCCATGGCAATAGCCGGTGGCCTTGCCCATGAGTTCGGCCATCATGCGCTTGAAGTCACCCCCCTTGGCCACCAGGTGCCCGTGGCCTCGGTGGGTGCTCGTGATCTGGTCGTCGTCGTTCAACGCCGCGCAGACCCCGGAGGCGACTGCCTCCTCGCCCACGTAGAGATGGAGAAAACCGGGAAGTCGGGCCGATTCCGACAGTCTCCCCGCGGTCTCCTCGAACACGCGAATACGAACCATGCGACGGTGCAGGTCAATGCCATCGAAGGTCGTCATCTCGTTTCCTCCCTGTTCGGCATCATGTCGCGCCCGACGGGTTCGGCGTCGGTGGGTCCTCTCGCCGAATGCTCCCGCTACCGCGTTTCGCCGAGATGTCGATCGGGAAGGCGACCGGGTTCACTCTTTGAATCGAAGCCAACCACCCTCCCGATGTTCTGCGGTGGAGCGTAAAAACCAGGTGGGTGGTCGTCAAATCGGATAGCCGCCATGAACTGCGATCAGTCCGCTTCGCTCCTGGCTGCCAGACCGTCGGATTCGCCCGGAAACCCCCTGTGAACTGTAGGTATGTGTGGTACGCCCCGCCCCGGCCCCTGCCTGGCTCGTGCCGGTCAACTGATTGGGACCTTGGGCGGGTACGTTGCGAACGTGCCCAGGTGGGCGGTCATCGTGGGGACGAAGGCGTCGAGGTAGGCGAGTTTGCGGATCAGGTAGCTGCGTTCTTCGCGGGGGTCGAGGTAGAGGTTGTAGAAGCGCGGGTAGGTGTAGCGCTGGGTGACTCCGGTGAAGCCCGAGCCTCGTACCGCGACGTCGGTGGCGTCGTCGGAGGTGGAAGCGACCATCATCTTGTACTCGCCGATGCGGATCCCCGACAGGGTGCCCTGCAGCCAGTAGTAGATGGCGCGGCGGTGTGACTCCGCGCCGGGCGTGAGCAGGAATCCGCTCTGGTCGACGCCGTCGATGAAGCGGTCGTGGGGGACGCGGTCCTCGGCGCCGGCGAGGGTGAGCACGGTGGTGAACATGTCCTGCTGGTCGAAGAGGCCGTCGGAGCGCTGGCCGGGTTCGATCATGCCGTCCCACACGAAGATCGACGGGACCCGCTGGCCACCTTCCCATGTCGCCCCCTTCGAGCAACGAAACGGCGTGAACCCCGAGTCGGGCCACGAATCCATCTCCGGGCCGTTGTCGGAGGTGATCCAGATGAGGGTGTTCTCGAGCTGGCCCGTTTCTGCGAGAGTCCGCTCGAGGCGTCCGACGATGTCGTCGAGTTCCACGATCGTGTCCTGGTAGACGTGGCGGGCGGGGGAGGAGCCAAGGAACCGTTCCGACGGGTAGTTGTCGAAGTGTGTGCCCCGGGTGCAGTGGTAGAGGAACCACGGGCGCTCGTCGCCGGCCATACGCCGGATGAACTCCTCGGAGTAGGTGCACCACCGGTCGTCGAGGGTCGAGAGCGCGGGGATCGTGAGCTCCTCGACCTCCTCGAGGTCGCCGCCGCGCTCGGCGTGCACGAAACACTTGTTGAACGGCGCGTTGCGGATCCACTCGGAGCGCGCGCCCGAGTAGACGACCTCGGGAAAGAAGTGCGGGTCGCGCCACTCGGTGTACATGTCCGAGACCGAGAGGAACCCGTAGAAGTCGTCGAAGCCGGTGTTCTGCGGCTGCGACTCGACGTTCTCCCCCAGGTGCCATTTGCCGACGGCCTGGGTGACGTACCCGGCCTCGGACAGCAGCGATGCGAGAGTCACCTCGTCGGCCAGGCCGCCGGGCTGGCCGTACATGACCGGGATGAGGATGCCGTGGCGGACCGGCAGCCGGCCGGTGAGCAGCGACGCCCGTGACGGGCTGCACGTCGGCTGCGAGTACGCGGAGGTCAGCAACTTGCCGCGCGCCGCCAGCCGATCGATGTTCGGCGTGGGCGCGCCGATCGTCTCTCCGCCCCCGTAACAACCGAAATCGCCCCAGCCGACATCATCCATGACAATCATGGCGATATTCGGGCGCCGCCCGGTGCGCGCCGCCAGGTCGTCGAGCTTGCTCCGGGCCGTCTCGCGCTGCCCGGGCAGGTCGAACACCGGCTCCCGGTTCGGCGCCGTCGTCACCGTCGGGCCGACGATCCGGTCGGGCCGACGATCCGGTCGTGTTCCATCGTTCCTCCCCCCGGGGCGGCACCCCTGGCGCGACAACCGTGGCCGTGTCGCTGCAACGTACCCCCCCAGGGCCACAGCCCGCCAACCGGCGCCAACGCCTGGCCCCCACGCCCCGACCGGGGGATCCGACAGTCGGGGCAGTCGCCGTTGTCGATCCCGCGTCTCAGCGTTGAGCCGATCCAGCGGCGGCCACGTGAGTGGTCAAGTCCCGGCACTCGCACGGGTACACGGCTGGACTGGTGTGACCACGGGGCCGGCCGCTACCAGCCGGCTTCGAGATCGAGATCGGCACCGACGAGCACGATCACATCGTCGACCATCTGGTCGATGACCGACAGGCGAGGAACGAGCCGGCCTGTGGTGATGACAACGCGATAGTCCTCGCGGCCCGAGATGGCATCTGAAGGTCGGTGAACTGCGCTGCGAACGTCTCGGCGATCGGGGGCAGGTCGACCAAGAGAAAGTCAGTCGAGGACGGCTCACCGAGTGGTCCCCGCTCGGGACCGAGTTGGAGGTCGAGCTGCTCGAAGAATCTCGGGTCGACTCTGACCGCGCGCTGCTGGTTCACGTACGGTCTGTGGTTGTTCCCTCGGTGGCGGCGATGTGTTCTCTGACATTGGCCCGCACGCGTTCGATGAACTCGGGCGGTACCTGGTCGAGATCGGTGACGATGCCGGCCTTGACGATGTCATGGCGCTCGTTGGGTGTCATTGCCAGTAACTCGTCTGCGGTCCAGACTTTTTCTTCGGGCACGGGGTTCACGATAGCTCCCTCTCGGTAACTCATTGGTGGGATCCATCTTCCGCGGAGGGTGTGACACTCTGCCTGCTCAGTCATGCGTGGCGTCCGGCGCGATCGTCGCGACAGCGGCACTCCCTTTGAACCCCGAACCGTCCGTAGCCGGAGCGCAGGCGTCGGTGCAGATTGGCGCAACCCCGGTCCGTTGCAACTGGCAGACGACACCTTTTCGGCCCGCTCCGCCAGTCGCCGGACCGCTCCGAAAATCGGGCGTGACCTGCGGGTATGTGTGGTACGCCCCCTGGGACTCGAACCCAGAACCTGCGGATTAGGAGCGCCTCACGGGGGTT
>QIIW01000096.1 GCA_003231645.1 Acidimicrobiia bacterium | reverse complement strand
ATAATCGGTGATCTGTTCCTGCCCGCAGACGTGAAACGAGAATAGCGTGAGCCAACCGGCCGTCGTTGCCCAAGGCCTGACCAAGGTATACGGCGAGGGGGAAACGGCGACGACAGCTCTTGACGGTGTCACATTCTCGATCGAGACCGGTGAGTTCGTGGTGCTGCTCGGCCCGTCGGGCTCGGGAAAGACCACGCTGCTCAACCAGATCGGGGCACTGGAGGGGCCGACGTCGGGCAGCCTGAAGGTGAACGGTTCCGAGATCGCGCGTATGACGGACAAGGAGCGCACCGAATACCGCAGGTCGACGGTCGGTTTCGTGTTCCAGTTCTACAATCTCGTTCCCACCCTCACCGCGCACGAGAATGTTGCGCTGATCGCCGAGATCACCGGCACCGACGCTGATCTGCGCTCGGAGTTGGTGCTCGCCAAGGTCGGCCTGACCGACCGGGAAGGGTACTTTCCCGGTCAGATGTCGGGTGGGCAGCAGCAGCGGGTGGCGATCGCCCGCAGCATTGTGAAGGATCCGCCGTTGCTGCTGTGTGATGAGCCGACCGGCTCGCTTGATCTCGAGACGGGCCGAACCATCCTCAAGCTGCTCAAGTCCACGACTGAAGGTGCAGACCGAACGGTTTTCTTGGTCACACACAACTCGACAATTGCCGAGATGGCCGACAGGATCATTCGACTGCGGGACGGCAAGGTCGTCGGTGTCGAAGCGAATTCGGATCCCGTGCCGCCCGGGGAGCTTCGCTGGTGAGCTACCTCGCTCGCAAGCGTCGCCGTGACCTGCGTCGCCGGCGATGGCAGTTCCTCGCCGTCGGGGCAACGGTGGTCATCGGCGTCATGATGTTCGCGGCGACCTACGAGTCGTACCAGAACCTCGGGGTCAGCTACCAGCGGACCTACGACCGGCTGGCGTTCGCCGACATGACGATCACCGGAGGCAACCAGAGCCTCGTCGACACCCTCACCGCGATCCCCGGGGTGCAGACGGTTACGGTACGCCACAGCGCTGATCTCCCGGTGACGATCGGCACGGCGACACTCCGCGGGCGCCTGATCGGCATGCCGGCCGGCCGGCAACCCGACATCGACAAGATACAAGTACAAAGCGGCTCCTACCTGTCGCCGGGCGGCGTCAACGAAGCGATCGCCGAGGACCACATCGCCGCCACCTACGGGCTCCGGATCGGCGACTCGGTGACCTTGGCCGTCGGACAGAAGCAGAAGTTGACGATCACCGGCGTGGCGGTGTCGGCCGAGTACCTGTGGCCGGCGGCGAGCACCCAGGAGAGCTTCACCGACCCCAAGCAGTTCGGCGTCTTCTTCGTGAACGAAGCGTTCGTCAAACAACTCCCCAAGTCCGTCTCGGTCCGCGAAACACTGGTGCTCTACGACAAGGGTGTGGTCACCCGGGATGTCGACGCGGCCGTGCACGCCGCCGCCGCCCACGCCGGGGCAACAAGCATCGTCACCCAGGCCGACCAGCCGTCCAACTCGGCGCTCCAACTCGATGTCGACGCATTCGCCCAGATGGCTGTGGCCTTTCCGGTCCTGTTTCTCACCGCGGCGGGCATGGCGGTGTACGTCCTGCTCACCCGCATCGTGTTCACCCAGCGCTCCATCATCGGTACGCTCCGCGCCTCGGGGATGTCGGCAAGGGAACTCCGCCGTCACTACCTCGGCTACGGGCTGTGGGTCGGGACGGTGGGCGCGGTCGTCGGGGTCGTCATCGGGGTTGGTTTCGGCGCGTGGATGACCCACCTCTACACGAATGCGCTCCACATCCCGGACACCATCATCAGGATCAGACCGACCACCATGGCCATCGGGCTGATGTTCGGGATCGTGATGGGAGCGCTCTCGGCGTTGATCCCGGCACGAGCCGCCTACCGGATCGCACCGGCCGAGGCGATGCGAGGAGTTGCCCCGTCGATGTCGGCCGGCACGAGCCTCGTCGAACGGATCGTCCCGCTCGTGTCGCGTCTTCGGGTGAGAACCCGGATGACGCTGCGGGGAATCGGGCGGGCCAAGCGGCGAAGCCTCACCACCGTCCTCGGAGTGATACTCGCCCTGGTCCTGATGGTCTCGGCGGGCGAGATGTTCGTCACGATGAAGAACTTGATCAACAAGGAGTTCAACGAGGTCACACTTCAGGACGCAACCGTGGTCACCGCCAAACCGGTCGACAAGGAGATGCTCACCGCCGTCGAAGCCGTCCCGGGTGTCACCCGAGCCGAACGAACCACCGATTTCGGGGTGTCGATCACCCGCGACGGCATCACTCTCACCACGACCCTCGAGGGGTTCGCGGGTGACACGCAGATGCACGGGTGGACGAATCCCGCGGGGGTCCTTCCTGCTTCCGGGATGCTGGTCAACAAGGGTCTCAAAGGCCGGTTGGGCATCTCCACCGGCGATCGAATCACCGTTGATCTCCCTACCCAGGATGTTTCCATCGCCCTGGTGGTCGCCGGGTTCGTCGACGAACCTCTCGGGATTCCGCTCTACGCACGAAATGACGTGATCGCCGCGGCGCTGCGCGACGCAGGAGTCAAGGACCCGAAGAGTCTCATGGGCGAACCGACGGTCACATCGGTGATGACGATGTTCGATCCGACAGTCAACCGTGCGGCCATCCTTACGGGCTTGAAGGACATCCCCGGCGTGGTCTATCTGGAGGATTCCAGGACACTGTTCGACGTCATACAGCAGGAGTTCGCGCTGTTCGACACGTTCATCGGGATCATGTTCATCTTCGGCAGCGTTATGGCCTTTTCTCTGATGTTCAACACGATCTCCATCAATGTCGCCGAGCGATCGACCGAATTCGCAACCCTCAAGGCCAGCGGCATGTCGAACCGGACCATCGCGTGGATGGTTGCCGATGAGAATCTGTTGCTCACCGCGGTGGGCATCATCCCCGGCATCCTGCTGGGTATCTGGATCTCGGGCCTGTTGATGGCGACCTACAACAGCGACGCCTTCAACTTCGAGTTGACGACGCGTCCTCTCACTCTTGCCCTGGCCGCAGCCTCGATACTGGTCATAGCGTTGCTGTCGCTCGTCCCGGGGATTCGATCGATCAAGCGCCTCGACATAGCGGCTGTTGTCCGCCGGCGAGCCGTCTGAGCGGCGGCGTCCGATCGTTCGGCACGCCGGCCGTGTCGCCGCCGGTTCGAGCACCGCCCCGGCTACTGTGCCTTGACCATCTCGGCGTAGGGGGCGATGAACGGTGACAGGCTCTCATTGTCGATCTCGACGTTGACGATCGACGGTCTGCCATTGGCCGCGGCCCGCCTGATGGCGGCAACGATCCCGTCGGGCTCGGTGACCTGCTCCCCGTGCCCGTCCCACATGGTCACGATCTTCTCGTAGGCCCGCATGTGGTGAAGGTCGGTGTTGCACGACCCGTGCTGGTCGATTTCGTCGGGCCGGATGTACTTCTCGAGCAGGCTGATCATCCCCCAGCTCGAGTCGTTGGAGATGACGCACACGACGGGGATCCCGAGCCGGGCCATGGTCTCCATCTCCATCGCGTAGAAACCGAAGCTGCCGTCGCCGGTGTACCACAGCACCGGCTTGTGGTTGGCCGTCCACGCCCCGATCACCAGGCCGGGCCCGGTCCCGATCGTGCCGTTGGGTCCGGTGCCGTGGAGCTGACCGGCTCGATACGCCCTCGACCCCAGTCCCATCCAGACCGCCGCCTCGCCGCCGTCGATCACCAGCGACCAATCGCGGCCGTGTTCCTCCAGGAATCGTGCCACCTCGCCCGCGCAGCGCGCGGGATGGATCGGTACTTTCGGGTCGTGGTAGGCGTCGGGCAGATCGGCGGCGGTGACCGGCCCGGCAGGACCGGACCACGAGTCGCCTTCCGACGGATCACGCCGGGCCTTGACCGCGTCGAGGATCTGGCGGGCCACCGGTCCGGCGCCACCGGCGATCCCGAGATCGGACCGGGCGTTGAATCCGATCAGTGAGGTGTCGGTGTGGACCTGGATTATCTTGGCGTCGGCGGGAAAAAACTCGCCGAACCCGAGCCTGAAGTCGAAACGGCATCCCATGGCCAGCACCACGTCGGCCATCAACGTGGCGTTGGTGCTGAGCAGACGGTTCGCCGACTCGTCACCGAACATGCCGCGGCATCCGTAACCGGCGACGCCGATGGGCATCTTGAGAAAGTCCGACAGTTCGGCGACCGCGTCGGCGTAGTCGCCGATGGAGCGCGCCGCTCCGTCGTCGAGCAGCATCGCGGGCCGTTGGGCAGCGGCGAGCAGGTCGGCGGCCTGCTCGATCAGATCGGGATCTCCGCCGGGGATCGGGGTGGGAACGGCCCGTGGCCGCGTCTTGAGGTTCGTCTCGTCGACCTCGGCGGAAAGGAGGTCGGTGGGGATCTCCAGGTAGACGGGTCCGGGGGTGGCATCGGTGGCGTGGCGAATCGCCATCGACACGTACTCCGGGATCCGCTCGGTGATCGTGACCTTCCTCGCCCACTTCGAGACCGATTCCATGAGGCGCAGAGTCGACATGTCCTGTAGATCGCCGGCGTCGCGCATGGCCATCGACACTGCGCCACCGATGTGCACGATCGGGATGTTCATCGACGCCGCTTCCATCATGCCGGCCGCGGTATTGCCGATACCCGGCCCGGCCGTGGTCATCACCGCGGCGATCTTCCCGGACGCCCGCGTGTAGGCGATCGCGGCGTACATGGCCGAACACTCGTGGCGAACGTCGATGATCTCGATACCGGCGCTGCGTATTCCGTACAGCGCGGGCATGACGTGCCCACCGCAGAGAAGGAACACCCGCTCGACACCTTCGTCGGCCAGAGCCCTGCCGACCAGTGCGCCTCCGTCCAGGTTGCTCATGTCAATGCCCCCTTTGCGTGATTCGGCTTCGCTCACGTGGAGGAGGCCGCTTGCGAACATAGCAACGTCCGGTGAGCCGCACCCCTTCGGGTCGGATGCCGACGATCCCGGCGATCGAGATCGCCGATGACCCCGGCGATGTCGTCTGGGGCGTCGGGCTCGTTGCGACCGCCGACGAAGGCGTTGTTCAGGCCCGTGTGGACGCCGCCGACACGAATGAGCGAACCCGCCCGGCGACGATCTCAGGGGCCTCCACCGGCAGGAAATGGCCGACATCGGGGACCTTCGTGTATACAGCCCGGGGGATACGGGCGGCCAGCGCATCTCCCATGGCCTCGATGGCGACGGGGTCTCCCGACGCCCAGATGATCTGGATGGGCACTTCGGTTGCCTCGAGGGCGCCGAGCCAACGTTGTGTGTGGAGATAGCGCTCGCGAACGTAGCTGTAGACGGCCGGGATCCTCAGGTGGCCGTTTTGGTAGGTGAGAACCTCGGTGGCGACCGTGGCATCGTCGTCGGACACCATCTCGGGTCGACACATGAGTTTCTTCAGTCCGGGTATGTAGGCCGGCGGCATGTCCCGACACAGCTCGAGGGCCTCGGGGACCCTCGACGGGGGTTCGAGCAACTCCTGAAACGAGGTGAGGGCGGCCATGCCCTTGAGCATGCTGCCGTTGAGAAAAGTGGAGGTCTCGACCGAGAATGAGAGTCGGCCCTCCAGCGATCGAGCCAGCAACTCGGTGTGCACGCTCGTGCCCATGTCATGGCTCACCACGTGGGCCCTGTCGACCCGAAGGGCCACCAGGAGTGCCTCCACGACATCGGCTTGTTGGAACAGCGAGTAGCTGTAGGCGACCGGCTTGTCGGAGAGCCCGAAACCCGGCAGGTCGAATCCGATGCAATGGAAACGGTCGGACAGGACCGTGGTGACGGCGTTCCAGTCGTAGCCGGACGTGGGAAAGCCATGGATGAACAAGATGACCGGACCGGTGCCGCGCTCGACCACGAACAGTCGCTGATCACCGACTTCGACATGGTGTCCCTGTGCGAGCCAG
>QIIW01000021.1 GCA_003231645.1 Acidimicrobiia bacterium | reverse complement strand
CGAGGGCCTGGCCGAGGTCGGCGGTCTGCGCATCAACATCTCCGGCTGCCCCAACTCGTGTGGTCACCATCACAGCGCCGACATCGGATTCTTCGGTACCGAACGTCGCATCAATGGGCGCTCGGCGCCGGGTTACCAGATGCTGCTGGGCGGCTACGTCGGCCAGGCGCGGATCTGGTTCGGGCAGAGGACACTTCGTCTTCCGGCCAGGAACGCCGCCGAGGCTGCCGTGAGGGTGGTGAGACGGTTCTCCGACGAACGCCGAGCCGGCGAGTCGTTCCGCTCGTGGCTCGAGCGGTCCGGGGGCCCCTCGGCCCTCGCCGACGAACTTCGTGAACTCGACACCTTCCCCAGCTTCGAGGAAGACGAGTCTTTCTACGTCGATTACGAAGAGACCGGCCCCTATGAGGTCGAGGTCGGCGAGTCGGAGTGCGCGACCTGACCGACCCGACCACCTCGGCCTGCAGACCCCACTAGGGTCGGCGCGGTGGCCATCGAGTTCGACACCGACTTCGACCCCCGCCACGGTGAGTTGGTCGAGGTATCACCGCTACTTCGACGAATCGTCTGCGCCAATGAATCGAAGTACACGTTCCGGGGCACCGGCACCTACATCGTCGGCCGTGACGAGGTGGCGATCGTCGATCCCGGCCCGAACGACGGCCGACACCTCAGGGCGTTGCTCGACGGCCTTCGGGGCGAGACCGTCGCCCGCGTGTTGATCACCCACACCCACGGGGATCACTCACCCGGTGCCCGTCGGATCGCCGCGGAGACCGGGGCGATGGTCCTGGGCTTCGGGCCGCATCCGACCGATGCCGTCGGCGAGGGCGAGAGTGGCAGCGACATCGATTTCGAGCCCGATCAGTGCCTCTCCGACGGCGACATCGTGTCCGGGCCGGGCTGGACGATACAGGCACTTCACACGCCGGGTCACATGTCCAACCATCTTTGTTTCGCGCTGTGCGAGGAGAACGCCGTCTTGTCGGGCGACCATGTCATGGGATGGTCGACCACCGTCATCCCACCGCCCGACGGCAGCGTCGGTGACTACCTCCACTCTCTGCGTCTGCTTCTCGATCGCGAAGACTCGGTCCTGTATCCGACCCACGGGCCGCCCATTCGCGATCCCCGTCCCTACGTTGCCGCGCTGCTGCAGCACCGACTCGACCGTGAGTCCCAGATCATCGGGCAGCTGACCACGGGTCCACGCACCGCCGCCGAGATCGTGTCGGTTCTCTACGCCGATGTGAAACCCGAACTCCACGAACCGGCGGCTCGCTCGGTGCTCGCCCACCTGCACAAGCTCCTGCTTGAAGATCGCGCCGAGATCATCAACGAGGCCGACCCGCTGTCAGCGGACTCCGTCTGGCAGATCCACCGAACGGCCACCACGACCTGACCCGGTTCTATACGGCCTCGATCAGACGCTGATCGACACCGCCACCGGATGGTGACACGCAATGAAGTGATCCTCACCGACCGCTTCCATCTGGGGCTCGACCTCCAGGCAGATACCGTCGGCATGGGGACAGCGGGTGTTGAACCGGCAACCCTTGGGCGGGTTGATGGGTGAGGGCAGTTCTCCGCTGATTTCGCCCTCGGACACGTCGACGGTGGGAGCCGGCTCGGGGATCGAGGCGAGCAGCGCCCTGGTGTAGGGGTGATGCGGGTGTTCGTAGAGCTCATCGGCGCTGCCGATCTCGCAGGCCTTGCCGAGGTACATCACGATGATCCGGTCGCTGACGTTCTTGACCACCGCCAGGTCGTGGCTGATGAACAAGAGCGTGAGGCCGTAACGCTTCTTCATGTCCTCGAGCAGGTTGAGGACCTGGGCCTGCACCGAGACGTCGAGCGCCGACACCGGTTCATCGCATATCAGTACCTTGGGGTCCATGGCGAGGGCCCGGGCGATACCGATCCGCTGGCACTGTCCACCCGAGAACTGGTGGGGACGACGATCACCGAATCTCGGATCGACCCCGACCGCGTGCATGAGTTCGTCGATACGCCCCTGCGACCAAGCGCCCTTGCCTCCGCCCCACACCCTGACACCCTCGCTGATCACGTCACGGACCTTGCGACGAGGATTGAGCGACGAGATCGGGTCCTGGAAGATCATCTGGAGGTTGGGACGCTGCCGGCGCAGGGCCTCACCCTTGAGCTTGACCAGGTCCGTGCCCTCGAACACGACCTTTCCACCACGGATCTCATTGAGTCTGATGATCGAACGGGCGACGGTGGACTTCCCGCAACCCGACTCCCCCACGATGCCCAGGGTCTCCCCCTCGGCCACATCGAAGCTGATGCCCGACACGGCGTGGACGACCTCGTGGCGGCCGACGGGGAACTCGACCGTGAGTTCCTCGACCCGCAACAGGACATCGGGGCGATCACGAAGCGGAGCCAAACCTGTGCCGGCCATCAGTGGGCACCTTCCACGATCGGATGAATGCGAAGTCCGGCCGCGGTCTCACCGGCATCGAGATTGGCGGTCAGCGCCGCTTCGCCCCGCTCGGTGTTGGCCGGATGGAAACAGGCGAAACTGTGTAGGCCGACGATGCCACCGAGCTCGGGTATCGCCGTCAGGCAATCGGCTTGTGCGTAACGACATCGCGGGGCATAGGCGCATCGTGGCAGCAGGCCGGTCATGTCGGGTGGCCGGCCGGGGATCGGGTCAAGCCTGGTGTGACTCGGCTGATCGATTCTCGGTATGGAGCGCAGCAATGCGTCGGTGTAGGGGTGACGAGAGTCGGTGAACAGGGTCTCGGTGCCGGCCCTCTCGACGATTCGGCCCGCGTACATCACCGCCACCTCGTCACATCGACCCCGGGCCACGCCGAGATCGTGAGTGATGAGGATCATCGACATGCCACGGTCTCGGCGGAGGTCGTCGAGCAGATCGAGCAGCAGTTTCTGGACGGTGACATCGACCGCGGTGGTCGGCTCGTCGGCGATCAACAGGCGGGGCTGACACGCAAGGGCCATCGCGATCACGACCCGCTGACGGAGGCCACCGGAAAGCTCATGGGGGTACTGACGTACCCGTTTCGCCGGTTCCGGGACCCCGACCTGTCCGAGAAGTTCGACAGCCTCGGCGATCGCCTGCTTCTTCTTGTGTCCGAGGTGGTAGCGGAGCGTCTCGGCGATCTGCTCGCCGCAGCGCTTCACCGGGTTGAGCGATGTCATCGGATCCTGGAAAACCATCGTCATCTGGACGCCCCAGAAATGGTTCTCGTGGCTCTTGGCCAGTGCCCTCACGTCGCGCCCGTCGAAAACCACGGAGCCATCCACCTCAGCCGAGCGCGGAAGGAGATTCATAAGCGTCTTGGCGGTTACCGACTTGCCCGAGCCGGACTCACCGACAATGCCCAAGGTCGCGCCCTGTTCGAGATCGAAGCTCACACCGTTGACTGCCTGCACCACGCCACGTTCGGTTGGGAACCGGACACAGAGGTCCTTGACGCTAAGCAGAGGTTCAGCCATTCGTGCTCCTAGAATGCCGTCTCGCGAACATCGAAATAGGACCTGACCCGGTCGCCGGCATAGTTGAGCGCCAGCACCGTGAGGAACATCACGAGAATCGGCGCCATGGCCACGTAGGTGCCCTTTCGCAGCGTTCGGATATCGGACCCCTCGAGGATCATCTTGCCCCAGGTGGCCCCTTGCTTCACCGAAAGACCGAGGAACGCGAGCGCGCCTTCGGCCACGATGGCCACCGCCATCCCGAGCAGCGCCAGCGCGCCCATCGGGATCAAGACGTTGGGAAGGATTTCACGCACCATGATGCGAATGTCTTTCGCCCCGATGACCCTGGCGGCTTGTACGAATTCGCGCTCGGCGTACACGATCGTGTTGGCTCTGGCCAGACGACCGATAGGAGCGATGGCGAGTATGCCGAGCACCAGTGCCACAACCTTGAGCGACCGATCGAGGCTGTTGACGATCATCAACGCCAGCACCAGGCTCGGGAACGAGAGCAGCGACAGAAACACGAACGAGACGACGGCATCGATCTTGCCCCTGAAGTAGCCGGCGATTATTCCGAGCGGACCGCCGATGAGCATGCCGGCGGCGATGGCGATGAAGCCGACCGACAGCGATACCCGCGAACCCCAGATGGTTCGGGCGAAGACGTCGCGGCCGAGGCTGTCGGTGCCGAACAGGTGATGCAGGCTGGGTGCGCTGAGCTTGCTCCCCGCGCCGATCACGTTCTGGCCGTCGATCGGGAGAACCGGTGCCAGTAGTGCGAGCGCGGTGATCAGCACCATCCACGAGATGGCGACCCAGAAGCCGATACCAAGCCGCCGCTTGACCACGTCCTCCGAAAAGGGCTCGGGAACCTCATCGAACACTGCTACGGCGTGAGTAGCCTTTTCGTCAGCCACGGCGAACCCTCGGATCGAGAAATGAATACATCAGGTCGACGAACAGGTTGACCACCACGAACCCGGTGACGATGATCACCACGATGCCGAGCACCACCGGAGTGTCGTCCCGTACGATCGCCGTCACGATCTCGGTTCCCAGCCCGGGGATGGAGAAGATCCGTTCGATCACCAGCGTGCCACCGAGCAGGGCACCGGTGTTGATTCCGAACACGGTGATGACCGAGAACATCGACGGCCGGAGTGCGTGCCTGGTCATGATGGTGTGGGCCGGCATCCCCTTGGCTCGCGCCATGTGAACGAAGTCTTCCTGCAGGGTGGTGATCAGATCGGTACGCAGAAGCCGCTGGTAAGTGGCCGCCAACGGCAGGGCCAAAGTGAGGCCGGGCAGGAACAGCGACTTGAGTTGGTTGTAGATGCCGGCGGGTTCGTATCTGGTCGGGAAAAAGGACCACCGCACCGCGAACAGGTAGAGCAGAATCACCCCCATGGCGAAGTTCGGGATGGCCAACAACCCGAACGACGCCACCGTGGAGAAATTGTCGAAGGTCCGCTCCGCACGGTACGCCGACAGCAGTGCCCATGGGATCGACAACGCCAGCGAGAAGAAGAGCCCGATTCCGACCAGCCGCAGGGTGACCGGCAATTTGTTCTTCAGCACGGTCGAGACCGGAAGCTGATTCTGGAACGACGTACCGAAATCACCGGTGGAGATGTCGCCGACCCACCGTGCGTAACGCACCGGCAGCGGACTGTCGAGATTGAACTCCTTGCGGGTCTCGGCGATGATCGCACAATCGCCCTCGCTGGTTCCACCCCGGGTGGAGGTGTCGGGCTTGATGCCGGCGTAAACATCGGTGCAGTCGACTCGGGCGAGAGGCCCGAGAATATTGGTGAGCGGGTCACCCAGGACGTTGACGGAGGCGAATGTGATCACGGTCACGGCGAACAGCACCATCACGAGCTGCCCTACTCGCTGCAATACGAATCGCATCTACTCCCTCGAATATCCTGGGTGACCCAGCGGCTGTTGTCGGGGTGTTTCTACTTGTCGAACCATATGCCGTGGTTGAACATCGCCCCGCTGGTCTCGCAACGCAGTTCGACCCCGTCGGGTGACTTCACACCACACTGGTTGCGGGTCGAGGCAACGAACGCCTGCAACCACATGGTGTGGGTGAAGAAAATGTAGGTGTAGGCGTCGTGCATGTTCTGCTGGATCTGTTTCCAGATCTCGATCCGCTTGGCGAGGTCGGTTGTGGCCCGGGATTCGTTCAGGAGCTTTTCGCGGGCCTGGTCGCAGTAGCGAGGCCAGTTGAGCGAAATCAACCCGATCGAGTCACACGCCAACCAGACGCGGTCGGCGGCCGGGTCGGGGGCACCGAACTGACGCCAGGTGATGATCTGGTAGGCACCGAGCGCCGTGTCGGTGATGAGGTCGTCCTGCAACACGACCTTGCGGTTGACGTTGAAGTAGTCGCCCCATCCGGCGGTGAGGATGTCGGCTACCTGATCCTGGCTCACCGACGGACCCGAGTATTCGAAGTCGATGTTGATCCGGCCGTTGGTGCAGTTGTCGGGGACGTCGGCGCAGTAGGCGTCGACCAACGGGGCGGCCTTGTCGGGGGTGTCGCCCTGCTGCTTGATGCTGGTGTTGTCCCACGGGGATTCCGGCGTGAACATGGTGTCGGCCTCGCGCAGGATGCCGGCCCCGGCGA
>QIIW01000150.1 GCA_003231645.1 Acidimicrobiia bacterium | reverse complement strand
CCGCGGTTTTGACCGTGTTCAAGCAGCGGGTTCCGCCCGAATCCCACCGGGCGGTGGTCGACGCATTCGAGAGCGATCTCGTGGTCGACACTGGGGAAGACGTCACCGACGCCGCCTACTTGCTGCTTCTCGAGCGGGTGCCGGCACTGACCGTGCCGGTCAAGGCGCTTCTGGCCGATGAGGGGGGGCCCGAGTCACCGGCGATGATCGCCAGTGCCGCGGAGCTGGTCCTCGAGGGACTGCATCTGAGCAAGCGCCTCAACAAGGACGCCTCCGGGGGAAGAGCCCTGTTCAGAGGTCGGTGACGGCGTTCGGGTGGGCGTTGAGGAGTCGGTCTTCAGCGCTTGGTGAAGACGCCGGCGTCGAACACGACGCGGTCGTCCACGCGGGTCTGGAACAGGTATTGATCCCCGTCGTCCCAGATGTGAACGTCGAGGTGTTCCCCCGGCATCACCGGCGACTTGAAGCGGCCACCCATGGAACCGAATCGGTCGACATCGCTCTCGCACAATGTGTGGAGCAGGGCCCGCCCGGTCACTCCGAATGTGCACAGCCCGTGGAGGATCGGGCGGTCGAAACCGGCCATCGCCGCGAAGGTCGGGTCGGAGTGGAGAGGGTTGCGGTCGCTGCTGAGCCGGTAGAGCAGCGCCTGATCGACGCGGGTGTCGTAGCCGGAGACCTGATCGGCCGGGCGGTCTGGAAGTTGCCAGGTGTTCGCCGGACCGCGTTCACCGCCCCAGCCACCCTCGCCGGTGATGAACAGTCCGGCGCGACTGGTCCACAGCGGGTTGCCTTCGGTGTCGGTGACCTCGGTTTCGATGTAGACCAGAGCGGCCTTGCCCTTGTCGTAGATATCGCCGATGTTGCCCCGACTGATGGCCTTGCCGGCCGCCGGCAAGCTCTGGTGGAGCCGGATGTGCTGTTCGCCGTGGAGCAGCGCCGCGAGGTCGAAGTCACCGAAGTCGGGTATGCCGCCCCGACCCATCACCACCACTTGGGTGGGCAGCGCCAACTGGTCGATCCCCCGGGAGTTCTCGGTTGTGAACTCGAGCTCGAATCCGGTCGGGTCGGTCTGGCCCGCGCCCACACCCAGCGCGTAGAGGAGACTGTCGTCGGAGGTCCAGGCTATTTCTGTGGGCTCGCCGACGGTACCGGCGGCATCGGGGTTGATGGCCATGATGGTTCTCCGTGTGTTGCTGGATCTGTGTGTTGCCGGGTCTGGCTAGTCGATTTCGGCTCTGAGTACGGCCATCGCCATCGCCACGGCGCGGTCCTCGAGCAGGGAATCGTCGCGGGGATCGGACGTATGGGGGCTGGAGGTGGCGAGAGTGGTGATGAGGCCGATCGCTCCGACCACCAGAACGGTGTCCTGGTCGGCGTTGATCTCGGGGCGGACGGTCTGCAGCACCTCGGCCCATTCGTCGCGCCATGCCCGCAATCGTCTGGTCATCGGGGAGCGACGGGCCGAGGTGAGGTGGCGGGCCTCGCTGGTCCACACCGAAATGAGTGCAGACTGTTGGATGGCCACCCTGGCATAGGCCCGGATGAACGCCTCGAGCAGCACGTCGGATTCGGCGCCGGACGCGCGGGCGACGTTGTTGGCGGAGTGGACCTCGTCGGCGGCGAGACGGATCGCTTCGAGCAGGATCTCCTCCTTGGAGGAGAAGTGGCGGTAGATCGCCGGACCGCTCACGTCGACGGCCTTGCCGATGTCGTCGACCCCCGTGGCCGGGTAGCCGTTGCGGTGGAAGAGGTCGATGGCCGCTTCGAGGATCAGATCGCGCCGATTGGAGGGTCGTCGCGGGCCCTTGTCGGGCGTCGAGTCGGCGGCTGGGGCTCCGGTCATGGTTAGCGAACGTTAACAAATCGTCCGTGCGGTGAGCCACGCAGGCCAGGTAGGTTCCGGTGATGGGCCGCCTTCGTCGTCGTCGATCCCGCCGAACACCACCTCATTTCGCGTACTCCCACTGGGACGGAACCCAGAGCGGTTTCGATGTCGACGCCAATCAGCTGTTCGATCAACTCTCCGATGATCTGCTCTACCACGGCGACGTGAACAGTGCTCTGCGTAACTTGATGCAGGGGGGCATGACCGACCGCGACGGCCGTCAGATGGAGGGTATCCGTGCGATGCTCGACCGTCTTCGGGAGCGACGTGAGGAGATCCTCGACCGCTACGACCTCGGCGGCGCGTTCAACGACATCGCCCATGAGCTGCGCGAGGTGGTCGAGCAGGAACGCCGGGCGATCGACGAGATGGTCGCCGCCGCCCGGAAATCGGGCGACGAACGCCGAAACGAACTGGCCACCGATTCCGCGGCAATGAAGACCATGGAACTCGACATGCTCCCCCCCGACCTGGCCGGGCAGGTCAAGGGGCTGCAGAACCACGACTTCGAGAGTACCGAAGCCCAGACCGCGTTCGAGGAGTTGCTCGAGAGGTTGCGTGCGCAGGTGATGCAGCAGTATCTCGATCAAATGGCCGAGGGCATCGACACCATGTCGCCCGAGGACATGCAGCGGGTCAAGGACATGCTCGCCGAGCTGAACCGAATGCTCGAACAACGCGCCGCCGCTGAGGAACCCGACTTCGACGGGTTCATGGAGCGCTTCGGCGACTTCTTCCCCGAGAACCCGCGGACCCTCGACGGGCTGCTCGAGGTGATGGCCCGACGGCTGGCGGCCGTTCAACAGATGCTCAACTCCATGACCCCCGAACAACGGGCCCAGCTACAGGAGTTGTCCGATCAGTTGCTGAGCGACATGGACCTGCAGTGGGAGGTGGACCGGTTGGGCGAGAACCTGCGCGGCCAGTTCCCGGGTGAGGGCTGGGGTCGAAGCTACGACTTCCAGGGAATCGATCCACTCGACCTGCCCGAGGCGGTCGACATGATGAGCGAGCTCGGCGACATCGACCAACTCGACAACCTGCTTCGTGGTGCCACCAACCCTGGCGCGCTGGCCGAGGTCGACATCGACCGGGCACGCGATCTGCTCGGTGATGAGTCGGCGGCGAGCCTCGAGCGCATGGCCGAGGCGGCACGCATGCTCGAGGAGGCGGGCCTGATCGAGAACCGTGAGGGTCGCTACGAGATGACACCGAGGGCGATACGGCGCATTGGCAGCGGTGCCTTGGAGGAGCTTTTCAGACGCATATCGGCCGATACCCTCGGTCGGCACGAGATGCGCCGCACCGGCCAGGGCCACGAACGCGATTTCGAGACCAAGCCCTACGAGTTCGGTGATCCGTTCAATCTGAGCGTCGAGAAGACGCTGCGAAATGCCGTGACGAGGACGGGTGGGGGAATACCGATCCGGCTCCACCCCGACGATTTCGAGATCGAAAGCACCGAGCAGCAGGTCAGATCCAGCACCGTTCTCATGCTCGATCTGTCGCTCTCGATGCCGATGCGCGACAACTTTCTGCCGGCCAAGAAGGTGGCGATGGCCCTTCACGCCCTCATCACCAGTCGCTACCCCCGTGATTTCTTCGGTTTGGTGTCGTTCTCGGAGGTGGCCCGCGAGATCAAGCCCGAGCACCTGCCGGAGGTCTCGTGGGACTACGTCTACGGCACCAACATGCAACACGGCTTCCAGCTGGCCAGGCGGATGTTGGCCGGTCAAAGCGGCACCAAGCAGATCATCATGATCACCGACGGCGAACCGACCGCCCACATCACCCGGTCGGGTGAGCCGTTCTTCAGCTACCCACCCACCCGCGAGACCGTCGATCTCACCTTGGTCGAGGTGGCGAAATGCACGCGTGACAACATTCGCATCAACACGTTTGTGCTCGATGCCACCCACTATCTCACCCACTTCATCGAGGAGGTGTCGCGGCTCAACGGCGGTCGGGCTTTTTTCACCACCAACGAAAATCTCGGCGACTACGTTCTCGTGGATTTCGTCGAGAATCGGAGAAGCCTCTTGCGGGGGCGTCGCTGAGCCAGCACGCTTGAAGGGTGCCTCAACCCACGGCGGCGTCTACCGATGGAGCAGGTGTGATCGGCCATGCACCAGGAGGCGACCATGAGCCCGTCGGGAGGACGCGCCCCGCGTCGGGAAAGGTGTTGTTGGAAACCTACGATTTTCTGGCGGATGTAGCTCTCGGTGTCATGCAAGCCGGGTCAGTCGATCCGTCGGGTCTCATCGATGTTCTGGAACGGTGTCGAGAGTACTTCTCGGTCGATGTCGTGTCGGTGTGGCGTGCCTGTGGCGGCAGTCGCTTCCGGTTGACCGCGGCATCACCGTCGGACCGGCCCGCCCTCACCGAATCGGAGTCGGTCTTCATCGACCTCGAAGCGCCCGACACAATCATCGATGACGGTCATCAGATCGTGGGTTCGGGGGCGTTCGGACACGATTTCTCGGCCATCATCGCGAACACGGCGCAGTCGCTCGTGGTCCCGATGGGCGGATCATCGAACTTCGAGGGCGTGATTGCCTTTTCGACGGTGGGTGAGCGAGCCTGGACCGAGAATGAACTCGCCGCGGCGAAATTGCTGTCCCGATTGATTGTTCATCTCGCCGCCCAGTTGCGCTCGGAGCATGAGTCGGCTCGGCGCCTGGCGCTTCTGGAGATGGTCCATCAGGTTTCGATGATCGCCACCGGCGCAAGTTGGGATTCCGCCGCCGATTCGAGAGCCAGAATTCTCGGTGCGATTCGGGGGTTCTTCGGGGTGGAGGAGATGGCCGAATGGGATCTGGTCGATGGCGGATTCGAGGCCGCACGCCGAGTCGCAGCGAGAGGGTCCGGCCAAGTTGACAGCGAGCGCATCCCGACAACCGCCGCTCAGATCGAAACGCTGCGGCGTGACGGGTTCGCGTTCATCCACGCCGGTCCACTCACGTCGCGGGACGCGATTTCCTGTGACGGCGAAGCTGTGACCCTGATCGTCGCGACCGCCGGTTTCGAGGACATGAGAGGTGTGCTCTCGCTCACTCGAGGTAGCGATCGTCGGTGGACCGACGATGAAGTGTCGGCCGCTCGATCGGCGGCCCGGCTTCTGCGCCAGATGACGCTTCGGGTTGACGCGGAACGCGAGGTTCATCGCCGCCTGGCCCTCGAGTCGCTCATGTCTTCGGTAGCCGCCGACTTTGTCGATGCCACCCCGGAAAACATCGACTCGAAGCTCGAGCACACGCTGACGGTGTTGGTCGAGTTCTTCGATCTGGAGCAGGCGTCGGTCTGGCGCTATGACGGCGGACGGGCGTCTTGTCGGATGGCGTGCAACCCAAACGGCCGCGATGACATGGAGGGGGCCTCCACTGAACTTCTCGATACCACTCGGCTCGAGTCGCGAGGCTGGGGAATCATTCGAATGTCCGATCTGGCGGCGCTGGCCGACCTTCCGGGCTACTCCGAGTCCGACCACCGGGTTCTGATCACCGCATATCGGGGTCCGGAAGGTCTGCTCGGATCCTTGATCATGAGCGATTCGAGACGCAGGCGCTGGAGCGACGACGACATCAGCGCCGCCAGGGCGATATCGGATGTATTCGGGTACGCGAGGGTCCGTCTCCTCAACCTGCGACGACAGACCAAGCGGCATCGTACGGATGAGATTCTCATCAAAATGTCGAAGCGATTGCTGGAGGTCAGTTCCATCGATTCGGTGGGAGCGGTCAACGAGGTTCTGGAACAGCTCCGGGATCATCTGGGGCTCACTTCGGTGGCGATGTGGGAGATCGATTCGAGGCGTCAGTCGGTGGACTGCCCGTGCGAGGCGACTTCTTCGGGTGAGCCGCTGGTTGCCGACCTGGCCCCGATCACGGCGGGGCATCAGATCGTTCGACGGCTTCGGGACTCCGATCAGGTTCTCGAATGGAACGTGGCGGACACCACCGGGGATGCTTCCGATGGACTCGCACTGATCGCCATGCCGATCTTCATGGCCGACGACGATCTCGTGTTTCTCACCGCGCTTCCCGGTGACTCGCCGGCCGTCGACGACGACACCGTCGCCGCCCTCAGGTCGGCGTGCGGGATCCTCGCCCAGCTCCGTCGTCGTTTCGGCGCCGAGCGATCGGCCGAGCTGCGTCGTCGGGCGGAGCGGGTGATCAACAACGTGGTTCTTCGATTCATCGAGACTTCTGTCGGCGATGGTCGCGATCCCCTCGCCGACGCGTTCGCCGA
>QIIW01000068.1 GCA_003231645.1 Acidimicrobiia bacterium | reverse complement strand
ATCACGCTGCGCTTCGATGTCGAGCAGATCGGGATCGGGCGCCGCGCCGTAGAGCGCCGGCCCGATGTCGGTTCCACCCGCAAGGAGCAACCCGTCGAGCAACTCGACCATCTCGGCGAAATCGATATCGAAGGGCAGGTGGACCGGCAGCCCGCCCGCTTGATGGACGCCGCCGGCGTAGTCGGCCATGTAGAGGTCGACCGGGAGGTCGAGCAGCACTTCGGGCGAGCCGACGATGTCGCGACCCGTCTTGCGGCGTCCCGGCAGGCCGATGACCGGTCGTTTCCCTGATTTCATCGATGGGCTCAACGGTGTCTCCCGGGATCTGTGAACCGAAGAGTCGAGTATTCCGGCCGTTGCCGTTGACAGAAACCCGGGAGACGGGGCGGGTGACCGGAATCCTCAGAAATTCCTCGTCGAAGGACACCGTGCCCTCGACACCCATCTGATAGGCGGAAACCCGGCGTTCGAAAAAGTTGGACAGCTCCTGAACGTCCTGGATTTCCATGAAGGCGAACGGATCGGGTTGTTCGGTTCACAGCGCGGTCAGTCGACCACGGATACGGCCACACAGGGTGGGGGTGTACCGGTTTCAGCAGTCGCGGCAGAGCCGGGCGGCGACTGCCTCGGCTGCTCTACGACCCGACACCAATGCACCGTTGATCGAAGCGTTCTGGCGGTGGTCGCCGGCCACGAACATTCCGGAAGGTAGCCGCACCGACTGGTCGGGGTTGAGCCCCACCGGCTGCGAGGGAAGGGCCTGCTCGATGCGGTCGACACGGATGGTCTCCCACTCGCACACCGATGGGCCGTACCAACCGGTGAGCGCCGACCGAATCTCGTGCTCGGTGGCGTGAACGAATGGGGTGGACACCGCGATGAGAGCCCGACCGTCGCCGGAGTACTGCTCCGACACCTGTGACATGACCGCGAGGCTGTTGAGCACGCCGCCTTCGCCGTTGAGCACGATCATCGGTCGATGCGCCGGAGCTTCGGTGGCGGCCAGCCACCATGTGGCCATTCCCATCGAGCCTCGATACTCGACTTGGCCGTCGGTGAGTCGTTCGGCCGTGGCGGCATCGGTGGCGACGATCACAGCGGTGGCATCCACCCGCGACGAGTCGACCACCACGTGGTCGCGGGCGACCTTCTCGACGTTGGCCGAGCAATGAACCGTGCCGGGCGGCAGATCGCGTTCGATCTGCTTGGGTATCTCGCCCATTCCCATGGCCGGAACGACGGCATCGCCGCTGCTCAGCATGGAGAACATGAAGTCGAGATGGCGGCTCGAGAACGTCAGGCTCGGATCGAGGGTCAGTCCGGTGAACAGCGGGCCCAGGAATCGTTCGATCATCCGTGGTGAGAAGCCGTTCTCGAGGAGCCGTTCGTGGGCCGTCGATTCGGGCCGTGCGAACAGTTCGTCAGGGTCGACGGAGTGAACCCGGTGTCGGAATCGCAGCACGGCGAGCTTGTCGCGAATCGAGCCGACGGGGGCCTTGGCCGAGTCGAAAACGTCACCCGGGCAGCGCATCGGGTCGGCCACGCGATGAAATTTACCGGCGACTCTCACCACGGCACCCCGGTCGAAACGGCAGAGGTCCAGCGCCTCGAAATCCAACACGCGGGCTGCTTCGGGATAGGCCGTGAAAAGGGTCTGGAATCCCCGATCGAGGCGGAACCCGTCGACCATGTCGGTGTGGACCCGGCCGCCGGGCGTGTCGGAGCGTTCGAACACGATCGGCTCGTAGCCCTTCTCGCGCAGGCGGCGGGCGGCGGCCAGCCCGGCGAGGCCCGCGCCGACGACGACCACGTCGTGGCTACCCATGCTTCGAGGTGTCCTCGTGAGTCACGAATCGGCACGTTACTGCCGACGATGACGCCATTGACACCCACGGCGCGAGAGTCGACCGTCAGGTGCTTCCGGCCGGCTCGATCGACCCCATCCGCCCCGCGTTGTAGTCCTCGATCGCCTCGATCAGCTCGTCGCGGGTATTCATGACGAAGGGTCCGTAGCGGGCCACCGGCTCGTCGAGGGGGCGGCCGGTGAGAACCAGCGCCTCCAGGGTCGAGGCGGCGTCGCTCACCGCCTCGACCACCACTGCTTCCCCACCTCGTTCGAACACGGCGAGACTGCGTTCGGGCAACGGTGTGGGGGGATCGCCGGCGCTGCCGGAACCGGAGAACGCGTATACGCCGGCGTTGTGGCCATCAGGTACCGGAATCTCGATCCGTCCGCCCGGTTCGACCGTGATGTGGGCTGCTCCGATTGGGGTGTGGGTGGCGGCCGGGCCGTCGACCCCGAGCAGCGATCCGGCGATGATCCTGGCCCTCCAGCCCGTGCCCTCGAGGGTGGTGATTTCGGCCGCCTGTAGCGACTGGTATCGCGGCGTGGCCCGCTTCTTCTCCCGCGGGAGGTTGACCCAGATCTGAAAGCCGTGGAACCTGCCGCCCTCGGTCTGGATTCGACGGCTTGGCATCTCGGAATGGATGATGCCGTCGCCCGCGGTCATCCACTGCACGTCACCGGCACGGATGGTGCCGTGGTTACCACGTGAGTCCCGGTGTTCGAACTCGCCATCGAGCATGTAGGTGACCGTCTCGAAACCCCGATGGGGATGGTCCGGTGCACCTCGGGCCTCGCCGGGCGCGTGATCGATCGGTTCCATCTCGTCGAGGAGCAGATAGGGGTCGAGCAGGTCGAGCGCCGGCGTGGGAAACGGACGGTACACGCCGAACCCCGCCCCTTCGAGAGTGTGGGTCGCGGGAACGATTCTGACGGCAGCCCGATAGGGGCGGGGGCGGTTCATGGGTCAGTCCTGCGCTGGAATGAGCTGGATCTCGAGCTCGACGGTGATCTTGTCACCGATCAGGACTCCGCCGGCGTCGAGTGGGATGTTGAAGTCGATGCCGAAGTCCTTGCGGCTGAGGGTGGTGGTGGCCGAGAACCCGGCGCGGGTGGCACCGTAGGCGTCGATCGCCACCCCGTTGAACTCGGTGTCGAGTTCCACCGTGCGGGTGGTGCCGGCAATGGTGAGTTCGCCCGTGATCGTTCCCTCGGAATCGTTCGGTCCCACGGCGATCGCCGTGCTGCGGAAGGTCATCGTCGGGTCGGTGTCCACGTTGAAGAAGTCGGAACTCATCAGGTGGCCGTCGCGTTGCTCGTTGTTGGTGTCGACGGAGGACAGGTCGATGGTCGCCTCGACAACGGCGTCGTCGAGTCGGTCGGTGGCCTCGATCGATGCGGAGAAGGTTCTGAACTGGCCGCGGATCCTGCTGAGGCCGAGGTGACGAACGGTGAAGCCGATCTCGCTGTGGGCCGGTTCGATCACCCAGCGCCCGGCGGGAAGGCCGGAGGTGGACGGGTTGGCGGTTTCGGTGGTGGTCATGGGAGAACCTTTCGGACGGTATCAACACTTTAACTATTAAGTAATCTACTTTAGGGTTGAAATGAATGCAACCGACTACGCTGCGACTTGTGACACAACCGCGGTGGCTCGACGAGACCCAGCAGCGCGCTTGGCGCGGATGGATCGACTCGGCGCGGCGCATTCAGGCGGCGGTCGAGCGAGAACTGCGAACCGACAGCGGCCTCACCGGCGACGATTACGAAGTCCTCGTTCGGCTCTCCGAGTCACCTGACCGCCGACTGCGCATGTCCGAGCTGGCCGAGGCCGTCACCAACTCGCCGAGCCGACTCTCGCAACGAATCGACCGCCTCGAACGCGATGGTCTCGTGGGCCGCAGCCGCTGCCCCAACGACGGTCGTGCCTTCTACGCCGTGCTCACCGACGCCGGATTCTCTCGGCTCGAGGCGGCCGCGCCGGGCCACGTCGCGGCGGTCCGGCGTGAGCTGATCGATCGTCTCACCCGCAACGAGGTCGAGTTCCTGGCCGAGTTGATGCCCCGGCTGGCCGGGCCGCCCGACGACGATTGACCGGCTCTGGTTCAGAGGAACCGGCGGATCAGTCGCTCCTTCAGGCGCGTGTAGGGGGGGTAGAGGATCTTGGGATCGGGGGTCGACTTCTTGCGCAGCACAGATCGCAGGTTGGAGAACGTGTCGAACCCCGACCGGCCGTGGTAGCGGCCGGTGCCCGACGGGCCGACCCCCCCGAAAGGAAGCTCGGGTGGTGTGAGATGCAGCACCACGTGGTTGATGCACGAACCACCCGACGACGTCTCGTCGATGAGTCGGTCGGCGGCCGCGTCGTCGTCGGCAAAGACGTAGAGCGCCAGCGGCTTGTCACGTTGGTTGACGAACTTCACGGCCTCGTCCATCGACTCGACGGTGATCACCGGCAGTATCGGTCCGAAGATCTCTTCGGTCATCAGCGGCGACGACAGGTTGGGGTCGACGATGACTGTCGGTTCGATGTAGCGGGCCTCGGGTTCAGCGGCACCACCGATGGCAACAGTGCCGCCGTGGTCGGCGAGCAGGCCCTGTAGGCGGCGGGCATGGCGTTCGGTGACGATGCGAGCGTAGTCAGCGGTGTTGCGGGTGTCGCCGCCCGAGAATTCCGCCCACGCACCCCTGATGGAGTCGACGAGTTCGTCGCGTCGTGATTCGCTGACGAGCACGTAGTCGGGGGCCACACATGTCTGGCCGGCGTTGAGCCACTTGCCCCACGCCAAACGCCGACCGGTGACCTCGATGTTGGCCGAATCGTCGACCAGTACCGGGCTCTTCCCGCCGAGTTCGAGCGTGATCGGCGTGAGGTGCTTGGCTGCGGCCTCCATCACCACCCGTCCGACGCGGGTGGAGCCGGTGAAGAAGATGTGGTCGTAGCGTTCGGCGAGCAGGGCGGTGGACACGGAGGCGTCGCCCTCGACCACCGCGATGGCCTCCGGGTCGCTGTAGCGCGGTATCAGCTCGGCGAGGGCCGCCGATGTCGCGGGCGCCAGCTCGGACGGCTTGGCGATGACGGTGTTGCCGGCCGAGATGGCCGCCGCGACTGGGGCCAGCAGCAACTGAATCGGGTAGTTCCACGGTGCTATCACCAGCGCAACACCCAACGGTTCGGGAACTATGTAGCCCTTGCCGGGCCGCGCCGACAGTGGCAGCGAAACCTTGCGTGGCTTGGCCCACCTGGCCGTGTGTTTGGCCACGTAGGCGATCTCACCGGCCGTCACGGCAATGTCGGTGGCGAAACCCTCGATCATCGGTTTGCCGACATCCGACGCGAGCGCGTCGGCAAATCGCTTCTCCTCCTGTTTCAGCATCCGGACCAGCCCCTGCAACTGGTCGACGCGCCACTGGATCGGGCGGGTCCGTCCGGAGTCGTAGACGGCGCGCACCCGTGCGACGGTGGCGGAGACATCGGTTCGGCCGGCGACATCGGTGGTGGGCTCCTGCGATGAACGGGGTTCCTCAATGATGGCCATGCGCCAAGCTTGCCAGACGCGTCGGCGCGGCACCCCACGCGGCCTTTCCGGTGTTGTGACAGACTCCGAGAGTCGGTCGGCGAATCCAGGAGCAAAGGTGGATCACCCGTGATCAGTGAGCAGGCAGCAGCGGTCAGGGCAATCCTGATCGAACTACAGGAAGAGATGCTGGGCGCCGCGGAGCCCCCGACGCTGGAAGAGATGCGAGCCAACGGTGAAGGCCTGGGGGAGTTCACCGCCGAACCCGATGCCGTCACCTGGGAGGACACCGAAGTCGGTGGCATCGGGTGTCGGTGGGCCATCCCCGGGGAGTGCGTGCCGGATTGTGTGCTCCAGTACGTCCACGGTGGTGGTTATGTCATCGGCTCGCTCGACGCCTACCGCAAGCTCACCGGCCACCTGGCGAACGCCGTCGGCTGCCGGGTGCTGAGTGTCGGCTATCGGTTGGCCCCCGAACATCCCCACCCGGCCGCGGTCGAGGACAGTGTCGCCGTCTACAAGGCACTGCTCGACGAGTTCGCGCCGGAGCACATCGCCATCTCCGGCGACTCGGCCGGGGGCGGTCTTACCGTGTCGACCCTCGTGAAGCTACGCGATGATGGCGTGGCACTGCCGGCCTGTGGTGTGCCGTTGTCGCCGTGGGTCGATCTCGAAGGTCTCGGGGCATCCATGCGGACCAACGCCGAACGCGACCTCTTCCTCGATGCCGAGAGACTCAGGCGGATGGCCGACATGTTCCTGGCCGGCCAGAGTGCCCGTGACCCGTTGGCGGCCCCGCTCTACGCCGATCTCACCGGGCTCCCCCCGCTCTACATACAGGTGGGGGGTGACGAGACGCTGCTCGACGACTCGACCCGCCTGGCCACCAACGCGGCCAACGCCGGCGTGGCGGTACGACTCGATGCCTTCCCCGAGATGCAGCACGTCTTCCAGATGGCAGCCGGGAATGTCCCCGAGTCCGACGATGCCGTTGCTCG
>QIIW01000046.1 GCA_003231645.1 Acidimicrobiia bacterium | reverse complement strand
TGTGTTCGGGGAGGACTTCGGCGAGGACCCGTTCCACGCCGACCTGGCGGGCGATCGCCGCGGCGGTGCGGGCGTTGTCGCCGGTGATCATCGCCACTTTGATCCCGAGGGCCCGGAGTTGTGCGATGGCCGCGGCCGAGTCTTCTTTGACGGTGTCGGCGACGGCGATGACGCCGCCGGGTCGCCCGTCGAGCGCGACGAGCATGGGTGTACGGCCAGCTTCGGCGAGCTCGTTCATCTGGGCGGAGAGGTGGGTAGTGGTGATGTTGGCGTCGTCGAGGAGTCGCTGGTTGCCGATGAGGACTTCGTGGCCGTCGACGATGGCACGGACGCCTTTGCCGGTGATCGAGTCGAATTCAGCCGGGTTGACCAGGGTCAGGTCCCGTTCTCGGGCGCCGGTAACGATGGCTTGGGCCAGTGGATGCTCGGAAGATTGTTCGGCCGATGCGACCAGTCGCAGCAGTTCGTTCTCGTCGATGCCGTCTGCGGTGACGACGTCGGTGAGGGCGGGCTCACCTCGGGTGATGGTGCCGGTCTTGTCCAACACGATGGTGTCGATCTTGTGGGCGGTTTCGAGCGATTCGGCCGAGCGAATCAGTATGCCCTGTTCGGCGCCCTTGCCGGTGGAGACCATGATGGATAGCGGTGTCGCCAGGCCGAGGGCGCAGGGGCAGGCGATGATCAGGACTGCAACCGCGGCAACGAGCGCGAGGGTCAGGGCGGGGGCGGGACCCACGACGAACCAGGTCGCGAATGTCGCGGTGGCGATGAACATCACCGCCGGAACGAAATAGGAAGACACCAGATCGGCGAGGCGTTGGATGGGTGCTTTCGAGCCCTGAGCCTGCTCGACCAGCTTGATGATCTGGGCGAGCATGGTGTCGGATCCGACTTTGGTGGCTTCGAATCGGAAGGCGCCCGTCTGGTTGATGGTTGCGCCTATGACGGTGTCGCCTGGTTCCTTGGTGACGGGAATCGATTCTCCGGTCACCATCGATTCGTCCAGGGTCGAGCGCCCGTCCACGATCACGCCATCGACAGGGACCTTCTCGCCGGGCCGAACCAGGACAACGTCGCCCGGAAGAACTTCCTCGATGGGGACTTCGACCTCGGCGCCGTCGCGGATCAGGGTGGCGGTCTTGGCTTGGAGGCCGATGAGTTTGCGGATCGCTTCGCCGGTGCCAGCCTTCGCCCGAACCTCGATAAGCCGACCCAGCAGGATCAGGGTGATGATGACCCCTACGGCCTCGTAGTACACCACTTGGACATCTTGAGGCACCAGTGATGGGGCGATGGTAACGAGGAGGCTGTAGCCGTAAGCGGCGATCGTGCCGATCGTGATCAAGCTGTTCATGTCGGCTGCGCGGTGGCGCAGGGTCAGCCAACCGGTGCGGTGGATGGGCCAGCCGGTGTAGAACATCACGGGTGTGATCAGTGCGAACTGGAACCAGTGGTTCAGCAGGAAGTCCGGTACCCAGGTGGCGCCGAAGAGGTCGAAGGCCATGACCGCGAAGACCACGGGTGCCGCGAGGATCGCGCCGATCAACACCCGGATCGAGAGATCCCGGATCTCGGCCTGGCGCTCGGCTGCTTCATGGTCCTCGGTGGCGACCGAGCCGAGCGCGTCACGGGGGACGAGTTTGTAGCCGACGTCGGCCACGGCGGCCTGGAGTTGGACAGGGGTCACCTGGCTGGGGTCGAAGTCGACGGTGGCCCGTTCGGTTCCGAAGCTCACGTCCACCCGGTCGACACCGGCCATCTCGCCGAGTACGGATTCGATGTTGACCACACATGACGCACACGACATGCCGCTCACGCGGAACTCGACCTGATCTGTCGTCATAGTTTTGTCGGTGGAGGGGCCGACACCGACAGCCTGTGCGACCGTTTGGTCCTCGCCAGCGTGGTCCTCGCCGCTAGCGACGGGCTGCGCTGCGCCGGCCGGCTCGACCACGAGCTTGCCGTGGATCATGTTCATCCCGCACGCGAAGTCGAACTCACCCAACTTGTCGGGCGTGAACTCCAACGAGGCGGTCCCGAACGCCGGCAGCGTCTTCGATGCCGCGAAATCGGCGAACACCACCCGAGACGTACAGTCACCCGATTCCTGGCGATCGAAGTTGAGGCGAAGCGGGACGCCCTCGGTGACGCGGATGATATCGGGTGAGTAGCCACCCCTCACCGTGATGTTCACCTCTTGCACCCCGCCACGCACAGCGGCGCTGCTGGCCTTCTTCGGTCCGAAGAAGAACCACCACAAGAACCCTGCCAGCGCAACACTGGCCACGATCACTAACAACTCTGCGACACCCATGACTTAACCTCCGTACTTCATACACTATAGGGGTAAGGGGTATAATCCTCTGCCGTGTAACCTTTTCAAGAATACGCCCGATCCACCAAGGCGGCTAGGGTCTAAGGTCCCTACCCCTACTGGGTATTCGAGTCGTCGTCATCGGCCCGTGCGCATCGGTTTGCATCATTTCTACGTGCCGTGAAGGGACGTTGGGCCCTACCGGCCCGGGCACCTGTGACGTATACCCCCTATAGGTATATATGGAGGTAGCGGCCGATGACGCATCACGCGAAGTACAGCGGTGGTCGGGTTCCGGACTTCGTTCCGGATGCTTGGCTGTTCGAGTTTGAGTCTGATGCCCGTACTCAGGTGCACGTCGTGCCACCCGTTCCGGGAAGGCAGGGCCAACCACGCTGGGGACCGAACCGAGTGTGCGGCGTGGCCGTGCGGGTTGTTGTCGTGGCGGTGTCGTGTGTGGTGAGCATCGTGGCGGCGGCGATGGTCTCGCCAGCTCTTGTGCTGTGGTTGGCGGGGGGTTTCTGGTTCCTGGCCGCGGTCGGCTTGTCAGTTTGGGCTGGCTCTCGAGCCGACGCCTTGGTGGACTCAGCGGCGAGGTGGTGACGATGTCTGAGATGACAGCCCATCACGGCCGGTCGCCGCGCTCTGGGCGTGGTGACTCGCGAGCCGCGCATGCGGAGCACGGGTCGGTACTGAAGGCTTCGGGTGTGTGGAAGGCGTATCACCGGGGTTGGTGGCCCCGGCGTCGGACGTTGGAGGTGTTGAAGGGTTCGGATCTCTCGCTCGTGCCGGGGGAGGTGGTGGGGCTGGTGGGGGAGAACGGGTCCGGCAAGAGCACTTTGATGAAGGTGCTGGTGGGAGATCTGGTGGCCGACACGGGTGCTGTGGAGCGGACCGGGAGTTTCGGGTACTGCCCGCAGGTGCCGGTGTTGTATGAGCGGTTGAGTTGTGACGAACACCTGGACCTGTTCGGCGCCGCGTACGGGCTGGGAGCCGGAGATTTAGCGCGGTCACGGGAGCGGTTGTATGAGGATCTTGACTTCGCCCGCTTCGCTGAGACGTGGGTGGAGGAGCTGTCCGGAGGGACACGTTCGAAGCTGAACCTGGCGCTGGCGGTGTTGCACGATCCGGCCTTGTTGTTCCTGGACGAACCGTACGCAGGATTCGACTGGGACACCTATCAGCGATTCTGGGAGATGACCGGTGAGCGTCGGGAGGCGGGGGCGAGCTTGTTGATAATCAGCCACTTCATCGCCGATGAGGACCGCTTCGATCGGATCTACGACCTGATCGACGGCCGAACGGTGCTGCGATGAGCGCGACGCTGTCGTTGAGCTCGCGGTGGTTGGCTGAGTACATGCGGCGGCCGCTCAATGTCGTGTTGCTGGTCGCCGTGCCGGTGATCTTCGTGACCTTGTCGGCGGGGGCGCTGGCTGACTTCGCCGACATCTTGGGAGGCGGGTCAGATGTGGGTGAGGTCGAGGCTGCGACCGCGGGGTGGGCCGCCGCCGTGTTGGCCGGGGTGGCCGGCTTCTTCCACGTGTCCCAATCGCGCCAAGCCGACCGGCGCCTGGCCCAAGCGGGCACCGGTGCGGGCCGAGTGGTGGCGTCACGCCTCGTGTCGGTCGCAGCGCTCGCTGGGCTGGCGTCAGCGGGAGCGTTGGTGGCGTTGGGGGTGCGGACGGATATGGCCGGGACGTGGCGGGTGATCGGAGCGACCGTGTTGTTCGCCTTGATCTACGCCGGGTTCGGGGTGCTGGTCGGGGCGCTGGTCCGCTCGGAGATGAACGGGTCGCTGATCGTCGTATTCGCGTGGATTTTTGACGTGTTCTTCGGCCCCGCCATGGGCGGCACTGCGACGGTCTTGCGCCTGTTCCCGCTGCACTTCCCGACGCTGGTAGTGACCGATGTGGCATCAGGCCACGGCGGCGCGCTGGGAGACCTCGGTCTGTCGCTGTTGTGGGCGACCATTAGCGTGGCTGCGGCTGCGGTGGCGCTGGTGGTGACCACGCAGCCCCACGAGCACGCCACGCGGGCAGCGTCGCCTGGCCGGCAGCGTGTGGTTGCTGGGCTCCGTGCCGCGAGCCGTCAGCTGCGTCGCATGCCGGTGATGTGGATCCTGATCCTCGGCCTGCCAGTGGCATTCATCTCTTCGTCGATCGCGGTGACACCGGATTATCCGACTCCGGTGGAGTTGGTCGAGGATGGGCAGCGGGCATTATCGATCATCTCGATGGCCGACGTGCATGGCGCGGTGATGGTGCCGATAACTATCGGGTTTCTGGCTTCACTGGCCGGCTTGTTCGTGATCCTGGATTCGGCTCAGGCCGACCGGCGCCTGTCGCTAACCCGGTTCCGAACAAACGAGATCCTGGCCGTGCGGATGGTGGTGATCGCGGCGGCCTCGCTGTTGGCCACCGCGGTGTCGATCGCCGTCACTGCCGTGAGCTTCGATGCGGCCAGATGGTCGGTCTTTGTGGCTGCCAACGTGTTGGTGGCGCTCACCTACGCCACCATCGGGGTGATCGTAGGACCGATCTTCGGTCGCCTCGGGGGTCTATATGTGCTGTTGGTGTTGCCGTTCGTCGACATCGGGCTGGCCCAGAACGCGATGTTCGATGCGGCCCCGCCAGCATGGGGCCGCTACCTGCCCGCTCACGGTGCGGTTCGGGTGATGATGGACGGCGCCTTTACCCAGACATTCGATGAGACCGGCGCTCTCGTATTGGCCCTGGGCTGGTTGGCGGCGTTGACCGCCACCGCGGTTGTTGTCTTTCGCCGGGTCACCGTGGAGTGATCAAGGCCACAGCCCATCAGCGTGACTCTCCGCGCAGGGAACAGCGGGCTCAACGTTGCGGCCGCCCGAACTCGCTCGCAGCGGTCAGCCATCTGGCAGCGCTGCGGCAGTAGAGGATAGGTGTAGGGACCTTGGGCCCTACCCCTACGCGCTGGTAGGGCGCGACGATCTTGTCAGGGCCTCGAGCACGAGAGACCGCATCGATCAACCTGAAAGGGGAGTTCACCGTGATGTCTTTGGCAGCGACAGTGTTGGCCGACGCAGATGGCTTCGACCACATGAGCGGGTGGGGTGGAGGGTGGATGTGGTTGTGGGGCGTCGCGATGATGGTTCCGTTCGTCGTGCTCATCGTGTGGCTCGTCCGCGCCGCCGATGGCCCCACCGGCCCCACACGAAGCTCACCACCTGAGTCCGGTGCTCGGGCCCGCGAGATACTCGCAGAGCGCTACGCCGGCGGCGAGCTCTCGACCGAGGAATACCGCGAACGGGTCAGCGAACTCCGATGATCAACACGGTCCCTTCGACGTCGGCCCAGGATGTGGTAACCGGACGTTATGACCGAATCGCGCGCTTCTATGATCTGATCGACAAACCCATGGACCTGATGGGTGTCAGACGGCGGCGCAAACGGCTCCTGCAACAGGCCCGAGGCGCAACCCTCGAAGTTGGGGTGGGCACCGGCCGCAACCTCGGTCTATACCCCGCGAGCGTCGACCTCACCGCCATCGACGTATCCACGAACATGCTCGCCAAGGCAAGGCACGTAGCGGCCACGGACCACATCAAAGCAACACTCGAGCTCGCTGACGTACAGAACCTGCCCTATGGCGACGGATCCTTCAACACCGTCACCGCCACCTGTGTGTTCTGCTCCGTCGCCGACCCCGTCGCCGGACTCGCCGAGGTTGCTCGAGTCGTGCACCCCGAGGGCCAGGTCCTATTGCTCGAGCACGTACGCCCCCGCAACCCGATCTTCGGATGGCTGGCGGACCGGCTGGCCCCAGTCACGAGCCGCCTGTTCGGTCCCGACATCAATCGCCGAACCGAGAACAACGTAACTGCGGCCGGTCTCGAGATCACTGACGTGCGCCGCTGGGGAGTGTGGCGCGAAATCGTCGCCCGCCCACTGGAGCCGAAACAGGAGCCGACATGACCGCCCAATCCCCGACGACGACGGCCGCAGAACCCAGGCCGCTCCGCCCGACCGGTCCATCGGCATGGGAGCACGAGCGCTTCGAGGGGACAATCGTGAGCGGCGGCAGAA
>QIIW01000061.1 GCA_003231645.1 Acidimicrobiia bacterium | reverse complement strand
CGGGCCGTTGCCGGGCCTGTGAGATGTCTCTTGATGATGCCGAGGTGGTGGGTGTGTCGGCCAGGCAGGTGTTCGACGTGCCCGATCCGGCGGTGGTGGTGATCGAGCATCGTGCCCAACGCCGCCGGTGTGGTTGTGGCCGTGTGACAGCCGCAGAGTTTCCGTCTGAGGCGACCGCGCCGGCGTGTTACGGGCCGTCGATCAAGGCCCACGCCCTGTATCTGATGTGCGCCCAGCACGTCCCGCGTGAGCGTTGCGCTCAGACCCTGAGCGATCTGTTCGGGTTGAACGTGTCGACGGGGACGTTGGACAACTGGATGCGCGAAGCCGCCGGGGCCCTCGACGGGTTCGTGGCTACCGTCACCGGCCAGCTTCAGTCCGCGCCGGTTGTCCACGCCGATGAGACCCCGGTGCGTTCGAACAAGACAGCGTTGTGGGTGCACGTGTGCTCCACGGCTGCGTTGACCCTGTTGCATGTCGGCCGGCGTGACAAGGCCACCATCGAAACCGGCCCTCTCGGTGGCTACACCGGCACGGTCGCCCATGACCGCCTCGCCGCCTACTTCAACTACGGCACCGCCCACGTGTTGTGCAACGCCCACATCTTGAGATCCCTAAACGAGATCCTCGTCAACGACCAGCACCGAGACTGGGCGCAGGCGTTCATCGACTTGATCATCGACACCAAGAAACGCGCCGACACCGCCCGACAAACCGGCACGACCCGGCTCTCGGCCTACCAGCAGCGACAGATCCACAAACGATGGGACACCCTGTGTACCCAAGCCGAACGCGCCGCACCCCCACCCGCGAAGGGCACCTACCTGTACGGAACGAACAAATCCGCCCGGAACCTCGCCCTCGCCCTCACCCGACACCGCGACCAGTTCCTCGCCTACATCACCGACCTCAACCTGCCGTTCGACAACAACCAGGCCGAACGCGACCTACGCATGATCAAACTCCAAGCCAAAATCTCAGGCGAGTTCCGCAGCCCAGTCGGCGCGGCGCGCTTCGCCACCATCCGCAGCTACATCTCCACCAACCGAAAACAAGCCCAAAACATCCACCGTCACCTTCACGACCTCTTCACCCCCACCGGCGCCTGGCTACCCACCACCTGACTGGTTAGGGCGCCCCGAAGGTTTGATCATGCGTTTGGGGTGGTGGCGAGGGTGTAGTTCCAGTCGCCGTGCCATTCGTGACGGTGCAGTGGGAGGGCGTCCATCCCACTCGGTGTCGCGTTCGGCTCGGATTTTGAGGCCGGTGTCGGTGGTGGTGGCGGTGATCAGTTCGATGATGGTTCGGTAGGAGGTGAGGGGTCGACCCCGCCAGTTCATGGTGATGAAGCTGAACATGCGGTGCTCGATCCGGTTCCATTTGGAGGTGCCGGGCGGATAGTGGCACACCGTTATCTCCAGGCCGGTGTCTGCCGCCAGGCGGGCGAGCTCGGCTTTCCAGGCCCGGACGCGGTGACCGTTGGACCCGCCGGCATCCGCGGTGATCAACAGGCGGGTGGCGTCACCGAAGCGGTGCCGGCCCATGTTGTTCCACCACGACCGGATCGAGTTGACCGCGAACTCCGACGTGTCGGCGACATCACCGACACTGACCCAGCCTTCGTTGTTGGTTTCGTCGTAGATCCCGTAGGGGATGGCCCGACCCAGCTCAGGGTCGACGAAGTCGTGAACGTTGACCCGCACTGGTTCACCTTCGGGCTGGTATTCGACGCCGCCGTTGTCGAACGGGCCCACCAGTTCTTTCTTCTTGGTGTCCACACTGATCACCGGCTCGCCCGCCTCGGTGAACTCTACGGCGAGGCCGTGCAGGTTACGGAACTGGCCGTCACGATCAGGGTGCGCGGTGCCCTCTTTGACTTTGGCCGGGGACTGCAACGAGTACCCCAGGCGTTTCAAGATCCGCCCTACCGTGTCATCAGAAACCGTGAACCCTTGGCGCACCAGCTCCGCCGCCAGCTTCGCGGTCGATTTCGATGTCCACCGCAGCAACGACATCGGGTTCCCACGCGTGTCGGGATGAACCAACTCGTCGAGCGCCTCCAACAACCCCGGCTGTTTCTCGATCGCCGGCTTGTCGCCTCCCCCGATCGCGCGTTGGCGATCCATTGGCTCGATCCCCGCGGTGACCTCACCCACCGCCTTGATCACCGTGTTACGGCTCATCCCCGACGCCTCCGCCACCGCTGTCTTGCCGCCACGGCCCAACATCTGAGCCATCGCACCGGCCACCACCCGACGCTGCACCTCGTTCAAATGCGGCAGAACCACCCCAAAAAACCCACCGAGTTCACCAACCGACGCCTCCACACACCGAACACTACACCGCGCGTACTAACCTACGGTGGACCCTTACCTGAGATCTCGGCTTGTTCAGATCCGTCTCTGCCTTGGATCCGGTGAGCTGAGTCCTGTGGGGTGAGCCTGATCTGGACCACTATCAGGGGCTCACGTCAGCGCTACGGACGATCTATTGTCAACGGTGAGAGTCGCGAACATTGCAATAATGACTATTTGGTCGCGAATAGGTAGCTGCCGATGCGGCGGCGCTGCCGGTAGCGCTGGGAGACGGCTCGAGCCATACGACCGGCACTCCACCTTTCCCTGTCGACGACTGGCGTTCGACGGGACCTGGGTCTACGCCTTCCTCGTCACTCAGCCGACCACAGATCCCTCCCGACAAGACGTCTCGGCGTTCGGATGCCGCCAATGTTGCGTGTGTCGCGGGTGTTGCGGGTGACGCCGTTCGGTGTTGCAGCTGGTGTTGCGCAAAGCGCAAGTAGCAAGTCTGTGCCACTCATGTCAACGCTGTCTGGTGCAGTCGACTCGACGGACGAAGCGTCGTCGATGACGCCGGCCCGAACATGCTGACGCGGGCTGTCCGGGAGATCCTGGGCCGAGACTCTGAGGTACTTCCCATGTCGCTGCTGGGCTACGAGGCGCTGTCCAGTCCCGGGGCGTGAGAACAAGGCATCCCGCTTCGCATCAGCGGCCCCCTCGGCCTTCCCACCGCTCTCGCGGCCTCGCAGAGCGGCCAGCGGTCCGACGCGCTCTCAGCGGCTCGCCATGAGCCTCAAACGTAACCTGGGTCTGCTTGCGATGGGGATGGATCGGGGTGTCGCATCCACTCCGCTGCCAACTCCATCGCCGGGACGACAGTTCGCGCTTCATGGTCACAGTGGTCGCCATCGGGCTGATCCGGAGATCCGATCATCCCTTGGTGCAGTAGTTGGTGCAGCGCGAGCGCCGGCTGGACCTCTGCACCGTGCAGCGGTGTTGGGTCTTGATGGCGCGATCCGGCGGCTCAGATGACCGTCGCCCGCGCCAAACCTGCGGCCCTCACGCACTCAGGTACCGAAAGGAAATCTCGCCCAAAAGCAAACACCGAGTCGCGTTTTCGCTTCTCGATGCGCCTTTGGTGGGTATGGCAGTTGAAATGATCGAACGCAGTCGAGACTGCTCCGTACGGCCGGGGATGTCGTCATCACTTGGAGGTCGCGCGGCGACAATAACCCTGTGGACGAGGATCGGTTCGTGACGCCGACCCAGATAACCGGGTGCGACCCAACTCTGCTGCGCCTGACTGAATCGCCGAAGACCCGAGGCTTGGTCTGTGTGCCTGCGGAGGCTCCCTGTCTGACCTCGGGTCTCGCTCGGGCGCTTATCCGCTTGATCATGAACGCGGCGGCGGTCTCCCCGCCTACGGGGGCGTCCGTCGACGGTGACGGTCACACTTCTGCTCTAGCATCGTGACCCATGGGACGATTCGCGTTCTACGGACGGGTCAGCACTGAAGACCAACAAGACCCGAAATCTTCTCGGGACTGGCAGGTCTCGCGGTCGCGGCAGCTGATCGAACCCGCTGGCGGTGAGATCGTCGAGGAGTTCTTCGACATCGGGCAGTCCCGGTCGATCCCGTGGAAGCGACGCCCGGAAGCCGCCCGGCTTCTCACAGCACTCTCAGACCCGATGCGTGGTTTTGGTGCCGTGGTGATCGGCGAACCCCAGCGGGCCTTCTGCGGCAACCAGTTCGGGCTCACCTTCCCGGTGTTCGTCCACTACCAGGTCACCTTGTGGGTTCCCGAGATCGGCGGCGCGATCGACCCCGGTAGCGATGCCCATGATCTTGTGATGTCTCTCTACGGCGGGATGAGCAAAGGCGAACGCAACCGCATCAAGACACGGGTCCGAGCCGCCATGGCCTCCCAAGCCGCGATCGAAGGACGTTTCCTGGGTGGCCGTCCTCCGTACGGCTACGTGCTTGCGGATGCCGGCCCGCACCCCAACCCGGGCAAAGCCGCGATCGGTCAGAGGCTCCACGTGCTCGAACCCGACCCTGAGACCGCGCCGGTCGTCGTTCGGATCTTCGACGATTTCACGGTCGGCTCCGGGCTATACGCCATTGCCGAAGGCCTCACCCGAGACGCGATACTTTCACCGTCAGCGAACGACCCGGCCCGTAACCGGCACCGTGCCGGCGGAATGGGCGTGTGGAGCAAGGGTGCGGTGCGAGCGATCCTGCAGAACCCTCGCTACACCGGCTACCAGGTCTGGAATCGTCAACAGCGCCACGAAGAACTCCTCGACGTCAACGACGTCGCCCTCGGCCACCAAACCAAAATGCGATGGAACGACCGCTCCGACTGGATCTGGTCAGAGAACCCCACCCACCAGCCCATCATCACACCCGACCAGTTCACTACCGCACAAGCGGTGTTCACTGGAGCGAAACGGGCCAAGGTCCGACGAGAACGAACCAAGCACACCTACCTGCTCAGCGGACACGTTCACTGCGCCGAGTGCGGCCGACGAATGCAAGGATCCTGGAACCACAGTCGGCCCTACTACCGGTGCAAGTTCCCCGCCGAATACGCCATCGCCAAAGACGAACACCCCAAGACCATCTACGTCCGAGAAGACTCCCTCACCCCCGCCATCGACCAATGGCTGGCCCAGCTATTCGACGACGACCACATCGACGACACCTGCGCTGCCCTCGAAGCCGCCACCGGACCCGACCCCGCCGAACACAACCGCCTCGCCGCAGCGCGCAAGAAACTCAAAGAATGCGACAACAAACTCGCCAAATACCGCCAGGCACTCGAAGCCGGCACCGACCCTGACATCATCGGGAAATGGATCGATGAGGTGAAACTCGCCCGCAAAGCAGCCGACATCGCACTACGACCCAACGGCACCGATGGTCGCCTCACCACCACCGAGATCAAAGACCTCGTCGGCCAACTCAAAGGAATCGTCGCCATCCTGGCCAACGCCGACCCGAAGGATCGCAAAGCGGTCTACAGCGAGTTGAACCTCACCGTCGTCTACCACAACGACGGACGAATGCAGGTCTCAGCAGGACCCGACGCGTGTACTAACGAGTGTGTCGGGTCGGAGGGGGGACTTGAACCCCCACGCCCTAAACGGGCACCAGCCCCTCAAGCTGGCGCGTCTGCCAATTCCGCCACTCCGACGTGGCCATCCGGTTGACCCGGATGCGAATCGCAATCGTAGCGGATCGGGCACGACACGCCACAACGTTCACACCGATCGTTCCCGCACCACCGACGGCAGATCGAGCCGCTCGATCCGTCTCAGCCCCGGGATCTCCGACACCCCGGCGATCACCAACACCAACACCACGGCGAAAGCCATCGACCACGGTGACAGGGTCATCTCGAACCGGAAGGACTCGTTGTTGAACTGGGCGAGGAACCGCCCGGCCACCAGCCATCCGATCAGTGCACCCGGCGCAAGACCCGCCACGGTCACGGCCATGATCTCGCCGGTGACCGTGGTACGGATCCAACGTCTGGGGACGCCGTTGGCCTGGAGGGTGGCCATTTCATTGGTGCGTTCGGCCAACGAGACGGTCACCGCGTTGAAAAGCAGTCCGACGGCCATGAACACCGCGAACAGCACCATCAGAGCGACGAACACACGCGTGATCGTCATCAACTCGCGCACCGTGGCGATCATGGCTCGATGGTCGGTCACGGCGAGCACGTCGGGCCAGCCGGCCACCTGGTCGCGCACCTGCTGATGCAGGTCGTGGTTCACCAGGGTGACGACGGCGGTGGTCGGGGCCGTCCCGCCGGCGGCTGTCCACGCCGCGAGCGACGTGTAGCTGACGGATGGCACCGGTTCGTCGACGAAACCGGCCACCGGTGCGATGAAGGTCTTGCCCACGGCCGGGATCTCGACCTTGACCCGGTCACCGATCGCCACGGCGAGCGTGGTCCGGGCCGTGTAGCCGAGCACCAGCCCGGCCGCCGGGAGCGGCTTGGCGAAGCCGTGGGCCGCGGTGCCGGCCACGAACACCTGCAGCGACTGTTCGCTCTGTCTCCCGTTGGCGGCCAGCACCACCGGCACTTCGACCGACGGCCCGGCCGTGGCCACCGAGTCGAGCGACCGGAGGCGGTCAAGATCGGCCGCGCTCACGGGATGATCGAAACGCACCGTGAGATCACGCTTGTCAACCTGGGAGAATTGCCGGTCGATCACCGACCCGGTGGTGTCGTTGAGCGCCAGCGAGGTGATCAGGACCACCATCGCCAGGGTGACGCCCACCGCGGTGGTGACCGCCCGTCGTGGGTTGCGCACCAGGTTGCGGGCCACAACCCTCGCCGTCATCGGCAACGTCAGCGGCATCGCCCGTTCGATCAGCGTCTCATGGTCGACACCCACCGGCGTCGGGGGACGCATCGCCTCGGCCGGATCGATTCGTGCCGCGGCCCGCGCCGGCAATGCCCCCGAGATCACCGCCACGACGACCGAGAACGCCACCGCCTCGAGCATGGTCACCGCGGAGAACCGGATGACGGTGATCGGGATGCCCAGATAGCCGGTGTAGAGCGTGCTCATCCAACGCCCGAGCAGAACCCCGGCCAGCAGGCCCGGAATCGCCCCGGCCAACGATGCGATCAGGGCATGGGCGACGTAATGCCACATGATCGTGGAGGTCTCCACACCGTCGGCGACCATCATCCCGATCTGTGTGCGTTCCTGCCTGACAAGGCGGTTCAACAGCACGAACGTGGCCATGCCGGCCGCTCCGAGGAACAGCACCGGGAAGAGGTACGACATGCTCGCGAACCCCTGCACGTCGGACTGCAAAGCCAGATTCGACGGCTGGTGCGCGAGGTCGTAGGCCCCGGTCGCGCCGGCTGCCTTGGCCGCCGCGAGCACCGCCGCCACCTGCCGGGGGTCACGCCCGTCGATCCTCACTGCGAGCCGGCGGCCGCCGTGAGGCGCGATTTCCCGGGCCATCGAGTTGGGCACGAACACCACGGCGAAGTCGTTGGGAACGGTGAACACCTCGGTTCGGGATCGGGCTGGGAACAGATACTCGCCCGAGGCGGCGACCCCCACGATCCTGACCGTCCGCCAATGGTCGACCTGCCAGATCTCGAGCGTGTCGCCGGGCCCGAGATGGAAATGGTCGGCGGCATGCTGTTCCAGCACGACCGCGTCGGTGTCGGTGTCGGTGAGATTGCGGCCGGAGGTGACGAGCAGCCGGTTGGTGTTGGCGACGCCGTCCTCCGGCCCGCCGATGACCGTGGCGATCAGGTCCCGGCCGGCCAGCCGCACCGGCACATCGGCCCGGGTGCGAATGTCGACCGCGGTGACCCCCGGCATCTTGTCGACTGCCTTGGCGATCTGCTCGACGGGGCCCGACGCCCAGACGTCGGCGGTGTCGAGGCGGTCGTAGAGAGACTTGTAGGAGGAGTCGAGATTGTGGGCAGCGTCGATGTTGGCGGTAAACAGCACCACGCCGAGGAACACCATGCCGGCGACCGCGATGATCTGGCTGCGTTGCCGGCGCAAATCACGGCGAACCTTGCGGCGAAGTATCCGGTTCACACCGTCACTCCCCGATCGGCAGGGTCGACCGGGTCGTCATTGAGCACATCGGATGTGATTCGGCCGTCGACGAGGTGCAGGACCCGATCGCCGACGTCGGCCACCGACTGATCGTGGGTGACGACCACGACCGTGCGCCCGTGTTCGTCGCAGGCCCGACGGAGCAGCGCCAGTACATCGTCGCCGGAGGCTCGGTCGAGCGCACCGGTGGGCTCGTCGGCCAGCAGTACCGGTGTCGACTTGGCCAGGGCGCGCGCCACCGCCACTCGCTGCTGCTGGCCACCGCTGAGCTGGCTCGGGAATCGGTCGCCCTGTCCCGACATGTCGACCTCGTCGAGGGCGACACGACACTCGCCCGTCCCGGCTCCGGTGAGTCCGGCGATCAACTCGATGTTCTCCACCGCGGTGAGCGTGGGGATCAGATTGAAGAACTGGAAGACGAACGAAACCTTCTCGCGGCGAAACGTGGTGAGACCCGATCGGTCGAGCGAACCGACATCGACTCCGTCGACGGCCACCGCGCCGGTGGTCGCCGTGTCGATGCCTCCGATCAGGTTGAGCAGCGTGGTCTTGCCCGAACCGCTCGGCCCGAGCATGACCACGAACTGGCCGCGTGGGATCTCGAGATCGATGGAATCGAGTGCGGTCACGGCGGTCGGGCCCGAGCCGTAGACGCGGGTCAACCCCGTAGCCCGGATGGCCATGGAAGATGAGACTGCTCGGCTGGTCGGGTCGGTCACGTCGGTTCCTTTGGCTGGTCGTCGGATGGGGGCGAAACCGGATTGGTCGACTCGGCGCCGGAGTTGAACGATCCGGCAAGGACTCCGCCGGTGAGGATCTCCAGGGCGCCGAGCACCCACCGCTCCCCCATCTCGGGCGAGTCGAGCGGAGCGCCGAGCACCCGTTCCACATGGTCGGCAAGCAGCAACATCCCCAGATCGAGAGACATCAGCAACAAGGCCCGCATCTCGGGATCGGCGGTGGGGCGGGCCACCCCGTCCGAGCGCATTTCCCGGTCGACGTCGCGCGACATCCGATAGAGGAGATCGAACAGGTGGGCGCCGGCGCCGCCACCTTCTCGCAGCGATTGGGTGACGTAGGCGAGGTACGGGGTCGAAGCCAACAGTTCCACCCACGATCCGGCCAGGTCATCCGGCTTGCCGCCGTCCCGAAAGACCTCCAGGGTGGCGTCGACCGCATCACACACCCGTGAGTCACACGCCGCCACCAGCCCGGCTTTGGATCCGAAGTGATGGATGACCAGCGGTGCCGACACGCCGGCGGCTCGCGCCACCGCTCGAACCGACGTGGCACGAACGCCGCTCTCGGCAATGAGCCCACAAGCGGTGTCGATCAAACGGGCGGCAGTCGTGTCACCGGCACTCGGTTCGGGAAGACTCGCTGCTGAACACATGTTCAGGTCATCATGAACGCGTGTTCAATCAGTGTCAAGGAAGCCGATCCCGGACAATGTCACACGCTCCCACTACTGTCGAACATATGTTCGTTTCAATCATCGAGCAGGCCGCCGAGTCGGTCAGGGCCATCAGCCCCGAGGGTTCTCCCCGACGATCCCTCGTCGATGCCCTGGCCGCACTCGGTCGACTCCGGGGCGCCCTCGACGCCGCCGAGGTACGACTCACCGCCGCGGTCGACTCACTCGGCGATCGCGGGGCCGGTTCCGCCACGGTGCTGAGATCGGTGACCCATTGCAGCGACCGCGAGGCCAAGAAGCGGCAGCGCCGGGCCCGATCGCTTTCCGAGATGCCCCGAATTGCGGCGGCCCTGGCATCCGGCTCGCTCCCGACCGAGACGGTTGACGCTCTGGTGCGCGCCGCCGATGAGACCGATACCAGAACGGTCGACTCCGACCAGCGGCTTCTCGCCGATCTGGCCACCCGGCCCGCCGACCTCGGTGCCAAGCACATCAGAGACTGGACGAGACGCCACCAGTGCGTGGCCGACCGTGAACGGCGGCTCGAGAGACAACGTGAGGCCCGCTCAGCCAACTGGTTCACCGGTGACGACGACATGCTCGTTGTCCATGCCTCCTTCGACCCGGTCACCGGATCTGGGCTGCGAAGTATCCTCGACGCCGAAGTCGAGCTTCTCTGGCGCGCCGACGGCGGCCGCGACGGCCGCCCCAACGATATTCGCAACCCGACTCAGCGTCGCGCCGATGCGTTGGCACGGGTTCTGGGCGTCGGCGGGCCGAGGGCGAGTACCGACCCGGCCGTCGAGCCGACAGCGTCGGCGACCACCGTAGTGGTGGTGGCCGACATCGGCGTGATCGATGGCACCAACCCCGAAGGTCGGTGTGAGATCCTCGACACCGGTCCCGTACCGCCCTCGATCCTCGCTCACCTGTCGCCCGACACGCTTTGGAGAGGGGCTGTCTTCGACGGATCAGGCCGGCCGCTGTGGCTGGGCCGAGGCCGCCGCCTGGTAAGCCAGGATCTGAGACTCATGGTCGCCGTGCGCGACCGGCATTGCGTTCTGTGTGGTGCCCTGGTGAATCGATGTGATGCCCACCATGTGACTCCCTGGTCCGGAGGTGGATCCACCGACCCCGACAACATCGTCTTGGTGTGCACACCGTGCCACACCCTGATCCATCAGGGGCAAGTGCAACTGATTCGACTGGACGATGGGTCGTGGCAGGCCCGACCCTCCATCAGCGCTCCGGGCCCCACGGCTATCGACCAGCGAGGGTCACCCTGGCCAGATCGAGGGTGCCATCGGCTCGTTGGCGCAGCCCCGACAGGCGAGAGCCAATCGAAACGGTCACCTCCCATTGCCCGACAACCTTGACCAACCCGGCGTCGATCACCGACCGTTCGAGCGCGGCAAGGGTGTGCGCCCTCGCCGCCGGGTCGAGTTCGGCCATGGCCTGCTCGGCCAGTGCCGACCGCCGGCCCGACACGGTGCCGGCCACATCGTCGACACCGCCGGGCGCGAAGAAACGCAGGGTCGAGCCCCCGGCACCGGTGCCACCGGCGATCAGCACCGGAAAGACGGTGGCTTCACCCGAGATGATCTTGGCGGCAAACTCGGACGGACTCGAAACCCGTAGGTCGACATTCACGCCGGCCGCCTCCAGTAGGGCCGCAGCCGCCCTCGACACATCAGCGAGACGCCCCTCGGGGGCATCGATCACCACGGCCGACGGTGACGAGGCCGGACCATCCACCGGTTTCGAGACCAGTGCCGACAGCCCCGGCACCTGTGCTGCGACCGCGACGGGGTCGATCAGTTCACCCAATCCGACTCTCTGCGACCGATCCACCAGACGTACGGCGAACCCAACCCTCATGTCGAGTGGCACACGGAGCACATCGCCGGGTGGATCAGCGACCGCTTGCCCCGGGGGGATCACCGCCCAGTCGACGGCTCCGTCCTCCACCAGCGGCGCAACATCACCCTGAATGGGCACCAGCTCAACCGCAGCCACCGCCGACGAATCCGACACCGACTCCAGTCGATTCGGATCATCGGTTGGCCTGAAGGCACCAGTGGTACCGGTCGTACGGTCGGGCCGCAGGACCACCACGCCGAACGCCGGCGAGGCCAACACCGCGGGAAGCAGCTCGAAGGGATGGTCGAGGCGCAGCTCCAGGGTCATGTCGTCGATCACCACGATGCCCGACACCGAGCCGGCCCTACCGGTCATTCTCGCGTCCCATCCGGTCACGGCCGTCAGTGCGGTAGCGGCCTGATCGGCTGGTCCTCGACCGGCCACATGGTCCAGTGACGCCGCCACATCAGACGCAGTGATCCGATCTCCCTGACCATCGGTGAGCCCGGCCGGCAGCACAAAGGTCCAATCGAGGCGATCGGCGCTCACCTCCCAGCGCTCGGCCAAACCTACCACGGGTTGCCCGGACGAATCGAGCCTGGTCAACCCCTCGAACAGCAGATCGGCCATCACGCGATCGGAGATCGACGCCGGGCCGGCGTCGGCCGGATCGCCGGACCATGTTCCCGGCATGGCAAGTCGGACCGTGATCGGCTCGGTGTGTCGGCCGACAGAACCGGAGACGCCCGGACCCGACATGGCCTCGGACCCCGGCCCCGAGGTACCCGTCGGGACCAT
>QIIW01000032.1 GCA_003231645.1 Acidimicrobiia bacterium | reverse complement strand
CCGGTCACCGGGGCCTACGGTCACTCCATGGGATCCAACTACAACAAGGTGCTGCGCCCGGCGGTGGTGTTCGTATCCGGTGGTGACGCCCGACTGGTTGTGCGCCGTGAGACCTACGACGATCTCCTGCGGCTCGATCTCTGATCCCATTCTCACCCCCGCGGTCCACCCACGTCGACGGGGCCGATGTGTCATGGCGGCGCGTGTCCGCCGACCCCGGCGATGGCTCGTGGGCACCCGGTACGCTCGGAGACCGTGAAACAGATCAGAGTCGGACTGCTCGGATGCGGCAACGTCGGTGCCGCGTTCGTCGGCCTGCTCGAACGTCAGCGGGCCACGATCGCGGCCCGCACCGGCGTCGAGTTGAACATCTCGCGGGTGGCCGTGCGGTCGCTGTCGCGAGATCGTGATGTCGTTCTTCCACCCGATGTCTTCACCACCGATTCCCGAGGCGTAGTGGAAGACCCCGATATCGACATCGTGATCGAGGTGATCGGCGGGATCGAACCGGCACGCGAACTGGTGTTGCGGTCGATCGAACTCGGCAAGCCCGTGATCACCGGCAACAAGGAACTTCTCGCCAACCACGGCGCCGAATTGTTCGCCAGGGCCGACGAGTCGGGTGTCGACCTGCTTTTCGAAGCCGCCGTGGGTGGTGGTATTCCACTCGTGCGGTCGCTTCGCGAGTCGCTGCTCGGCGAGCCGGTCACCCGGGTGATGGGCATCGTCAACGGTACGACCAATTTCATCCTCACCCGCATGGCCGAGGATGGTGTGTCATATGCCGATGCGTTGGTCGAGGCCCAGAGTCTCGGTTACGCCGAGCGCGACCCGACCGCCGATGTCGAGGGCTACGACGCCGGTGCCAAGGCCGCCATCATCGCCACGATCGTGTTCGGTTCGGTGGTGGTCGCCGGTGACGTCTACCGCGAAGGCATCTCCGGCATCACCGCCCACGACATCGACACCGCGAAACGGCTCGGCTACGTGATCAAGGCGGTCGCCGTGGTCGAGGGCACACCCGCACCCGACGACCACACCCCGCCCGAGGTCGCGGTTCGTGCCCACCCCGCCATGGTGCCGGTCGGCCATCCCCTCGCATCGGTCCGCGACAGTTTCAATGCGGTGTTCATCGAGGGTGACGCGGTCGGCAATCTCATGCTCTACGGCCGCGGCGCCGGCGGCCTCCCCACTGCGAGTGCGGTGCTCGGCGACCTGATCGACGCCGCCGTCAACCTCTCGTCGGGCGGCACCGGCCGCATCGGCCGGCTCTCACGGGCCCGCATCCGTTCGATCGACGATCTCGAATCGGCCTACTACCTGAGCATGGAGGTCAGCGATCAGCCCGGTGTTCTCGCCCAGGTGGCCACCGAATTCGGTCGCTTCGGGGTGTCGATCAAGTCGATGGAGCAACAGGAACTCGGTGCCGCGGCCCGACTGATCTTCATCACCCACGTGTCCAAGGAGTCCGACGTGCGGTCCACGCTTCGGGCTCTTCGCGAACTCGACGTTGTCAAGGACTTCCACGCCCTCATCCGTGTGATTGACGAGAACTGACAATGGCCCTCAGTTATCGCAGCACACGCGGGACGGCCGCCCCGCTCGAGTTCCCCGACGTGCTGTTGGCCGGCCTGGCGACCGACGGCGGCCTCTATCTGCCCGACACTTGGCCCACTCTCAGTTCTGCCACTCCCGACACGTATGTGGAGCTGGCGGCCGAGGTGATGTTCCCGTTCGTCGAGGGCACCATCACCCGCTCGGATTTCGATTCCATGATCGTGGACGCCTACTCGACGTTCGGTGTTCCCGAAGTGTGTCCGCTGGTGCAACTCGACGAACACCACCACCTGCTCGAGCTGTTTCACGGCCCGACCCTCGCCTTCAAGGACATCGCACTCCAGCTCGTCGGACGGTTGTTCGACCACGAGCTCACCCGCCGGGACGCGAGGGTGATGATCGTGGGCGCCACCTCCGGTGACACCGGTTCGGCGGCCATGGAGGCGGTGCGCAGCAGCGATCGCGCCGACATCGTCGTGTTGTACCCGGCCGGGCGGACGTCCGAGGTCCAGCGTCGCCAGATGACGACACTCACCGATGTCAACGTCCACGCCGTGGCGCTCGACGGCACCTTCGACGACTGCCAGGACCTGGTCAAGGCCATGTTCGCCGACGAGGTGTTCCGTTCCCGCAACCGACTTTCGGCGGTCAACTCGATCAACTGGGCTCGCGTGATGGCCCAGATCGTCTACTACGTCTGGGCCGCTCAGCTGCTCGGGCGTCGCGCCACGCCCACCACGTTCTGCGTGCCCACCGGCAACTTCGGCAACGTCTTCGCCGGACATGTGGCCAACAGCATGGGGCTGCCGGTCGGCCGTCTCATGGTGGCCTCCAACTCCAACGACATCCTCAGCCGTCTGATCGAGACCGGCGAGATGGTGGCCTCCGAGGTCGTGCCCACCCTGTCACCGAGCATGGACATCCAGATCTCGTCGAACCTCGAGCGTCTGCTGGTCGAACTGCTCGACGGCAACGGTGCGGCCACCGCCGAGTTCCTCACCACGTTTCGCTCGACCGGCCGTGCCGCTCTCACCGCCGACCAGCATCTGCGACTGCGGGCCGACTTCACCGGCGATCGAATCGACGATGCCCGCACCCTCGAGATCATGGCCGAGGTCCACGAGACGCACGGTCTGCTCGTCGACCCCCACACCGCGGTCGGCATCGGTGTGGCCCAGCGGCTGCGTCGGCCGGGCGAGACGATTGTGAGTCTCGCCACCGCGCACCCCGCCAAGTTCCCCGATGCCGTGTCGAAGGCCACCGGTGTCGAGCCGGAGTTGCCCGGGCATCTCGCCGACCTGTTCGACCGGCCCGAACGCTTCGAGAGCCTGCCCGATGATCTCACCACCGTCGAGGACTACGTCGACTCCGTGCGGCGGAGCTGAATCGACGTTTCGATACCGCCGGACGCGTGTCAACATGTCGCCCGTGAAATACGTGATCTGTATCCCCGATGGCTGCGCCGACGAGCCACATCCCGATCTCGGCGGCCACACACCACTCGAGGCCGCCCACATCCCGGTGCTTCGTGCTCTCGCTGCCCGTTCCATCGTCGGTCGGGCCGCGGTGATTCCCGATGGCATGGCTCCCGGGAGCGACATCGGCAACCTCGCCATCCTCGGCTACGACCCGACCCGCTACCACACCGGCCGCGCCCCGATCGAGGCCGCGGCGATCGGTCTGCGTCTACCTTCCGACCGCATCGCCTTCCGTTGCAATCTCGTGGTGGTCGACGACGCCGGTGTCATGGTCGACTTCGCCGGCGGCCATCCCGATGCGGATGCGGCCGTCGAGGTGCTGGCCGACCTGCAACGCGAACTCGGTTCGGGAGGAGAGTGGGGCGATGACGGCACCGTCGAGTTTCATGCCGGCCTGCAATACCGGCACACCATGGTGGCCCCGATCTCATGGCAGCAGACCGAGTGCGTGCCGCCCCACGACCACACCGGCCGGGTCGCACCGATGCCGGTCGGCGCGGCCGCGACCCAGGTGGCTCGGCTCCAGGAGGCGTCCCGCGACGTCTTGGCCGGATACCCCGGACTGGAGGCCAACCAGATCTGGCTCTGGGGGCAGGGCCCCCAGCCGGTACTGCCCGATTTCGCCGATAAGTTCGGCGTTGCCGCCGGCCTGGTCACCGCGGTCGACCTCATCCGGGGCTTGGCCGTGCTCACCGGCATGTCGGTGGCCACGGTCGAGGGGGCCACCGGCTGGTACGACACCAACTACGAGGGCAAACGCGATGCCGCCCTCGCCGGCCTGGCCGGCGGCCTCGACCTGTTCATCATCCACGTCGAGGCCACCGACGAGGCAGGTCACGCCGGTGATGTCGCCGCCAAGGTCAAGGCGCTCGAAGACTGGGATGCCAGGATCCTCGCCGGTCTGATCGATGGCCTCGATTCGATGGGTGACTGGCGCCTGCTGCTCCTGCCGGATCACGCCACACCACTGGCGCTGCGAACCCATACCTCGGCCGACGTTCCGTACCTTCTCTGTGACTCCTCGACCGATGGGCCGGGAGGCATCTACAGCGAACGGGGAGTGGCCGAGGCCGAACGAGTCGACGGATGCCTCCTCATGGGTCGGCTCGTGAAGCCCGGTCGGACCTGAACGGGATCCGGCCCTTGCGGTCGGTGAGAGTTGGCCCGGCCCGCGGTTGTGAGCGCCGATCTGCGCCCATACGCTTTGGGTCGTCGTAAGCGCCCCTCTCTCAGCGGCCGGCGACAATCCAAACCGCCCGACGACGGCAGTGTGTCGCGGCGGATCACCTCCAACACGAGGAGACCAGCCCGTGCCACCCACGGAGATGCGACGGTCGACGCTTCAGCGCAAGGATCGAGAAGAACTCACCACCATCGCGACGACGCTCGGCAGGAAACCGCCGTCGAGAGCCCGCAAGGGCGAGATCATCGACATGATCATCGAGATGGCAACCGGCGATGACCCGACCGCAGCACCGGCGGCGTCGGCCGATCCACGGCCCGCCGATTCCGGCCCACCCGCGGCCGGGTCCGAAACGACGACCGACATCGAAACCGCCGGCAATGGTGCCGCGGCCGACGCCGAGTCCAGACCCGACGGCGACCCGGGTGGTGACGCCCGGACCCAGCCGAGCGGTGACGGTGAGCGCAAACGCAATGGCGGCACCGGCGGAAACGGCGACGGTGAAAACGGTAACGACCGGCCAGGAAACGGCGGTCGCGAATCTCAGCCGGACTCGCAGGGAAGCAGCAGACGTCGTCGTCGCCGGGGACGAGACCGTGATCATGTCACCGAGACCTGGGATGGTGAGCCGGTGCCGGTCCGCGGAGTGCTCGACCTTCGCAACGAGGGATTCGGTTTCCTTCGTGTCAATGGTTATCTCCCCTCCAAACAGGACGCCTATGTTCCGGTGAAAATGGTCCGCGAACTCGGCCTGCGCAAGGGCGACGAGATCGTTGGCGCCTCCAGGCCGGCGACCCGCAACGAGAAGAATCCTGCTCTGGTGTCGATCGAATCGGTCAACGGTGGTCCTCCCGATTCGGTGTCCGGTCGTCCCCACTTCGAGGACCTCACCCCGTTGTTCCCCGACGAGCGGTTGCGACAGGAGATCCCCCGTGGGCAGGCCAACGTGACGGCGCGGATCATCGACCTCGTGTCGCCGATCGGCAAGGGCCAGCGTGGCCTCATCGTGTCGCCTCCCAAGGCCGGCAAGACCACGGTGATGAAGAACATCATCCGGTCGATCGAGACCAACAATCCCGAAGTCCATGTGATGGTGCTTCTGGTCGATGAACGACCCGAAGAGGTCACCGACATGAAGCGGTGGATCAAGGAGGGTGAGGTCATCGCCTCCACTTTCGACCGTCCGGCCGAAGAGCACACCGCAGTCGCCGAGATGACCATCGAGCGGGCCAAGCGAATCGTCGAGACCGGACGCGATGTCTGCATCATTCTCGATGGCATAACCCGCCTCGCCCGTGCCTACAACCAGGCCGCTCCGGCCACCGGGCGGGTCATGTCGGGTGGTATCGATTCGGGTGCGCTCTACCCGCCCAAGAAGTTCTTCGGCGCGGCACGCAACATCGAGGAGGGTGGATCACTCACCATCCTGGCCTCGGCCCTCGTCGAGACCGGCTCCCGAATGGACGAGGTGATCTTCGAAGAGTTCAAGGGCACCGGCAACATGGAGCTGCGACTCGATCGCCGTGCCGCCGAACGCCGGATCTACCCGGCGATCAACGTGGCCGGCTCTTCGACCCGCCACGAGGAGCTCCTGTTCGAACGCAAGGAACTCGACCAGGTGTGGAAGCTTCGTCGTGTCCTCATGGGACTGTCGGCCGATGGCGAATCCGGGGCTGCCGCCGGCCTCGAGATGCTGATCGAACGGATCGGTTCTTTCCGAAACAACGAGGAGTTCCTGCAAGAGATCGCCAAGGGTCCGTCTCCGGCTTGATTCCCCCGGATTCTCCAAGTTCCGGTGCGGGTTGCGAGCCGCACACTATTCCTCCAGACTGGACGAGCCATGAAGCCTGACATCCACCCCGAGTACCGTCTGGTCGTGTTCCAGGACACGTCCGCCGATCACTCCTTCATAACCAGGTCAACCATCGCGGCCGGCGAGACCGTCACCTGGGAAGACGGCAACGAGTATCCGCTGCGCAAGGTCGAGATCTCCAGCGAGAGCCACCCGTTCTTCACCGGCACGATGAAGATCGTCGACACCGCCGGTCGCGTCGAGCGATTCGAGCGCCGTTACGGCCGTCGCAAGGCCAAGGCCACCGGGGCCGAGGCCACCCCTGAAGCAGGCAGCTGAGATCAGGCCGTGGGTCCAGGCCCGGGCCGGCTCGTAGCACTCGACGAGACACGAGCGCGTGCGCTTGCCGCGTCGCGGCACCGAACATGGCCGGCGGATCCCAGCCGCGTTCACACGACCGCTCTCGCCGAGATGGTCGGGCTTCATGACGGCGACGGACGCGGAGTCTCTCTGGTCATGAAGGCCGGTCCGTTGGCCTTCGGCGCGGCGATGGTCTGGGCGGCACGCTTCGGGGTTCGTGAACTCACTCTGATGGTCGATCCCGACGCCGGGCCCGGCGATCATGCCCGACGGGGGGGCGCGCTGTGCGCTTCTCCGGTGGTGATGGCTGTCGATGGTGCGAGGCTGGTCGAGGTCGGACCTGCTCCTGCGCCCATCCCGGGATGGGAGACTCCCAGCGGGGTCGACGCCGGCATTGAAGTGTTGCGGTCCGTGGGCCTCGAGGTGGTGATCGACGATGGCACGGTGTTTGGTGAGTATCTCGGACTCGAGCTGGCACGGATCGTGCCGAGCGCCGATGGTGGCGAGGTGCAGGTGGGTGTGGGGAAGGTCGACCGCGAAGTCAACCGTGTCCTGCATGGCGGCTCCACGGTCGAAGACGTGCTGTCGCGCGTCGTGGCCGAGGTCGCGATCCACCGGCGGCCGGGGACCGAGTTCCACCCGCTGGGGCGAATGGCCCGTGAGCGCTGGCTGATGTGCTCACTGGTCGACGACCCCACGTGCCTCGGCCTCGGGCCACTTGCCAGGTTGCCCGCCACCGAGCCGCGTCGGGGCCCGCGCACCAATGCACCGGTCGGGGCACTGGCCCGGACTCCCGACGGCGCGGTGTTGGTGGTGACCACGGTTGGTGCCGATGTCGGATTGATCGGTGTGGCCGCCGATCTGGTCGTGCGCGAGAAACCGTCGGTCATCGTGGTGGTCTCGGTTCCGTCGGCACTGAAACCGATCAGACACGCGCTCGATCTGTTCGACGTGCCGGTCGACTACCCCGACGTGAAACCGCCCTGGCTGGCCTGAGGGCTCGGGTCGA
>QIIW01000154.1 GCA_003231645.1 Acidimicrobiia bacterium | reverse complement strand
CGCCGATTTTCTATGACTTCGCGGGGTCCGGCCAGATCCGTCTGGGCTCCATCAACGGTCAAGTCATGGACGAACTCGCCATCTACGACACAGCCCTAACCCCCGCCCAGATCGCCGCCCACTACAGCCTCGGCGTAGACAGCAGCGGCGGCGGCCCGGGGCCTGGGGCGGTGTCGGTGCGGGCTATCGAGGTGAACCAGGTTGTCCAGAATTGGGTGAATGACGTTCCGCTGATCGCGGGCAAGGATGCTGTGGTTCGGGTGCACCTCGAAGCGGCCGTGCCGTTGGGCTCAGACGAGTGGGTGTCGGGCACGTTGTTACTGGAACAAGGTGGCGCGTCGGTGGAGGTTATGCAGGTGCAGCGCGTTGACGGGCCTGATGTTCCCGCCGATGCGGCCGATCGTGATGTTCGGTTGGATTCGGATCGCAGTCTGGACTTCTTTGTGCCTGCCTCGGCTCTGAGCGAGGGGCCCCTCGACGTCACAGTCGATTTGAAGGTGTACAACGCTGCGGGCGACGTGACCGACGTGGGGTGCGGGGCCACTGGTTGCGTGGTCAACATCGCTCAGGTGGAGCCGCCACTGATCGTGCCGATGGGCGTGGCCCGCGGGTTTGTTCAGGGTGAGGCGGCGGGGGCGCCGAGCGGGGTTGAGGTGGTCGAGTCGCTGAGGCGCATTATTGACATGCACCCGATTTCGGATATTGATGTGCAGGGTTCGTTTGATCCGTACTACGTGTTGGAGAATGCTTCATCCAATCCTGATTGCAACTGGCTCAACAGGCTCGAGGACTGGGTGCGCGACGACGACAGCTGTGCGGCAATTTGGACATACACGATGTTCGCGGCGTTGGACCAGGAACGCGATATCGATGGGACGGTTTCCGAGGTGCCTTACTTGATGTTCTATGCGGGCTCGGTTGACGACCAGCGTGGCGCCGCCGCTGGGGATTCGAGCAACGCCGTCGTCGAGGTTCGGGCTGGCGAGACCACCGCCACCACAGCCGACACCTGGGCGTTTCGAGGTGACCCCAACGGCCCCGATCGCTGGACGGGCGCTCACGAGGCAGCCCACACGGTCGACATCGACCATGCGAACACGGTGTGCCTCGAAGCTGGAGGGGTCCAGTATCCGTCCGGTGATTTGGCGAACTATTCGCCGTACGCGCCGTTTGGTGGGACTTATGGCGTTGTCACTACCATGGACGACCTCACCGAGGGTGACGAGACGATTGTGTGGGGCGCGGCCCCACGGTTGTTGGGTCCTTTCGAGTCGGTCGACGCACCGTCGTTTGTGATCTCGCCGCACGAGACAACCGAGTTGATGAGTTATTGCGCTCGCGGCCGCGACAACGTCGACATCGACGCCGCGTTCCACGGCCAATGGCCCGGCGACGAGACGAACACGCGCCTGCGCATTGCGTGGCGTGGGGTCGTCGACGCTGCGGCCGCCGAGGGTCTCGCTGTTGGTGCGCCCGGTAGGGAGATTGGCGGCATTGTCGATGACGCGAACTCCTTTGTGGCGTTTGCTCCCACATTTGGGCTTCCCGACACGGTTCTGGACGTGCCCACGTCCGGTTCGTGGACCCTTGAGTTGCGCGACTCTGCCGACGTGGTGGTTGCCACGTACCCGATCGAGCCGCGGTCCTATGACGGGGTCCCCGACGACTTGTCCGGTGCAGCGCTGCCGAGGTATTTCAGGGTGACGGTGCCCGAGATCGCCGATTTGGCGTCGGTGGTGTTGTTGGATGACACCGGCACACAGCAGGGGCTGTTGACGAGGTCTGAGGCTGCGCCTGTGCTGGTGGTGGACCCCCCTGTTGTTGGCGACACGGTGGACATCTCGTGGCAGAGCAGCGACGCCGACGGCGACCAACTCGATCATCGTGTGGAGATCAGCACCGACGACGGTGCCACTTGGCGCCAGTTGGCGGCCACGTCAGGCACGTCGATGTCGTTGCCGACCGATACGTTCGCGGGTCCGGCCACAGCACGGGTGCGGGTCCTTGTCAGCGACAGTATGAACACCACGATTGTGGAGACCACACCGATCGCGTTGCCGGGCTCGGCGCCGGTGCTGGTGATTGATACCTCTGGGCAGGTGTTCGACGACGATTCGGTGGTGTTGTTGCTCGGCACGGCGCTCGACGTCGAGGACGGGTTGATCAGCCAAGACATTGTTTGGACCGATCAGGCCGGTTCTACGCTGGCCACGGGCGCCACATTGGCGATTCCCGCGGCGGCCCTGGGTCGCGGTGGCCACTTGCTCACAGCGACCGTCACCGACAGCGCCGGGCTGAGTACCCAGACCGACGCGATGGTTTACGTGGCGTTCGCGGGTTCGTGCCAGACCGCCATGGCCACTATTGCGGGGACTCCGGGCGATGACATCATCGTCGGCACGCCGGGCGACGACATCATCTTTGGTGGGGGCGGCAACGACATCATCACCGGTTTGGGAGGCAACGACATCATCTGTGGCGGTCCCGGCGACGATGTCATCAACGCGGGCCCCGGCGCCGACACCGTCTATGGCGGCAACGGCAACGACACCATCACCGGCGGCAGTGGCGTCGACGAGTTGCACGGTAACGGTCAAGACGACACGCTCACGGGTGGGCCCGGCGACGACATGTTGTTCGGCGAGCCTGGTGACGACGTGCTCAATGGCGGTAACGACAACGATGCGTTGTTTGGTGGGGCGGGTGCCGACGAGTTGCATGGCAACGGCCAAGACGACGTGTTGTATGGGGGCCCGGGTGCCGACACGCTTTATGGCGAGCCTGGTGACGATGTGCTCAATGGCGGCAACGACAACGACACCCTGGTTGGCGGCTCGGGTGCCGACGAGTTGCACGGTAACGGCCAAGACGACACGCTCACGGGTGGGCCCGGTGACGACATGTTGTACGGCAACCCGGGCGACGATGTGTTGAACGGCGGTAACGACAATGACAGTCTGTTCGGGGGGTCTGGGGCCGACGAGTTGCACGGCAATGCAGACAACGACACGTTGTTCGGTGGCCCGGGTGCGGACATGTTGTATGGCGAGCCGGGTGATGACGTGCTCAATGGCGGTAACGGCAACGACACTCTGGTTGGCGGCTCAGGTGCCGACGAGTTGCACGGGAACGGCCAGGACGACACCCTCACGGGTGGGCCCGGTGACGACGTGTTGCACGGGAACCCGGGCGATGACACCCTCAACGGTGGCGGAGGTGTTGACAGCCTGTTTGGCGGCGCCGGGATTGATAGTTGTGTGGGTGAGCAGGTGTCGGGCTGCGAAACGTAGCGCCGCGAGGGGCTGTAGGTGGGTTAGTCGAGTTGGAAGTAGTCCGGCTTCGAGACGGCGCCTTCGAGGCGTGGGTCGGCGTCGAATTGGAGGCGGGTGGAGCGTTGCAGGTCAACGACTAGACAGTAGGTGGTGTTGCTGGTGTCGAGGTTCTGTACGTAGCAGATTGTTTGGGGGCCTGGGGTGAGTTCGATTTGCCAGCCGTTGCTGGGGAGTTCGATCGTGGGCCACGGGGCGAGGTTCTGGGCAGGTAGGTACCGGTTTCCTCTGAAGCCGGTGGTGGGGAGGCGTCCGCGGTCTGCGAGTTGGGGGCCGGGGTCGAAGCGGTCGTCGTCGATTTGGGTTTTGAAGGTTTCGATCTGGTTGTAGGGGATTACGACTATGTAGCCTTCGTCGACGGGGATGGGGCCTTTGCCTCTGCGTCGGTATTCGGGGAGTGTGACTTGGTCGCCGTGTAGGACGATGTTGTCAGGGTTTTGTGGGTCGGGGTGGGCGACTGATTCGTCGGCGAGGGTGACGATCAGTGCGATCGCGGCGGCGGCTACTACGGCGACGCCGATGAGCAGTGTTTGTGGCCTGGCCATAGCTGTCCCCATCGGCCGGGGGACCCCGGTCTGTGAGCGTTACGTCTTGTTGGTTCGGACGCTCCCGCGGGAGTCCCCTCTGTGCGCAGGGTTTGTGATCAATGGGGTCAGGTCCCGGCACCCCGCCCGTTGCGCGTCCAGGGGGGTGTCGTGCCGGGACCCGACCCCGGCAAAAGGCGGTCCGGTTCGGTGGTGTGACGCCGCCACTTGGAGCCTGGTGACGATCTGCTCAATGGCGGCAACGACAACGACAACGACACCCTAGTCGGCGGCTCGGGTGCCGACGAGTTGTATGGCAACGGTCAGGACGACACGCTCACGGGTGGGCCCGGTGACGGCGTGTTGCACGGGAACCCGGGCGATGACACCCTCAACGGTGGCGGCGGGGTTGACAGCCTGTTTGGCGGCGCCGGGATTGATAGTTGTGTGGGTGAGCAGGTGTCGGGCTGCGAAACGTAGCGCCGCGAGGGGCTGCGTGGGGTTAATCGAGTTGGAAGTAGTCCGGAGTTGAGACGGCTCCCTCGTCGGGGATGTCGGCGTCGAATTGGAGGCGGGTGGAGCGTTGCAGGTCAACAACGAGGCAGTAGGTCCGGTTGCTGGTGTCGCGGTTGCGGATCCAACAGATTGTTTGTGGGCCTGGGGTGAGTTCGAGTTGCCAGCTGTCGCTGGGGAGTTCGATGGTTGGCCACGGCGCGACGTCTTGGGGTGGTAGGTCCCGGTTGACGGTGATGATGCCGGTGGTCGGGAGGCGTCCGCGGTCTGCGAGTTGGGGTCCGGGGTCGAAGCGGTCGTCGCCGATTTGGGTTCTGAAGGCTTCGATCTGGTTGTAGGGGATTACGACTATGTAGCCCTCGTCGACGGGGATGGGGCCGTCGCCTCGCCACCGGTATTCGGGCAGGGTGACTTCGTCGCCGTGTAGGACGATGTTGTCAGGGTTTTCGGGTTCGGGATGGGCCACAGATTCGTCGGCGAGGGTGACGATCAGTGCGATCGCGGCGGCGGCTACCGCGGCGACGCCGATGAGCAGTGTTTGTGGCCTGGCCATAGCTTTCCCCATCGGCCGACACAACCCGGTCTGTGAGCGTTACGTCTTGTTGGTTTGGACGCTCCCGCGGGAGTCCTCTCTGTGCGCAGGGTTTGTGATCAATGGGGTCAGGTCCCGGCACCCGGCCCGCTGCGCGAGGTCGGGGTGTCCGTGCCGGGACCTGACCCCGGCAAAAGGCGGTCCGCTTCGGTGGTGTGGCGCCGCCACTTGGAGCCGGGTGACGATCTGCTCAATGGCGGCAACGACAACGACACCCTGGTCGGCGGCTCGCGTGCCGACGAGTTGTATGGCAACGGTCAGGACGACCCGCTCACGGGTGGGCCCGGTGACGGCGTGTTGCACGGGAACCCGGGCGATGACACCCTCAACGGTGGCGGCGGCGTTGACAGCCTGTTCGGCGGCGCCGGGACCGATAGTTGTGTGGGTGAGCAGGTGTCAGGCTGCGAAACCTAGACCGACCGCAGGCTGTTCGGGCGCCCCGGCGTGTTGTGGTTCAGTCGAGGATGAAGAACTCTGGGAACGAGACGGCTCCTTCGGGGGGTATGTCGGCGTCGAATTGCAGTCGGGTGGAATGTTGGAGGTCGATCACCGCACAATGCGCCGCGTTGCTCGCGGCGCCGCTGCGGATGTAGCAGATTGTATGTGGGCCTGGGATGAGTTCGATTTGCCAGCCACTGCTGGGTAGTTCGATGGTGGGCCAGGGCGCCACGTCTTGTGGGGGGAGGGCGCCGCTGATGGTGGAGATGCCGGAGGTGGGGATGCGTCCTCGGCCTGCGAGTAGGGGCCCGGGGTCGAAGCGGTCGTCGCCGATGTGGGTTTTGAAGGTTTCGATCTGGCTGTAGGGGACTACGACGATGTAGCCCTCGTCGACGGGGATCGGTCCGTCGCCTCGCCGTAGGTATCTTGGCAGGGTCACTTGTTCGCCGTGCAGCATCACGTTGTCGAGGTTCTGGGGTTCGGGGTGAGCGACCGATTCGTCGGCGGTGATGACGATCATCGCGCCGGCTGCTGCGGCGGCGACCGCCAGGCCAAACAGGAGCGCGTTTCGTCTCGACATGGTGTCTCTATCGGTCCGTGAAGGCCGGTAGTGAGCCGCGTTGCATGGCAACGGCCATAACGACACGCTCAGTGGGGGCCCTGGTGACGACGTGTTGTATGGCAACCCGGGCGATGACGCCCTCACTGGTGGCGGCGGGGTTGACAGCCTGTTTGGGGGCGCCGGGACCGATAGCTGTGTGGGTGAGCAGGTGTCAGGCTGCGAAACCTAGACCGACCGCAGGCTGGTCGGGTGCCTGGGCGTGTTGTGCTTCAGTCGAGGATGAAGGACCGAGGGAATGAGAAGGCTCCTGCATCGGGTTGGTCGGCGTCGAATTGCAGTCGGGTGGATTGTTGGAGGTCGATCACCGCGCAGTAGGTCGAGTTACTGGTGTAGCGGTTGCGCACGTAGCAGATTGCTTGGGGGCCTGGGGTGAGTTCGATCTGCCAGCCGTTGCTGGGTAGTTCGATGGTGGGCCACGGCGCCACGTCTTGTGGGGGTAGCGCGCGGTTGACTGTGGAGATCCCGGTGGTCGGGAGGCGCCCGCGGCCTGCGAGTAGGGGCCCGGGGTCGAAGCGGTCATCGCCGATGCGGGTTTTGAACGTTTCGATCTCGCTGTAGGGGACTACCACGATGTAGCCCTCGTCGACGGGGATCCGGTCGCCGCCGCGCGTGTAGTCGGGGAGGGTGACTTGGTCGCCGTGCAGCATCACGTTGTCGAGGTTCTGCGGTTCGGGGTGGGCGACCGATTCGTCGGCGGTGGCGACGATCATCGCGCCGGCTGCTGCGGCGGCGACCGCCAGGCCAAACAGGAGCGCGTTTCGTCTCGACATGTCGTTCCATCGGCGCCACGCCCGCTGTTGTGAGCGCGGCGGCCACATCGCCGGGGCCTCTTCGCTCATGTGCTCGCGGACCCGGCCGATAGGGGACCCATGATCAAAACGTGGGGGTTGCGGCTGGCGGCGCTGCTTGGGGTTCTCACTGGTGCTGTCTTTGTAGTTGGCTGGCTCGCGGCTCCTCTCGATAAGAGGAACTTCGATCCTCACCCGGCCGACGTGGCGCGCGCAGAGGTACTGGCCGCAGATTCGCTGATGAGCCTGACTCCCCCTGGCTGGCTACCGAATTCAGACATAGTGGGTGGCCGACCCGCCCGCCCAGGCGACGTTTCCAACACGGCAACGCGCCGTTTCACCTTCGCTGAACAACCAGACAACATCGCCGCCGAATTGCTCGTCGTCCTAGCTCTTGCCGAGCAGCTCGGGTGGACCGAGTTCTACTCGACATGTCGGGGCTTGGACAGCTCTTGGGGCACTTTCACCGCGGTCAAGGTGATCGACGGGGCGCGAGCATGGCTTGATGTCGAGATCTCGCACCCGAACTGGTACGACATGCAGGCCACGGTCGAGATCAGCGCGTTGAGGGTCGACCTGGTGGAGGTGTCTTCGCCAAGCCTGTGGGACCCTGACATCTCGTGCCTCGAGGCCGCCGCGCAAGACCTCACCTGAAGCACTGTCCGAGGGTCGTGCCGAGGGGCCTGACCCCGCTTAGAGCGGCACCGCTTGCGCGTCCGAGTCGGCTGTCTCGTCGCTGGGTCCGAAGACGAACCATGCTGCGATGCCTGCCACGACAGTG
>QIIW01000070.1 GCA_003231645.1 Acidimicrobiia bacterium | reverse complement strand
GGGAGAGGGTCGCTGTCAGTCGTCGACCAGGAGTTCGATCAGGGCCGACGAGTCCCAGCTGCCATGGCCTTGGCGTTGAAGAACCGCGTAGAACCGGTCGACAAGAGCGGTGATCGGTAGCGTGGCGCCCAGGCGATCGCCCTCATCGAGACAGATGCCGAGATCCTTGCGCATGAGATCGAGGGCGAACCCGAAGTCGAACTCCCGCCTCGCCATGGTGGGACCCCTGTTCTCGAGCTGCCACGACCCGGCCGCGCCCTTGGAGATCACGTCCACCACCTGATCCGGGTCGAGTCCGGCCCGACGGGCGAAATCGATACCCTCGCTCACTCCCTGTACCGCGCCGGCGATACAGATCTGGTTGACCATCTTGGTGAGCTGCCCGGCCCCGGACGGACCGAGCAGAGTGACAGCGCGTGCGTAGGATCCGATCACCGGGACGACCCGATCGAAATCGGCCTGATCGCCACCACACATGACCGTGAGGACACCGTTCTCGGCGCCGGCCTGGCCACCGGAGATCGGCGCGTCGATGAATCCCACGTCCTTGGCGGCAGCGGCCGCATGGACCTCACGGGCCACCCCGGCCGAGGTGGTCGTGTTGTCGACCAGAACAGTGCCCGGCGCCATCGACTCGAGCACTCCTTTCTCGGCGGTGGTGACGGCACGGAGGTCGTCGTCATTGCCCACGCACACGAACACCATCTCGGCCTCGGCCGCGGCCCCGGCCGGGGTCGGTGCCGCGGTGCCCCCGTGCTCGGCCACCCACGCCTCGGCCTTCGATCCGGTGCGGTTGTACACCGTGACCCGATGGCCGGCCGCGGCGAGATGACCGGCCATGGGGTAGCCCATCACACCGAGGCCAACGAACGCTACAGATGTCAATTTCTCTCCCTGGGTCGAAATCTCATCCCGGGCACCGTGCCGATGCCACGGTAGCCGGGACCGGTAGGGTCAAGCCGTGGCAGAGCCAATTCAACTGACGTTCTGGACCGATTTCCTCTGACCGTGGTGCTACATCGGAACCGTGCGTCTCGACGAACTCACCCGCCGGATGGGCGACGCGATATCGATCGAAACCAGGTCGTTTCTGCTCCGCCCGAAGACATCGGAACGCGAGCGCGAGAGGTTCGTGCAGTACACCCAGTCGTGGTTGCGTCCCGCGGCGATGGAACCCGGGGCGAAGTTCAGCGTGTGGTCCTCGGATGCCCCGGCACCGTCGGGCAGCATTCCGGCTCACGTCGCGGCCAAGGCCATGGCAGCCTGGTCGGCCGACCTCTCGAAGGCATTCGACCGTGCGATGCTCGCCGCCTACTTCGCCGACAGCCGTGACATATCCGACCGAGACGTGCTGGCCGATATTGCCGAGGAGTGCGGTGCCGACCGAGCCGCGTTTGCCGGCTACGTCGAATCCAACGAGAAGGTTCTCACCCAACACGTACTCGATGACCACGACGAAGCGGTCGAACAGGGCATCACCGCGGTGCCCACGGTGGTGATCGACGGGGTACTTCCCGTGCAGGGTGCGCAGGAGGTCGACCTCTACGAGCACTGGATCGGCAGGATCATCGCCCGCCGCGGCGACGACTGATCCCCACCGGTCCGCCGGGGTCTCCTCACCGGTGGCGTCGCCGGGTGCGGCTGGCCACGACCACCTCGACCCGACCGGCTCCGGCCTCGGCCAGCAGTTCGGCGATGAGCCCGACCGTGGTTCCGGTCATGATCACGTCGTCGACGAGGATCACCGTGGCACCTTCCACCGGCCTGGTCACGTCGTAGCCGGCGAGAGCCGCGGTGGACCTCCTCCTCGACGGCTCCGTGTCGCGCAGACGAGCCGTGGGATGGTGTCGAACGATCAGATCATGATCGAATCGCCGGCCGAGGGCCTCCGCAACAGCCTCGGCCAGCCGGGGCGACAGGTGGTCGTGAACCGCCGGATTCGGGGGCACCGCGGCGACCAGCACCGGGCCGGCCCCGCGCCGGGGGTGCCCGACCAGTGAGCGCCGGCTGCACGCGAAATCTCCGAGAAGCCGGCAAAGCCGGGCGGCCGCCACCGCGTCGTCGTGGTCCTTGGCCAGGTTGACGAGCAGCCCGAGTTCGCTCAGGCCACTGATGTCGGGTAGCCAATGCTCCCCCATCACATGGAGTCCGTAAGCAGGTCCTGCGGTCACGTTCGAAGACCGCTTGCAACAGTTTGCATATTCGCGAGAAACAGGTTGTGCTTGCCGGTACCGCTAATTATAGTTAGCGGTACGACGGGTCGAGAGACCCTCCGATCACCTCCAGAGCCAGAACCCTAACCAGGAGTCCCCCCATGGCCGCAGTAGCCGATCAGGTCAAGAACATCGCCTACACCTCCGTTGGTGTCAACCTCATCATCTCCGACGCTGTCGCCAACAGCATCCGCGAGCAGCGTCCCGAACTCGCCGAGCGCCTCGAGGGGCAAGCCGAAAAGCTCTTCTCGTCCGTCAAGATCAACGTCCCCGACTTCGTCGAGGAGCACGCCGGAATCGCCCGCAAGCACGGAGCCGAGGCCCTCATCAAGTTCCATGATGGCAATCAGGCCCGCGCCGCCAGGTTCGAAGAGCGCCTCCCGACCCGGGTGGGCGAAGTCATCAACGAGCGTCGCCGGGCTGCCTGGGACTTCCTCAACGTCGCGGCTCCCACTACCAAGAAGGTCTCGTCCAAGAAGGCCTCCTCCAAGAAGGCCGACAAGACCGAAGAGATCTGATCGGTTTCTCCCCCAAACCGATCAACGACGGGGCCGGCATCGCCGGCCCCGTCGAGTCGCGTCCCTAGGGTGGCCATGGTGAACCGTCCGATCGACCCCCGAGACACCTGGCACGACCTCGGCGAGTACATACGCGAGCAACGTCGCCAGGCCGAGTTGAGCGTTCGCAAGCTGGCCGACCTCGCCGGGATGTCCAACCCCTACCTGAGTCAGATCGAACGCGGCCTCAAGCGCCCCTCCGCCGAGATCCTCCAACAGATAGCCCGTGCCCTCCAACTGTCGTCGGAGTCGCTCTACGTTCGGGCCGGCATTCTCGATTCCGAGCGGGAGTCCAATCTGATCGACGCCATCAGATCACAGAACGGCCTGACCGGCGAACAGAAACAGATCCTGATCCGGATCTACGAATCGTTCGCCGCCGAACACGAAGCCGACTCCGGCGATCACGCCGCCCCCTGACGCCAACCTCACGGGGACGATCGCTACAGGCGCAGGATCCTGACGACCGACATCGTTCCCTCGACACCGACGTCGGTGATGATCCGGGGGATGTCAACGGGGAGTTCGAGCGCACGGCCCTTGAGCCTGACCTCCAGATGCCGGCCATCGACGGGGTGCATCCCGGTCATCTCCACCCCGTCGGGCAGCTCCCGGAGTTCCCATGAACGCACCTTGATCAACCCGCCCGGCAACGGGATCGTCAACCGGCCGATCTTCGCAGCGGCTGTCCGGATCTCGACCCTTCGGCCACGAAGCGTCGGCTCGACCACCACCCGAAGCCATCTGGCGTGGGTCGCGGGTCTCACTTCCGCGGTGCAGGTGCCCATGTCGAACTCGGCATCCACACCCAGCTCATTCATCCAGTAGGCGAGATCGTCAGAGTTGACGGTGACGAGGAAGTCGACGTGTGCCACCGAAATGAGCTGCGCACTGGAGTCGGCGATCCTGATGTCGGTCGCCACCACATCGACCCGCTCGACCGCCCCACCGCCGACAGCGACCGAATCGACCGAGAACACGGCCCGCTCCCAGAGCGCGATGCTGTCGCTCACCCCGGGAACAGGAATTGCGGTGGCCGGTACCACCTCTCGGATCTTCGCGACCCGCGCCTCGATCAGCGGTTCCCGGCAAATCTCGATCCGCCTTCCCTCCAAGCGACGCGCCACGACGGTCATCATCCAGGCGAACGACTCGCCGGTCGGGGCGACCACACGGGCGGCGTCGCCGAGCATGGTCAGTGATCCCCGGATCGAATCTCGGATACCCAACGGATCGAACCAGTCAGCCGCCCGTTTTTTCCTGTCGACCATGCAGGAGAACGTAGGCGGCAATACCGAATGCCACCACGACATTGAGTGATCTCTTGACGCCCACCATCGGAATCGAGACCACCCGATCACAAATGGCGAGAATCTCGGGGTCGATTCCCATCACCTCATTGCCCACGACCAACACGGTGGGTCGACCGACCGGAAGTCGACCCACGTCAAATATGTCGTGCGCTCCCCGGGCCTCCTCGAGCGCCCACAGCGAGAAACCCCGACGTTTGAGGTCGGCCGCCAGATCGACCCCGTTGAGCCGGTGGTCCCACGGCAGCGGGGCACCGAGCGCCGACTTGGCGAACCGTTCATGATCGGGAGTGGCGGTGATACCGCCGAGGTGGAGTGCCCGGATACCCACACCGTCGGCGGTTCGGAAAAGAGAACCCACGTTGCCGACCGAGCGGATGTTGTCGAGAAGCAACTCGAGGTGAGCGGTCACACGGTCACCGAACGGTTCGGCGTCGGGGGATGCATCCCGGTCGGTCGCGGTGGTCTCGGTGCCGACCGCCATGACCACGATCGAGCCGCAGTGCGGACACACATGGCCACCGTCCGGTTGGGAGTCGACGGCCGCAGGAAACCTGAATCGGCACGACCGCTCCGGGCACTGGAAGAACGCGTAGCTCATCCGGTCGCCAAGGCGGACAGCGCCGACCGACCGGCCTCCAATCGGGCGACGGGTACCCGGAACGGCGAGCACGACACATAGTCGAGACCGACCCGGTCGAAAAAGTGGATCGAGTCGGGGTCGCCACCGTGTTCGCCACAGACACCGAGATGCAGTTCGGGCCGTCGCGCGCGCCCCTTGACAGACGCGATCCGGACCAGTTCGCCGACGCCCGCTAAGTCGATCGTCTCGAACGGCGAGACCTTGAACACTCCCTTGTCGAGGTAGGTCGAGAAGAAGGCGGCCTCGACGTCGTCGCGGGAGAAGCCCCAGGTGGTCTGGGTGAGGTCGTTGGTGCCAAACGAGAAGAAATCGGCGGCCCCGGCGATGCGGTCGGCGGTGAGGGCGGCACGCGGCAGTTCGATCATCGTGCCGATCGGTATGTCGAGGTCGACCCCGGCCTTCTCGGCGATGGAGGCGATTGTGGCCTCCGCATCGTCGCGAATGAGGCGGAGTTCGGTGACCGACCCGACGAGCGGGACCATGATCTCCGCCAACGGGTCGCCGCCGGCCTTGATTCGCTCGACCGATGCCTCGGCGATCGCCCTCACCTGCAACCTGAAGAGCCCGGGCACGACCAAGCCGAGCCTCACACCCCGAAGCCCGAGCATCGGATTGGACTCGTGGAGTCGCTCGACCGCAGCCAGCAGGCTGACATCGGCCTCGTCGACCTCGCCGCGCTCCCTGGCGATCGCCACCTTCACCCGAAGGTCGGCGTGGTCGGGAAGGAATTCGTGCAGCGGCGGATCGAGCAACCTGATCGTGGCCGGTAGCCCGTCCATGGCCCGGAGGATCTCGACGAAATCACCGCGCTGGGGCGGCAGCAGCGCTTCGAGCGCTTCGTCCTGCTCGGCTTGACTCTCGGCAAGGATCACCCGCTCGACAAGGATCCTGCGATCACCCAGGAACATGTGTTCAGTACGGCAGAGTCCGATCCCCTCGGCCCCGAGCGCCCGCGCCCTGCGGGCATCGGCGGAAGTGTCGGCGTTGGCTCGGACCCCGAGACGCCGAACCGAGTCGGCCCGGATGAGGATCCGATCGACCGCGGCGATCAGCTCCCGGCTGTCGGAGCCGGCATCGCCAAGCGCGACATCAAGCCCCTCCTCGAGGTAGCGGAACACCGGCGAGTCGACCACCGGCAACTCGCCGACGAACACCTCGCCCGTCGACCCGTTGACCGAGAGTACCTCACCCTCGGTGACGGTGACCCCGCCACAGGCCGCCGTGCGGGCATCGGGGTCGACATTCATGTCACCGGCGCCGCACACACAGGTTTTTCCCATTCCTCGCGCCACCACGGCGGCATGCGACGTCTTTCCGCCGCGGGCCGTCAGTATCCCCTCGGACGCGACCATTCCGGCCAGATCATCGGGGTTGGTCTCCTTGCGGACAAGGACCACCTTCTCACCTCGCGCCGCCCATTCCACCGCAGTGGCGGAGTCGAACACGGCGCGGCCCACCGCGGCGCCCGGGGAGGCTGCCATTCCCGCCGTGAACGTGGCCCGCGGCGCCGTCTGATCAAACTGCGGAAACATCAGTTGTCCGAGTTGCGCACCAGTGACCCGATCGAGGGCCTCGTCAATCGAGATCAGTCCTTCGTCCACCAACTGCGCGGCGATTCGGAATGCCGCTGACGCCGTGCGCTTTCCCACCCGGGTCTGGAGCATCCACAACTTGCCCCGCTCAACCGTGAACTCGATGTCGCAGAGGTCGCGGTAGTGAATCTCCAGCCGGCGCATGATGTCGACGAGCTCATCGTGGGACCTCTCGTCGATTTCCCTGAATTCGTCGAGTGACAGGGTGTTGCGGATACCGGCCACCACGTCCTCTCCCTGGGCTTTCGACAAATAGTCGCCGTAGACACCCGGGGTGCCGGTCGCCGGGTCGCGGGTGAAGCCGACACCGGTTCCGGATCGGTCATCGAGGTTGCCGAAAACCATGGTGCAGATGTTGACGGCGGTGCCGAGGTCGTCCGGGATGCGCTCGCGGCGTCGATACAGGCGCGCCCGCGGCGTGTTCCAAGAGGAGAACACCGCTTTGATCGCGAGGTCGATCTGTCGGCGCGGATCCTGCGGGAACTCGCGCCCGGTCTGTTCGCGGTAGATCTGCTTGAAGGCAGCCACGACCTCTTGGAGCGCGGCGGCATCGAGATCGGCATCGGCTCCGACTCCTGCCGACTCGACGGCGGCATTGAGGGCGTCGGAGAAGAGATCACCGTCGATGTCCATGACCGTCCGGGCGAACATCTGGATCAATCGACGATAGGAATCCCACGCGAACCTCGGGTTGCCCGAGACGGTCACCAGCCCTTCCACGGACTCGTCGTTGAGCCCGACGTTGAGCACCGTGTCCATCATCCCCGGCATCGAGACCTTGGCACCCGATCTGACGCTCACCAGCAGAGGGTCGGAGACCCCGCCGATCCTGCGGCCGACCGTGTCCTCGAGACGGGAGATGGCCTCGTCCACCTCGGTGGCCAGTCCCGACGGCTCATCGCCGGCCGCCAGGTACTTGCGGCAGGCCTCGGTCGTGACCGTGAACCCGGGTGGAACCGGCAGTCCGAGGCGAGTCATCTCGGCCAGGTTCGCCCCCTTGCCGCCGAGCAGATCCACCTGATCCTTGTTGCCTTCGGAGAAGTCGTAAACGTACTTGGTCACAGCCCGTCCCAACGGTCGGTCGATTCGCCCAACGACTTTGTACATTATTTCACAAGCTGGACCGCGACCCCGATCGGGAGATCGAAAAATGAAGCGATGTTTGTCAGCCGATGCCAGCGCCACAGAATCCGTCAACGACGGAACTTGTCGTCCACCACCTCGCCTCGGCGTTTCAACTCAACAACGATCTCGGCGATTCGCTCTCTGATCTCATCGGCACTTCCCGCGCCCATGATCGCCTCGTTGACCGCGTCGATCGAAGCCTTGCTCCTCGATTTCAGGCCGATGGCCGAAACCATCGACACCGACCGACCGACGTTGTAGATCCTCCGGTCATGCAGGTCAACCAGCCGCTCACGTTGCGCCGCGAGTTCGGCTCGCAACGCAACGATCGAACGATGAGAGTCTTTTCCACCGGCCAGCGACTTGCCACGCCGACGCAGAGCGGAGCGTTCCGCCTCCAGCATCCGTCGATCAGGGGAGTCACCGTCGCCCAGGGCAGCGAGCGCAGCGGATATCTCGGTGAGCCGCCGAAAGATTCCGTCGATGTCGGAGGGATTCTGGTCCACGGCAGACAACATATCCCACCTCGGTGCACGCCGGTCGCCCCACCGCGACCGCCCCCGACCGAGACTTGAGCGGGGTGGGCCCGCAATCGTGTGTCTTGTCGTGGCCGTGTGAGACGATTTCGGTGCTCGGGGGTCTGGACGGGTGTGGAAGAGG